>JALOQF010000532.1 GCA_025459425.1 Myxococcaceae bacterium | reverse complement strand
CGCGCGGCCGTCGCCGTCGGCGTCATCGGTGTACGACAGCGTGCGGCCGTCGTCGGTGTAGGCCACCCACACCGAGCAACCGCAGCCACAGCCGCAGCCACCGCCGACTTGTCGGGGCCGGCCGCACGAGGGGTCGAGACACTCCGGGTTGGTGCCGTTGCCCAACTGGGCGGCGGCGGGCAGCGCCAACAGGGTGCTGGCTGCAGCGAGGAGGAGGAACTGGTTCTTCATGGGTACGTCTCCGGGTTCGGGTTGAGTCCGGAGCTTGGTTCTTCAAACAGCGATCCAACCGCCAAAGCGGAGCGAATCGATGAAAATTCGCTTGGTTGGCAGGCGCCTCAGGCTCAACCCGCTGTGGGGTGAGGGGTTGATCCCCCAGCCGGTCTGGGGAGCGCGCGCCACACTGCATTCCCCTGCGGCCCCAAACCCTTCCCGGCCTCGACGCACTTTCGCACCAACTCCAACACAGATGGCTTCGAGCCTTGAGTTGGCCCGAACAAGCCTTGCTTCGGGCTCTTGAAGCGCCTGGAGCGCAGGCTGAAGCGCCAATCTCTGTTGACGCGTCGCGGCAGGACCATGAGACTGACTGCATGGAAGCTCCAGCAGCAGCGCCGGCCTTCGACGCCGGCTCCACCGCGTGGATGTTGACGAGCTCGGCCCTCGTCCTCCTCATGGTTCCGGGCCTGGCCCTCTTCTACGGCGGCATGGTGCGCCGGAAGAACGTGCTCACCACGATGATGATGAGCTTCGTCGCGATGGCCGTCATCGGGGTGCAGTGGGTGCTGATCGGCTACGCCCTGGCCTTCGGGCAATCGAAGGGCGGCTTCATCGGGTGGGACCCCGCGCTGGTGGCGCTCTCGGGCATCGACATGAACCGCCCGTACTCGGACAAGGGCATTCCAGAGCTCGTCTTCGTGATGTTCCAGGGCAAGTTCGCCATCATCACGCCGGCGCTGATCAGCGGGGCGGTCGCCGAGCGAATGCGCTTCCGCACCTATCTCGTCTTCACCGTCGTGTGGGCCACGCTCATCTACTGCCCGCTCGCGCACTGGGTCTGGGCGTCGGACGGCTGGTTGTTCGCGCGAGGCGTGCTCGACTTCGCGGGAGGCACGGTGGTGCACATCGCGGCCGGCGTCTCGGCGTTGGTGCTCGCGCTGATGCTGGGCCCTCGGCGTGACTTCAAGCGCGCGGCCATTCTGCCCAACAACCTCGTCTTGACCCTCACCGGCGCGGGCCTGCTCTGGTTCGGCTGGTTCGGCTTCAACGCAGGCAGCGCGGTCGCGGTCGAACACCCGGCTGGCGCGACCGCGGGCCTCGCCTTCACCACGACCCAGAGCGCCGCCGCCGCCGCCGGCCTCTCGTGGATGCTGATGGAGCGCTGGCACCACGGCAAGGTGACGTCGCTCGGCCTCGCCTCGGGCTTCGTCGCGGGCCTGGTGGTGGTGACGCCGGCGGCCGGGCACGTGCGGCCGCTGTGGGCGCTGGTGATGGGCGCGCTGGCGAGCGTCGTCTGCTACTGGGCGGTGCAGCTCAAGAACCGCTTCAACTACGACGACAGCCTCGACGCCTTCGGGGTGCACGGCGTGGGCGGCATCGTCGGAGCGCTCCTCACCGGCGTCTTCTGCTTCACGCCCGCGAAGGGCCTCATCGACGGAGAGGTGGCGCAGCTCGGCAAGCAGGCCCTCGGCGTCGCGGTCGCCATCGTCTTCGCGGGCGGCGGCACCTTCGTCATCGCGTCCATCCTCAAGGCGACCATGGGCCTCCGCGCCACCGAGCAGGAAGAGCGCGACGGCCAGGATCTCCACGTCCACGGCGAACGTGGGTACCATTTCGACCAGACCTGACGTTCTTCCCCGCACACGAGTTCAAGACGCCATGAAGATGATCATCGCCATCATTCGCCCGGAGCGCCTCGAGGCCGTCGAAGAGGCCCTGGGCGCGGTGCTCGACGAAGGAGACCAGTACCGCATCACCATCGACACCGTCGAAGGGCGCGGCCGCCAGGCAGGCGAGGTCGAGCTCTTCCGGGGACAAGAGGTGCGCGTGCGCAACGTGCAGAAGACGCGCATCACCATCTGCGTGAACGACGCGTACGTCGAGAAGACCATCGCCGCGATTCAGAAGGGCGCCCGCACCGAGCCCAACGGCGCGGTCGGTGACGGGAAGATCTTCGTGATGCCGCTCGAAGAGGTCGTGCGCATCCGCACCGGGGAGCGCGGCAGCACGGCCGTGTGAGGGTCAGCCGCGGCCGATGAAGGCGCGCGCCTCGGCGTCGAGGTGCTCCGTGATGGCCGGGTCGAACGCGACGAGCACGCCCGCCATCGCGAGGAACTCGTGGAGCGCGTAGCCGTAGAACGTCACGCGCCGCAGCTTCGAGCCTGAGGTCGTCGATGCATGCGCGACGAGTGTCTCGACCGCGACGCGCGTCGAGTCCTGCACGCCGAGCCCGCCGGTCCCCGCGCCGAGCGCCACCATCGCGACCGACAGCGCGTCGGCGTCGAGGGCCTCGAGGCGGCTCCACAAGCGCGTGCACGCTCCGCGCACCAGCTCGAGCGACGGGAAGCTCTTCGACGTGAAGCCCTCGCGGTAGTCCATCACCGCGACGTGGGCGACCCACTGCGCGCGTGGGTGGCTCCCGGCGCCGGTGATCAGCACCTCGCCGGGCTCCATCGGCCCATGGAAGGTGGCCTCGAGCGCCTGCGTGATGGTCTGCTGGAAGCCGGGGCCGCAGGCGCCGCGAATCGCCGCCGACACACCGCTGCCGAGCTGGCCATTGGTGTTCGAGGCGTTGACCAGCACCCGCTCGTCACCCTCGACGAGGCTGCCCTGACGGACGAGGACCTCGAGCTGCGGACACGAAGCGATCATGCGAGAAGCCCAGCATGACCTTCCTCGAGCAGATGCACGACTACTTCCGTGGGGAGCGCATCGAGGCGCTCTTCTTCATCGTCCCCGCGGCGGTGATTCTTTTCGTTCTGGCTGCGACCGCGGTGAAGGCCGAGGGCGGCGCGTTCGGCATCGCCATGGCGGCGCCGCTGGTGCTCTTCGGCCTCGTCGCGTTGGGGACAGGGCTCGCGGTGGGGCTTCGAACGCCCTCGCAGGTCGCGGCGATCGAGAAGGCCTATGCCGCCTCTCCGCAGGCCATGGTGGCCGACGAGCTGCCGCGCATGCAGAAGGTGAACGCCGCCTGGCCCGTGTACCTGTCGACGTGGACTGCGCTCGTCGTCGTCGGCCTCGCCCTGCGATTCCTCGTCAAGGCCGACTGGGCGCACGGCCTGGGGCCCGGCCTCATCATCGTCGGCGCGATGGGCTTCCTCATCGATGGTTTCGCCGAGCGACGCGCTCGCCCGTACACGCAGGCGCTCGTCGAGCTCGACGCCGCGGCGCGCGCGAAGTGAACGTCGAGGCGTCGCTCGTCCATTGACGTACCGCTCGAATCTGTCGCCGGCCGAAGTCCCTCGGAGCGCGCCCTCAACGCCGCTCGAGCAGAAGTGCCTCGCCGTCTCGCAGGACCGTGAACGTTCGCAGGGCGCGAGTCGCCGGGCCTTGAAGGACCCGGCCGTCGGTGGCGAAGCGGCTGCCGTGACAAGGGCAGTACAGCTCGGGGCCGGCGCGCGGCGTGACGTCACCATTCGCGAGGTGCAGCACCCACACGTTGAGCAGCTCGTCGGGTCGCTCGATGACCGCCGACCCTCCCGGCGAGCGGAGCGCCGGGAAGTCTCGCAGCTCGATGCGAAACACGTCTCCGCTCGCAGGCCGCGCGTCGCACGAGGGCTCGAGCGCTCCGGCGTCGGGCGCGGGCATGCCGGCGTCTGGCTCTGGCGCGTCGGTGGTGCCTGCGTCCGAGGCAGCAGGCGTGCCGCCGCAGGCCGCGAGCGCCAGGCCTCCAGCCATCACGCATCGCCGCGAGCAGGTGAAGGCCTTGCTCATGGAGCACCTCCGTCGACGAGCCGGCCGTTCACCACCGCGAGGGCGTCGAGGTCGAACCCACCGCCCGGGGACGCGTAGAAGCGGTTGGCGCCCGAGTCGCGCAGGCGAACGAAGCGCGCACGCGTCAACCCCACCTCGGCGAGGTCGAACCCGTCTCCCCCAGCGACCTGCGGGTCGGTGCCCGAGATGCCCATCGCGGGGTTGGCGAACACGTGCTTCGCGCCAGCACAGCCGGGAAAGCCCGCGTCGGCGTTCTGCGCGTCGCACGCGAACTCTTTCCAGTCGACGCCGTCGTCGCTGACCGCCACCACGCCGGTCTCGAAGAAGGTGCCGAAGGGGTTCTCGAAGACGAGCAGGTCGACGCCGGGGCCGTCGACGGGCACGAGGTCGGTGAACTCGAGCTCGATGACGCCCTCGCGGCCGAGCGAGAGCACGTCGAGCGAGCCTGCGCTCATGCCGCCGCCAGAGGGTGGGCCGAGCACCACCTCGGGAAAACGATCCTGGCCGAAGCCGGACCCCTCTCCGAGGCGGACCCGCGAGACCCGGTCGGCCCAGGGATCGACGGGCCGGGGCGCTCCGGCGTCGGCGGTCGCTCCGGCGTCTGAAGGTCCGGCATCGGGAACTTGAGCGTCAGCCTGGCCAGCATCACCCGGCGCGCCACCACCGTCGGTCGGTGGCGGCGCGTCGGGGCCGCCATCGACGCCGGTCGGGAGTGGCCCACAGCCGACCAGCGCTGCCGTGAGGACCGCCGCGAGCCAGCGCACGCTCATGGCGACAGCTGCACCAACCGGCGTCCCTGCCGGTCGCTCAAGCCGAGATACAGGCTCGTGCCCGACGAGAACGCGGTGAAGACGCGGGTGCACTGCAGGGGGCCGTTCTGCAGCAGCACGACGGGCGTCCCGACCGTCACCGTCTGCGTCCCCGAGCCCGCGAGCGTGAGGGGAAGACGCTCGACCCGAAGCGTGAACGGAACGAAGTTCGCGTCGAAGCCGCCGCGCACGACGACCGCATCGGGGCCGAGCGCCGTCACGTTGGCGACCTGCGCGCCCTCGGCGACGACGGGCGCGTCGTTCATGGTGTAGGTGAAGCTCGTGCCGTTCGCGACGCCCGCCGCGTACTGAGACGGCGTGAGCGCGCGCACCACGCTGGTGAAGTCGGAGCGGAAGTTCCCGGCGAGCACGACCCCCGTCGTGGTGATGGCCGTGTCCCCGCTGCCGCCGAAGGCGTCGGGGAAGAGCGCCAGCAGCGAGCCCTGCGTCGGCGTTCCGGGCCTCAGCGCGAACAGCCCGTTCCCCGTCGCGGTC
Organism: Myxococcaceae bacterium; assembly: GCA_025459425.1. GTDB lineage: Bacteria > Myxococcota > Myxococcia > Myxococcales > Myxococcaceae > Xiheimicrobium. The sequence continues at coordinate 3,964 of JALOQF010000532.1, read as the reverse complement.
TGCAGCCCGAGGCCATTGATGATGAAGGCGCCTCCTCCGCTCAGCGCTGCGGCCGAGTAGTTGCCGGAAGCCGGCACGTATTCGACGCCGCCGTCGGCCGGAGAGATGAGCGCGACGTTACCGGCGCGTCACGGTCGGCCTCTGGCCTGATGTCGGCGATGGCTGGCCCGAGGGCGAGCGAGGGGAGGACACCGAGCAGGTTCACGGTGCGCGCGCTCGTCACGGCGTACAGCTGCCCGTTGTGGACACCGAAGGCAGACGTTCCCGCGGGCACCGCACCCGACGACGTGACGGTGGTGGTGCCGACGAGCGAGAAAGTGCCGAGCACGGCGTCGAGCGGCGCAGTCGCACAGGGTGGGCCGGCGTCGACGACACCCGAGTCCACGACGCCGGCGTCGACGACACCCGAGTCCACGATGCCGGCGTCGACGACGCCCGAGTCCACGATGCCTGCGTCGACGACGCCCGAGTCCACGATGCCTGCGTCGACGACGCCCGAGTCCGCGCTGGCCGCCGTGCAGGCATTCAGGACGCAGGCCTGCCCACTTCCACACACCGCGCACGCCTCACCACTGATGCCGCACGCACTCGTCTCGGTCCCTGCGGCGCAGGTGCCATCAGCGCGACAACACCCACTCGCACAGCTCTGCGGTGTGCAGCGCATCGGCGTCGGCTCTTCGGTCGTACACGCCGACACCGTCATCACCAGGACTGCCGTTCCGAACCACGTCTTCATCGTCGCCTCCAGCGCAAGGTCCCCTCGGACCCCGGGTGCTCCGAAGGCATGACGCGACGAAGAGGCAGCGCCCGATGTCGACACCACAGGAGTGTGTGCCCCCAACGGCGAGGCACGTCGCGACCACCCCGAAGCGTCGCAGCGAAGTCGACCTGTCCGTCGCGCTCCCCTCGGAGCGGGATGGGACTGCTCTTCAGCCGGTGACGCTCCCCGATGGAGCGGCCGTCAGGTCGGACAGGTCTTCGGACTTGCAGGCGCTGACCTTCTCTCGAAGGTCTCCTACCGGCCGTCGCTTCCCAGGCTCGACTTCGGCCCAGTGCTCATCGTGACGGCTTTCGTTCCTGCTCACCGCTGCGGGGCAGCCCCGGAGTCACACCGGGTTCCCTTGACCGACGCGCGGGGCTGTACGCCCGCAGACGCCGCGCGCGCAATCGCTTTCTGCAATCGCGTGTCAGAACCCGTGTTTGCGCGAGCGCACGAGCAGGCCGAGCGCCAGCGGGAGGGTCGCCAGCGCCATGCCGCCGCCGCAGCCCGACGCGTTGCGAATGGGCGCCGGAGTGCAGCGGCCGTCGGTGCAGACGAACCCACGCTCACATTCACGGCTCGACAGGCAGGGGTCGCGCATCTCGTTCTCTTCCGAGGTCATGTCGGCGCCGCCCATGCCAGCCGACGCATCGGGAATCGAGGCGTCGAGCGCCATCGCCGCAGGGGCCAGCAGCAGGAAGAAGAAGGGCAGTGCACGTTTCATCGAAGACCTCGGCCGAAACAGCGTAATGTCTGGCCCTCATGTCGCCCACCATTCTCGTCGTCGACGACAACAAGGAGCTGGTGGCGCTCCTGACGTCGCTGTTCGAAGAGGCCGGCTACGCCGTCGTCGGCGCCAACAAGGGCCGGCCCGCGGTGGACCTCGGCAAGACCGAGCCCGTCTCGCTGGCGCTGGTCGACATGCTGCTGCCCGACATGATGGGCTACCACGTCGCCGAGGGGCTCGCCGCGGCGCGCCCTGGGCTCAAGCTCGTGTTCATGACGGGCGTCTTCAAGGGCGCGCGCCACTCGAAGGAAGCGCTCGAGCGGTTCCCCGGGGCGCTGTTCGTCGAGAAGCCGTTCGACGCGAAGAAGCTGCTCGAGACCGTGAAGGGGCTGGTCCCTCCGCCCGCGGGCACGGTCGCGCCGCCGCCGACCGAGACGCCAGACTTCGACGTCGAGCTCGACATCGACGTCGAGGACGAAGAGCAGGACGCGATGGAGCTCACCGGCCGCATCAAGGTGACCGGTGGAGGCAACATCACCGCCGAGCTCTCGGGCGCCGCGCTCATGGCCGGCAAGCCGCTCAAGGGCGCCGTCCCCGGCGTGCGTCCGACCTCCTCCGGGGTGACGGCCGCGCCGGTGCCGCCGCCTCCTCCGCCCGAAGCCACCGAGCCCTCGGCTCGCGCGGCCCGCATGGGCGAGCTGAAAGACAACCTGCCCGGCCTCATCACGGCCTTCTACCTGTCGCGCGAGACGGGCGAGCTGTCGTGCAAGAAGGGCAAGGTGAAGAAGGTCGTCTATTTCGAGGCGGGTCAGCCGGTCTTCGCGCTCTCGAACCTCGCCGCCGACCGCTTCGGTCAGTTCCTCGTGCGCGTGGGGAAGATCAAGCCCGACCAGCTCGACGACGTGGCGGTGGTGGCCCAGCAGACGAACCGTCGCACCGGTGACGTGCTGGTGGAGCGCGGCCTGCTGAAGGACACCGAGCGCCTCTATTACGTGGGCCAGCAGGTGAAGAGCATCATCTACAGCCTCTTCGGCTGGGAGGAAGGCCAGTTCGTGCTCACCTTCCGCGAGAAGGCCCGCGCCGAGTCGATCAAGCTCGACGTCTTCCCCGGCAACCTCATCGCGCGCGGCGTGAAGAAGCTCTACAAGCCCGAGCGCATCGCGCGGCTGGTGCGCCCCGAAGATCGGCTGATGCCCAGCCCCCAGCCGCCGTACCAGCTCAACGAGATCGAACTCGAGAAGTGGGAAGCGCAGCTGCTCCCGCGGCTCGATGGCACGCGCACCTGCGCCGAGATCTTCGCGCTCGCGCAGAAGCCGGAGCACCAGGTGCGGGCCTTCCTGGCGGCGATGTTGGGCCTCGAGCTGCTCGTCAAGCGCGAGACGTGAGCGTCGCTGCCGGCGGTCTGGCGCCGGTTCGAGTTCACCGCATTGTCACGCGGGGCCCTCGTGGTCCGGGGGTACAGGCCGCAGCTGCAAAACCTCAACCCGGGAGCGAACGAATGACGCTGAAAACCCTCCGATTCTTCGGACTGACGACGGTGCTCGGCCTGTCGGCCGTGATGTCGTCGTCGTGTGGTCCGACCACGCCGGCGTGCAACGCGACGTCCTGCGCGAACGGCTGCTGTGCCAACGGCCAGTGTGTCAGCGGCTCCGCTTCGAATGCCTGCGGCTCGCGCGGCATGATGTGCGTGGCGTGTCCCTCGGGGTTCACCTGCACGAGCGGGGCGTGCACGCCGGTCAACTCGGGCGGCGGGTTCGCGGGTGGAGCGGGTGGCGGCACAGGTGGCTCGGGCGGCGGCACGGCAGGTGGTGCGGCAGGTGGTGCGGCAGGCGGTACGGCAGGTGGCTCGGCCGGCGGCGCGGCGGGCGGCTCGGCCGGCGGTGCGGCGGGCGGCTCGGCTGGCGGTGATGCCGGTGGTTCGGCTGGCGGCGCGGCGGGTGGCTCGGCTGGCGGCTCGGCTGGCGGCTCGGCTGGCGGCGCGGCTGGCGGTTCGGCTGGCGGCGCGGCGGGCGGCTCGGCTGGCGGCGCGGCCGGTGGTTCTGCTGGCGGCGCGGCCGGTGGCTCGGCTGGCGGCGCGGCGGGTGGTTCGGCTGGCGGCGCGGCGGGTGGCTCGGCTGGCGGCGCGGCGGGTGGTTCGGCTGGCGGCGCAGCTGGCCTCGACGGTGGCATCGAGCAGCTCCTCGCTGTTCGCGCGCTCGCGGATTCATCGCCTGATGGCGGCGCCGTCACTGGCTCCATCGCCGTCGAGGGCGTGTTGGTGACGTACATCAAGCCGCTGGTGGACGCCGGTGTGGGCGTGGCCGTCGAGCCCGGTGGCTTCTTCGTCCAGGCCGACCCTGCGGGGCCTGCGGTCTTCGTGGCGGTGCCGCCCTCGATGGACAACGTGGCCGCGGGTGACCTGGTCAGCTTCCTACGCGCATATCGTGGCCGAGGGCGAAAACATCCTCAATTTCACGTGCAATCCGGCCAACCCGACC
>JALOQF010000531.1 GCA_025459425.1 Myxococcaceae bacterium | reverse complement strand
CAGCCCCTGCCACCTCCCCGCTGCATCATCACCACACCACACAACGCCGCCACCCACCCTGCGATCTTCTTCTCGCAGATGAGGATGAGGGGGTTGTCCAGCTCGCACTTCATGGTCTTGTTGTCGGTCACAAAGTAAGGCGAGATGTAGCCCCGGTCAAACTTCATGCCCTCCACCACCTCCAGCTCATTCTCCATGGTCTTGCCGTCCTACACCCAGGGCAAGGTAAAGTCAAGGGTACAAAACAACAAACAGGGTAAAACAGGGTCAAGGCAAGTGTTGTGTGGCCTGCCAGGCAGCGGCAATAACTGCTGAGACAGAATGCGGTGAAGACTGCCACTCGGTACCAGGCAACTGCTGGCTGCTGGTGAGGCGCAGCGCTGCCTCCCCTCTCCCTCATCATTCCCTGCTGCCTCTCTCTTCTCACTCACCGCCACGGTGATGACGCCCTCCTTGCCCACCTTCTCCATCGCCTCGGCGATGATGGTGCCGATGGTGTCGTCGCCGTTGGCCGAGATGGTGCCGACCTGCGCGATGTCCTTCTTGCCGTTGACCGGCTTCGACAGCTTCTTCAGCTCGCCGATGACGACCTCGACGGCCTTGTCGATGCCGCGCTTCAAGTCCATCGGGTTGTGGCCGGCGGCGACCAGCTTGAGGCCCTCTTCGTAGATGGCGCGCGCCAGCACCGTGGCGGTGGTGGTGCCGTCACCGGCGGTGTCCGAGGTCTTCGACGCGACCTCCTTCACCATCTGCGCGCCCATGTTCTCGAACTTGTTCTCGAGCTCGATCTCCTTGGCGACCGTCACGCCGTCCTTCGTCACCGTGGGCGAACCGAACGACTTCTCGATGACCACGTTGCGGCCCTTGGGCCCCAGGGTGACCGCGACCGCGTCGGAGAGAATGCGAACGCCCCGCAAAATCGCCTCGCGGGCCGGCTGGTGGAAGAAGATTTCCTTGGCTGCCATGGTTGTAACCTCCTGGAATGACTTCGTTTTGGGTGCGAAGGCGCGTTAGCACTCGCGCACGGCGAGCGCCAAATTAAGGAGAACGCGCCCAATGTCAACCGCCGCCGGTCAGTGGGTGGCGAAGCCGACGAGGTCGAGGAGCTTGGACAGCTCGAGGGGCTTCGAGAGGGTCAAAGCGACCCCCTTGCGCATGCCCTTGTCGGTGAGGTCGTCGGTGCCGTAGGCGGTGATCATGATCACCGGCAGGGCGCCGAGGCCCGGGAGCTGGTGAATCTGCTGGGTGAAGGCGATGCCGTCGACGTGGGGCATCATGAGGTCGGTGATGACGAGGTCGACCTTCTCGGCCTTGAGGAGCTCGAGGGCCCGAATCGGGTTGGTGGCCAGCAACAGCTTGTAGCCATGGCGCCTGAGGAAGGTGCCAATCATCTGCAGCGTCGACTCGTCGTCGTCGACCACCAGCACCGTGCGCTGTGGGCCCGGTGGAGGGCCTGCGACGTCCGACATGCGCGGGCTCGTACCATGGGCGATTGACTTTCGGTAGCGGCGCCCTGACAAGGCGAGCGTGGCCGACCCCCGCTTCGCGCAGCTGCTCGACCGTGCCGAAGACGCGCTCGAGGCGGGCAACGCCGACGACGCGCTGGCGCTCGCGAACGAGATGCTGCGCGACGAGCCCGACGACGTCGACGCGCTGGACCTCAAGGCGGTGGCGCTGCGGCACCTGGGCGAGCTCACCGGGGCGGTCGAGGCGTACGAGCGGCTGCGCGCGCTCGAGCCGAAGAACCCGGCGTGGCCGCTGGCCGAGGCCGACCTGCTGGTGCGTGACGCCGAAGACGACCGCGAGCTCATCGAGCAGGGGCTCGAGGTGCTCGATGCGGCGGAGCGGCTGGTGGGAAGGGACCCGGAGCTGCGCTTCGAGCTCGAGCTGCTTCGGGCGACGGCGCTGAACCAGCTGGGCGACTTCACCGAAGCGCTCGCGAGCGTGCAGGTGGCGCTGGGCGTCGACCCGACGTCGGCCGAAGCCCAGCTCGAGCAGGGCCAGGCGTTGTTCGAGCTCGCGCGCTTCGACGAGGCGCGGCGGGTGTACCAGGCGCTCGCGCGCGACTACCCCGACGAGGCGTGGGCGCAGCACGCGCTGGGCCTGCTGGCCGAGCGTCGCGGGGAAGACCCCGAGCCCTTCTTCGCGCGCGCGAGACTCCTCAGCCCCGAGGAGTTTCCACCCCCGGTGCACCTGTCGGCCGAGGCCTTCGACCAGGCGGTGGCCGAGGCCATCGCCTCGCTGCCGGAGCACGCGAAGCCTGCGCTCGAGAACTGCATCATCGACGTGCAGCCCATTCCGTCGGACGACGACCTGAAGGAGGGCGGCGTGTCTCCCCTCATCCTCGGGGTGTTCCGCGGCGCGGCCGTCGACGAGCGCAGCCCGGTGTCGGCAGCCGACCATCAGACCGCGCACATCACGCTGTACCAGAACAACCTCGAGCGCTTCGCGCGGACCCGCGAGGAGCTGCTGGAAGAGATTCGCATCACGGTGCTGCACGAGGTCGGTCACCTGCTCGGCCTCGATGAAGACGAGCTGTACGAGCGCGGGCTGGACTGACCGGGCCGGTGTGACGAGTCAGCGCGTGATGTGACCGATGGAGACAGGGGCTGCGTCGGGTCGCAGCAGTCGTCCGGTGCGCCGCTCCGGCGTCCAGCTGGCGGAGCGCGCGTGCGCAGGAGGCGCCGGCGGTCGTGTCGATGATGTGACCATTGGTTCCTTCAGGTGCGGCGCCATGTTTCCGCTGGAAACATTCCCTGGATGTGTCGACGCGCGCGTGTCGAACCGGCTGACCGTCACCCGCGCACGGCATCCGTCGTGTCGATGATGTAACCGTTGGTTCCTTCAGGTGCGGAGCCATGTTTCCGCCGGAAACATTCCCTGGATGGAGGTCGACGCGCGCGTGTCGAACCGGCTGACCGTCACCCGCGCACGGCATCCGTCGTGTCGATGATGTAACCGTTGGTTACTTCAGGTGCGGAGCCATGTTTCCGCCGGAAACATTCCCTGGATGTGTCGACGCGCGCGTGTCGAACCGGCTGACCGTCACCCGCGCACGGCATCCGTCGTGTCGATGAGGTGACCGTCGCTGAATTGAGGCGCGGCGCTATGTTTCCGCTGGAAACATTTCTGGATTCGGTCGACGCGCGTGTCGAACCGGCTGACCGTCACCAGAGCGTGCGCAACAGCAGCCCAGCCGTCGTGGTGTACCCGACCACGCTTCCTTTGATGCGGCCAGACTCGTCCAGAAAGTACACGGTGGGGAACGAGTTCACCTTGAGCGCCTCGGCCAGCCCGACCTCGTCGAGCAGCACCGGGTAGTCGACGCCGTTGCGCTGCGCGTACGCCTGCACCTGCCCCTCGGCCTCCCAGGCCGTCGCGACCGACACCACGTTCGCGCGGCTGCCGACGAGCGCGCGCGCCCAGCCGAGGTTGCGCGACTCGGTCTCGCAGACGGTGCACCACGGCGCCCAGAAGGCCAGCAGCGTCGGCTTGCCCGCGAGCGCTGACAGCTCGAGCGGTGCACCGCCGAGCGTTCGCAGCGTCACCGCCGGCACCACGCCGCCCTTCACGTGCGCCCGCGTCTGCCACAACCCGACCCCGGCCACGATGCCCACCAGCAGCACGCCATCGAACACCCAGCGCAGCCAGGCCCGTGAATCGTAGGCCTGCTTGAGCCGTCGGAAGACGCTCGCCGGCGCCGGGCTGGGAGGAAGGTCGTTCATGCCGTCGACAGACAGGCTCTGTATCGCAAACGGGGGGCCGGCACCCACGCCTCCCGGACGTGTATCGCAAACGGGGGGCCGGCACCCACGCCTCCCGGACGAATGGTGAGCGGGGCCAGCGTGTCGACGGTTCCCTCGACGACGCCTCGGGCGCGCGACCCGAGTGGCCTGGGGCGCGTCGGGCACGGCGCCCGGACGACGCCCAACCGCAGCGCCCGGCGGTTTCCGCACGCGCCCTGCTCGCAGTACCCTGTGACCCTGGTTGGAGGACTCCATGAGCGCGTGGTTGGTTGCGGTTCCCTTGTTGATCCACGGCGGCATCGGCGTGCGCCTCGAGAGCCTGCGCAGCGAGCTCGATGACTGGCCGACACCGCGCCTCGAAGAGGTCACCGTGCGCGCGCTGGAGCGCACCGCGAAGCTCAAGTGGGCCGAACACTACCTCGCAGTGGGTGAAGACGTTCGTGGCGACGTCGCCTTCAAGGGCGTCCTCGCGCCACTCGATGGCGGCCCGAAGGTGCGTTTCACCTGGAAGCTCGAGACGCAGAACTGCCCGGCGCTGAACGACGCCGTCGGCTTCGACTTCAACTCGTCGAACCTCACCGACGCCGGCCTCGACACCATGATGCGCGCGCTCACCAAACGCGCGGCGCGCCTGGTCGAACGCGCGAAAGAAAAACGCTCCGAGTCGTGCATCGACCCCGCCGACCTGCCCTCGCCCGAAGAGCTCGAGCTGCGGCGCGCCCGGGCCGCCGCCATCGCCAACGGCGCCACCCCCACCCAACCCCGCCCGACGCCGCCCCCACCCGCGCGCCCGCCGCCCCCTCCGCCATTCCTCCCCGGCCCTTCCATTCCCGTTCGCAACGTCAGGTAGCAACACCCTGAAAGGACTTGATTTTGGCCGTCGCCCACAACTTCGTGACGCGCCATGTCGACAATGGGTGAGTCAATGTCGGACAGAGTGTGCCTGCGGCGATGAACAGCGACCCGACCAGCCTGGACGTGATGACACCGGAGGCCGGTCGTCCTGTGCTTGCTCCAGCGCAGCGTCGGCCCCACACTCCGAGCCTCATGTTGCAGGAGCCTTCGCCGGAAGCGCCCGTGCCGTTCGGGCGCTACCAGCTCATTCGCCGGATTGGCGCGGGTGGGATGGGTGAGGTGTTCCTCGCGCGCGAAGGTGGCGAGCACCCGCGCGCCTGCGTGGTGAAGAAGGTGCTGCCGAACCTGGTGGCCAACCGCGCCTTCGTCGGCCGTTTCCTCGACGAGGCCAAGGTGGTGGTGCGGCTCAAGCACACCAACATCGCGCGCGTGTACGCGATGGGTGACGTCGGCGGCGAGTACTTCCTCACGATGGAGTACGTGCAGGGCAAGACGGTGAGCCGCTTCACCAAGCGCCTGCGCGACCGCAAGGCCGAGATGCCGCTCGGCCTCATCCTGCTCCTCGGCGAGAAGGTGTGTCAGGGCCTGCAGTACGCGCACGAAGCGAAGGACGAGTCGGGCAGCCCGCTGCACCTCGTGCACCGCGACCTGTCACCGGCGAACGTCTGCATCAGCTACCGCGGCGAAGTGAAGATCATCGACTTCGGCGCCGCGCAGTCGACGCTGAAGGAAGAGCAGACCGCTCCGCGCGTCGTCATCGGCAACCTCACGTACATGGCGCCGGAGCAGGCCAAGAAGCTCATCGTCGACGGCCGCGCCGACGTGTACTCGTGCGGCGTGATGCTGTGGGAGCTGCTCGCCTGGCACGCGCTGCCCCAGAAGGGCGACCCCATCGAGCGCTGGCGCCGCGCGGCGAACCCGTCGTGGGAGCCGCCGAGCAAGCACAACACCTCGGTGCCCAGAGACGTCGATGAGCTCATCGCGAAGGCGCTGAAGAAGGAGCCCGGCGAGCGGTGGAACAACGCCGCCGAGTTCGGTGAGGCGCTGAAGAAGGCGCGCCTGCGCCATGCGCCCGACGTGAAGGAGCGCGACCTGGGCGACCTGCTGTCGCGCGTGTTCCACAAGGAGAAGTCGAGCGAAGACGCGGTGCTGATGGAGGTCGTCTACGGCAAGACGGTGACGCCCATCGCCAGCGACAAGACCCGGCAGCTCGCGCTGGTGCCGCCGACGGCGCTGGCCTTCGAGCACACCGCCGTGATGGCGCCCGCCGACATTCTCAAGTCGAACGACGACATCACCGACCCGGGCAAGCCTGACCCGACGCTGGCCGACGACGGCACTCCGACACCCGCGAAGGACCCACGCCTGACGCGGCCCATCGACGCGCGGCTGCTCGAGCAGCGGAAGAGCTTCGGGCTCACCTTCGGCGAAGTGCAGGAGCCGCTCATCGAGCAGAGCCTCATCCAGGAAATCGAGGCGACGGGCGACGAGGAACCGTACATCTCGGGCGAGGGCAACACGGCGGCCTTCCAGCGCGCCTTGTGGTGGCAGCGGGTCGCGCTCTTCGGTGGTGTCTTCTTCGTCGCGGTGGGCCTGGGTTTCCTCGGCGTGTGGCTCGCGCTGCGCTGAAGGGCGAACCCCACGCCGTCCTGCCGTGACTGACCCGCGCGCGCGACGAGGCCGTTGCCCTGCCGCGCGAGCGCCTCGGTCCCTCGAACGTCTTCCGGCGGGTGGCGCTCTTCGGTGCTGTTCGCCTCGTCGCGGTGGGCCTGGGCTTTCTCGGCGTGTGGCTCGCGCTGCGCTGAAGGGCACTCTTCGGTGCTGTTCGCCTCGTCGCGGTGGGCCTGGGCTTTCTCGGCGTGTGGCTCGCGCTGCGCTGAAGGTTGAGCCCCACCGCCGTCCTGCCGTGACGGACCCGCGCGCGACGAGGTCGTTGCCCTGCCTCGCGAGCGCCTCGGTCCGTTGAACGTCTTCCGGCGGGTGGCGCGCTGAAGGGTGAACCCCACCGCCGTCCTGCCGTGACGGACCCGCGCGCGCGACGAGGTCGTTGCCCTGCCGCGTGAGGTCCAGCGCACGTCCGACTACGGCCGTGAGCGCGTGACGAGGCCCCGGCGAAGGAGCCCCTGCGCCACCTGCACCGGCACGTCGAGGGAGGCGCCCGTCTCGAGCTGGCGCAGCACGGTGAGCTCGTCGTCGCTCAGCTCGAACACCTCGAGGCGCCGGCCCAATGGGCGGAGCGCCACCGTCCACGCCCGCCGCGGTGCACGTGCGGCCGCGTGCAGCACGGCCTCGAAGCCGCTCCCCTCGAAGCCGGCGCTCGACCAGGGCGCCCGGTCTCGCAGGTGCCGCCCGAGCGCGCGCGCCGCGAAGAGCGCCTCGCTGAGGTCGAGCTCGAAGCTCGCGAGCCGGACTCCAGGCGCAAGGCCAGTCGGACGGCTCGAATGCGGGCGCAGGCCCTGCCGCGCCAGCCAGACGTCGAGCTCGAACAGGTGTGCGGCGCCCGGGTGCAGCGCCTCACGCCGTGACGCACCCCAGCCGAAGAAGACCTCGCGCAGCGCCACACCTCTGGCGAAGCCGTCACGAAAGAAGGGGCTCGTCATGAAGGCGAGCAGCCCCTCGCGCTCCGGAGCGAGCCCGAGCCGCGCCCACGGCACGTCGCCATCGAGCGTCTGCGCGAGGACGGCCAGGCGGAAGTCCTGCTCCGCGAGGGCGCCTTCGAGGTCATCACCTCGGCCGGTGTGAACGTCGTCGAAGAGCGCCCAGCACGCAGCGGCCTGCGCGGGCGTCGGCCTGGTCTCGGTCTGCTCCGGCCCGCGCGCTGCGTGGTGCTCACCGTCGTGGTGGGGGGGCAGCACGGTGCGAACGTCGCCAGGGCGTGCGTTCGTCGGCGTGGGCTCGCCTCCGCTCGACTTGCGAGGGTCGAGCTTCCAGGGCTCGTCCTCGGCCTCTGGCGTGGCGGCGGCTGCCGTGGGGTCGACGGAGGAGGGCGTGGGGTTCGCGGAGAGTGGTCGCCAGCGCTCGGGAAGCGTCGATGGGTCGTGTGGGGAAGGCTTCGGTGCGAAGGGCCGCAGCCGCTCGAGCCCGCGGAGCGCCTCGGCGTCAGGGTGCCCATCGGCCTCGAAGGTGAGCGCCCGCAGCTGCGTGCAGCGCGGCGCGAGGTGCTCGAGCATGTGCCACACCTCGTCGCGAACCGGCTGCGGGTGGTCGTCGACGTAGTGTCGCCGGCCCCTTCGCGTGGTGATGACGCCGCCGGCGACGTGCAGCTGGGTGACGCGGCTGAAGTCGAAAGCGTCGAGGCCGTCGAGCAGCCCTCGGCCTCGCGTCAGTTGATGCGAGACGAGGTGTCCCACGTCGAGCAGCACGCCACAGCCCGTCGCGTCCGACAGGCGCGCCATGAAGTCGAGCACGTGCAGCGACCCACGGGCGCACGACACCGTGGGGTTCTCGAGCACGAGCGGCACCGACAGCGCGCGCTGCACGACCCGCGCGTGCAGCACGCACAGTTCGAGCATCTCGAACGTGAGGGGCGGTGAGAGGTACAGCGCTCCGGGCAAGAAGGCGCCACGCGCGTGCCACCACGCCACGTCGTTCGACACCCACGGGCTGCCCACGCGGGTGCAGTGCCGGTCGAGCTGCGCGAGGCGCTCGGGCGTCTCGGTGTCGGGGCCGAAGAGGTTGAGGTGCACCGGGTGGTAGACGAGCGGCACCTCGTGCCGGCGGGCCGTCATCTCGCTGAACAGCGAGGCCTCGCGGGCTGCCTCGTCGACGTCGAGCGGCGCGCTGTACTCGAGGTAGTCGAAGGCCCCCGGGCGTCGTCGAAGCACCTCGTAGGGCCGAGGCAGGTCGGTCGTCTGCGCATTCGACGAGAGCCCCAGACCCAGGGCGGGGAGCGGGCGTTTCACGTGGAACATCTGTTCAGGCCTGGTCCGTCAGGTGGCGGTGGCGGCGCGCGCGTGCCGCATGCGCCGCGGCAGTCTGTCACGGAGGCCCTCGCCGGGTGACTTCATCGAGCCGCGGGCGACTGCGCGTCGCGCAAACACCGAGGCCCGGCCATCCCCCATGGATGACCGGGCCTCGGCATGGACTCGTCCCACCGGGAGACGAAGAGCGTGGCGGCCTGCTGCAGGTGCCGCGCAAGCGGTGTCGGTCGGCCCAACCAGCTCCAGACGTCGGAACGTGAGCGCTGGCCGTCGGGAACTGCAGGAGAGGCACCGCGGTCGCAGTGCCCCTCCTGGAACGGTCGTTCGTCAGGAGCGGCGGCGGCGAGCCAGCGTCAGCATCGCGAGGCCGAGGCCGGCGAGCGAAGCGTCGACGGGAATCGCGGCGCAGGTGGCGGCGGTGTTGCCACCAGAGCCGTCTGGCGTGGCCGTCATTTTCAGGCCCGACACCGAGTCCCGCTTCTCGGGGTACGCGCGGTCCTTGAAGGCGAGGTTGGCCTGCAGCTGGATGTCGTACTCACCGTCGACGTCCGAGGTGAAGGTGGGCACGTTGCCGTCCTGGTAGGCGTAGGCGTAGTTGCGCGACATGGTGACGCTGCCCGTCGGGTTCTGAATGGCGGCGGTGCTGCCAGCCGGGCGCTTCGTCACCGTCCACGTGTACTCG
>JALOQF010000184.1 GCA_025459425.1 Myxococcaceae bacterium | reverse complement strand
GGTCCAGCGGAGCGCGATGCTCGCCCGATTCGCCGAGTAGGCCGCCGTGAAGCCCGTCGGTGTCAGCGGCCCGACGGAGCCACCGCCTGCACCACCCGCGGAGCCACCGCCTGCACCACCCGCGGAGCCACCGGCCGCGCCACCCGCGGAGCCACCCGCGGAGCCACCCGCGGAGCCACCGGCGGAACCACCGGCGGAACCACCGGCCGCACCACCCGCGGAGCCGCCAGCCGTACCACCTGCGGAGCCGCCAGCCGCGCCACCCGCGGAGCCACCGGCCGCACCACCCGCGGAGCCGCCAGCCGTACCACCCGCGGAGCCACCTGCCTCCCCGCCACCTGTGGCCGCCACACACGCCTGAGCGCGGCACACGTTGGTTCCTTCACACGCCTCGCACGCGACGCCGCCGGAGCCACAGGCGCTCCGCGTCGTGCCGACGACACACTCACCGCCGGCGCAGCACCCCGAGGCACACGTCGCCGGGGTACACGGCTCCGCCACGGGGGGACACGCCGCCAGCGCGAAGAAACACAGCGTCATCGCTCGTCGAATCATGGGCGCTTCTTAACGGGCCGCTGCGAGAGAGCCACTACGGCGCGTCGGTGTCTGGCGCCTTGAGCCACGGCTGCGGGTCCACCGCCTGCCCCTGCTTACGAATCTCGAAGTACAGGTACGCGCCCTTCAGGCTGCCGGTGTCTCCCACCGCGCCGATGGACTCGCCCTCGTTCACCACCGTGCCCACCTCGACCTCGGTCGACGAGAGGTGCGCGTACAGCGAGTGGTAGCCAGCGCCGTGGTCGACGATGACGAGCGTGCCGTACCCCTTGAGCCACCCCGAGAACACCACCGTGCCCTCACCCACGCTCACCACGGGCGTGCCGGCCGCCGCGCGCACGTCGATGCCCTTCTGCACGGTGACGGTGTTGAAGCGCGGGTTCACCACCTTCCCGAAGCCCACCTCGACCAGCCCCTTCGTCGGCATGGGCAGTTCGCCCTTGCGCGCGCGAAAGCCCGTCACCGTGGCCTGGGGCGCGAGGTCGCCCACCAGCGTCGACAGCTCCTTCTCGCTGGCCTCGAGCTCGGCGATGAGCCGGCTCTTTCGGTTCTGCTCGGCGCCGATGGAGGCCAGCAGGTCCGAGAAGCGCGAGAGGCGCGCCTGACTGACGGCCTGCTCGGTGCGCAACGCCCGCACGTAGCGCGCCGAGGTCTCCTCGAGCCGCTCGAGCCGCCGCGCGGTGAAGGCCTGGGCGCGGGTGAGCACCGAGAGTTCCTCGAGGGCACGCGCCTCTGACGCGATGAGGGTGCCGACGGCGCGCTGGCGCTTGATGAGCGAGGCGAAGTCGTCGCTCGCCAGCAACACGCCAAGACGGTCCTTTCGGCCGAGGCGGTAGAGCAACGCGAGCCTCGGTGCGAGCGCCCGTTGCCGCTCGGCCACCACGGCGGCGTTGCGCTCGAGCTCGGCAGTGACGGCGGCGCGCTGTTGCTCGAGGCGGGTGCGCTGGCGCTCGAGCTGGCCCACCCGCTGCGCCGAGTCGCGCGAGAGGCGCTCGAGCGTGTCGAGCAGCGTGAGCAGCTCCTTCTTCTCGGTGCCCAGCGCCTCGAAGGCCTTCCGCTCGGCCTCCAGCCGTTCGGCCAGCTCGGCGCGCTCCTCGGCCACGTCCTCGGCGGAGCCCTGCAACACGAGCGCGAGCACCCAGGCCGAGAGCACCGTCACACCCTCAAGAAGCGCCGCACCGCGATGAAGCTGCCCGCCAGGCCCAGCGCCGTGCCCGCGCCGAAGAGCTCTGCGGCCAGCCGCGCCCAGTCGACCGCCAGCGCGCCGCCCACGCGCGCGAAGGCCAGCAGCTCACCGCCCTGCCCGTCGAGCCACCGCACCAGCGCCAGCACCGCCCCGAGCGCCAGCGCCGCGGCCACCACGCCCTGGAGCGCGCCTTCGAGCAGGAACGGCACGCGCACGAAGCGGTCGGTGGCGCCCACCAGCTTCTGGATTTCGATCTCCTCGCGCCGCGCGAAGATGGCGAGCTGCAGCGTGGCCGACACCACGATGACGGCGGTGAGGAACACGAGCGTGAAGACGACGAGGCTCGCCACCTCGAGGGCGCGGGCGATGAGGGTGAGCCGCTCGAGCGCCTCTTCGCCGTAGTCGACGCCCGTCACGAAGGGCAGCGCGCGCGTCTTCTCGGCGAGCGCCTCGAGCGCCTGCGGCTCACGCGCGCCTTTGGGGAGGCTCAGCTCGAGGCTCCACGGCAGCGGGTTGTCGGGCAGGTCGGCCAGGCCCCTGCCGTCTTCTCCGAGCTGGGTGACGAGGCGGCCCAGGGCCTCGGCCGGAGACACCTTCGTGACGGTGCCGCCCGTGCGCTGGCTGAGCGCGGTGACGAGCGCATCGACCTGCGCGGCGTCGGCGTCGTCGGCCAGATAGACGGTGAGCTCGACCGCGCCGCCGAGCGCGTCGACGAGGGTGTCGAGCTGCGCGCGGGCGAGCCGGGCCACGCCGAAGCCCACCAGCGCGAGCGTGAGGCTCGCCACCGCGATGACGTGCACGAAGGGCGAGCGCACGATGCTGCCCACCGCGGTCCGCACGAAGTAGGCGAGCTTCGCAGGCGCGCTCATGCGGTCTGGGACATGAGGCGCGCCGCCTTGGCGCCGCGCTCGTCGGCCACCATGGTGCCCTTCTCGAGCCGCAAGGTGCGCCGCTGGTAGCGCTCGATGAGCGTGGCGTCGTGCGTGGCCACCACGATGGTGGTGCCGCGCGCGTTCACGTCGGTGAGCAGGTCCATGATCTCGACGGTGAGCGCCGGGTCGAGGTTGCCGGTGGGCTCGTCGGCCAGCAGCAGGGCCGGGTCGTTCACCAGCGCGCGGCAGAGCGAGACGCGCTGCTGTTCTCCGCCCGACAGCTTGAGGGGCGAGACGTCGGCTTTGTGCTCGAGACCCACGCGCCGGAGCATCTTGAGGCTGCGGTCACGCACCTCGTCACGGGGCGTGCCCAACACGTCGAGGGTGAAGCCGACGTTCTCGGCCACGGTGCGCGTTGGGAGCAGCTTGAAGTCCTGAAACACGACGCCGATGTTGCGCCGCAGGTATGGAATGCCCGACTCGCGCAGCCGCGCCACGTTGCGCCCGGCCAGCAGAATCTGCCCCCGGGTGGCGCGCTCGGCGAGGAACATGAGCTTGAGCAGCGTCGACTTGCCCGCGCCGGAAGGGCCGGTGAGGAAGACGAACTCGCCTTTCTCGATGTCGAGGTTGATGTCCACCAGCACCGGCGGGTCGCCCGGGTAGGCCTTGGTGACGTGGAACATCTGAATCATCGGCGCCCGATGGTAGCCGAGGGCGGCCACGGCGGCGAAAACACGTCGGGCGCACCCCTTCGACACGGGGCTGGCGCGGCGCGTGCGTCAGTTCACGGGGGTCGCCGTGACGGTGATGCGCACTTCGGGCTCCGCCGGGTCGTTCGAGAAGATCGTGACGTTCCACGCTTTCGTGCCAGTGCTCGCGTTCACCAGGGTGTTCTTCAGCTGCACCCTCACGGAGACCTCGAGCGTCGAGGCTGGGCCACTTGCCACCAGGCCCACCGCGGGGTCGTACGCGCCGACGCCCGTGGAGGGCAGGTCGTTGGTGCACGTCCCGGTCAACGAGTCGAAGCCCCCCACGCAGATCTCGTCCAGCCCGGACTCCGCGTTCTTCGGCGAGACCGAGAAGTACGGCGGGCCCCCGCCACCGGCGCCAAGGCGCAGGTTGGCGCGTGGGTCTGGAACCACCGGTGCGGTGCCGATGTTGCGAACGACGAGGGTCCGGGTCACGGGCTGCGGACTACCTGGCGTGACGGCCACGGACCCGAAGTCGAGGACCGGCCGCGGGAGCACCTCGATGTCAGGGCCCCCGCCCCCGCCCCGCAGCGGGACGCGGAGGCTGGGCTGGGACGACAGGTCCGACATCGCGACGAGCGTGCCATTGCGAGGGCCCAACACCGTGGGACGGAAACGAATCGACAGCTTCGCAACCCCGGGGATGACGTCGTTCGTCGCAGGGTCGCGCGCGCCGCGTGGCACCGTCAGTCGGGTGAGGTCGCCGGGGTTCGCTGCCACCACCTCGTAGAACGCCGACGCCGAGCTGCCCTCGCGCGTGGCGAGGCCAGTCAGCTCCACCGGCTTGAAGCCGCGATTCTCGAACGTCAGCTCCCGGGTGATGCTGACGCCGGGCTGCACGTACCCGAAGTCCACCGTCGCTGGCGACAGGGTCAGGACCGAGTCGACGCCGGTGCCCAGGAGCAGCGTCGTGACCTCTGGGCAGAGCGCATCCCACAGCATGTCGATGCTGGCCGAGTAGTCGCGCACCTCAGTGGGGGTGAAGGCGAACGACAGGACACGCTCCTGGCCCGGAGCGAGCACGACCTCGCCTCGCGGAGAATCAGCCGTCAGCGCGAAGACGCCGGCGCCCTGACTGCTGCGCAACACGCCAACCCGTGCGACCACCCGCTCGATGGGCGTGGGGTTCTTGAGTTTCGTCGTCCACACGACGGTGTCACCCCGCGCAGCGGCCCCGAAATCGATGCGCGTTGGCACGTCACACTCGACGCGAATCGCGCGGCCGGTCAGCTCGAGCTGAAGGGCTGGGGTGCTCGGCGCCACGCTTCGCGCCTGTACCCCGAGCGTCACCGCGTGGTCGACGAGCGCCACCGACGGGTCCTCGGGTGGGTCGAAGAAGAACGTGAGGGTCGTGGACTGATCGGGCGCAAGCTCCGCCGGCTCGAAGTCGACGCCGAAGACGGCGCTGCCCGATCTCGAGAAGCCGTCGAGCAGCAGCGGGCCGCGGCCGACGTTGGTGACGAGCACCTTCCGCTCGGCTCGTCTCCCCATGGCGACGACACCGAATTCGATGCGCGAGAGACTCTCGCCATCGCGCTCGAACGAGAACCGGGGCACGCCTGCGCCGCCGGTCTGGGGAACCGCGGGCGCGCAGGCCACCAGGAGCGCAACACAGGAAGGGGTGGCACGACAGAACGCAGTCATGGAGGACGAACGTAGACCAACGCGTCACCCGCTCCTCGACGCGATTCCGGCCGCGGGCGCCTACCGGCTGGTGCCGGCGGTGCTGCACCAGCGGCGTGCGCGCGAGGCGGGCACTCGACGGCACTCGTGAGCGAAGACACGTCGGGCGGCGAAGGCGCTCCTTTTCCCGGAGTCCCTCACCGCCCGTGGCCCGACCGACTTCGTTTACTTCGCGGCCTTCACCGCGGCCTGCAGCTCGGGCAGCGCCTTGAACAGGTCGCCGACGAGCCCGTAGTCAGCCACCTGGAAGATGGGGGCCTCGCCGTCCTTGTTGATGGCGACGATGGTCTTCGAGCCCTTCATGCCGGCGATGTGCTGAATCGCGCCCGAAATGCCGGCGGCGATGTACAGCTGCGGCGCGACGACCTTGCCCGTCTGGCCCACCTGCAGGTCGTTCGGCTGCCAGCCGGCGTCACACACCGCGCGCGAGGCGCCGACGGCCGCGCCGAGCTCGTCGGCCAGGCCCTCGATGGGCTTGAAGTCGCCCTTGGTGCCACGGCCGCCGGACACGACGACGCGCGCCTCGGTGAGCGCCGGGCGGGCCGACTTCACTTCCTTGAACGACACCACCTTCTGGAGCGCCTTCGCGGGCGCCGCCGGGGTGAACGCGCGCACCTCGCCGCTGCCGGCCTTCTGGGCCTGCGGGAACTCGGTGGTGCGGGCGCTGAAGCAGACGATGGGCGTCGAGAGCTTCACGGTGGCGATGACAGCGCCAGCCCACATCGGGCGGGTGAACTGCAGGTCTGCCGCCGACGAGCCGACGACCGACAGAATCTCGGAAGCCATCGCCGCCTTGAGGCGCGCGGCGATGCGGGGCATCACGTCACGGCCCGCCTGGGTGGCGGCGACGCCGACGTACGAGGCCTTGATGGCGACGGCGAGCTCGGCGACGGCCGGAGCCACGGCGTCGGCGGTGAACTGCGCGAGGTGGGCGCCGCTGCCTGCGTGCACCACCTTGACGCCGTACTCCTTCACGACGTTGGCGAGGGGGCCCGCGTCTTTCGCGAGGACGACGGCGTGCAGCTCGCCGCCGGTCTTCGCGGCGATCTGCGCTCCGGCGGTGAGGGCGTTCAGGGTGGCCTTGCGGAGGCTTCCGTCAGGCTGCGCTTCGACGACGATGAGGACGTTGGACATGGGAGTGTCTCTCTTTGGGGTTCGAAAACGGCGTCAGAGCGCCTTGGCCTCGGTCTTCAGCTTGTCCACCAACGCGGCCACGTCGGGCACCTTGATGCCGGCCTTGCGCGCGGGAGGCAGCTCCATCTTCGTCACGGCGATCTTCGAGGCGCCGTCGACGCCGAGCGAGGCGGGCGTGTGCTCCTCGATGGGCTTCGACTTCGCCTTCATGATGCCGGGCAGCGACGCGTAGCGCGGCTGGTTGAGCCGCAGGTCGGTCGTCACCACGCAGGGCATCGTGCACTCGACCGTCTCGAGCCCACCGTCGACCTCGCGCACCACCGTGATGGTCGACAGGTCGGCCGCCAGCTTGAGCGCCGGCTGCTTCGTCTTCTCGGCCTCGGACTCGAGGGATTCTTCCTTCGAGGCGAACGTGGCCTGCGACCAGCCGAGCCACTCGGCGAGGTACTGGCCCACCTGGTTCTGGTCGTCGTCGATGGACTGCTTGCCGAGAATCGCGAGGTGCGGCTTTTCCTTCTCGATGAGCTTCTGGAGGCAGCCGGCCACCGTCATCTGGTCGAGCGGGCCCGTGTGGTTGACCCAGATGGCCTTGGTGGCGCCCATCGCCAGCGCGTGGCGGAGCTGCTCGTGCACGTCCTTCGTGCCGATCGACACCACCACCACCTCGCCGCCGCCGTGCTTGGCCACCAGGCGCAGCGCCTCTTCCACGCCGATCTCGTCGAAGGGGTTGATCTTGTACTTGAGCCCCTCCTGCACGATGCCCGTGCCCTGCGCGTTCACCTTGATCTTCGACTCGTAATCTTCGACCCGCTTGGCGGTGACGAGGATCTTGATTGGCATGTCGTGGCCCTCCAGTGGCCGGGGTGATGACTGGTCGTCGACTGCGTGAGGCACCGCGCATGACGCGATGCGGCGCCCGTTGATTTACGGGTCAACCCCTGGGCCGGCAAGCGGATTTGGAGCGGGCCCCGGCGGTTCGGAGCACTGCGGGGTATCAGCTGCCCTTGAGCAGCTCGCGGGCGATGACGAGGCGCTGCACCTGGCTGGTGCCCTCGTAGATCTGAATCAGCTTCGCGTCGCGCATGAGCTTCTCGACGGGGTACTCCTTCGAGTACCCGTAGCCGCCGAAGATCTGCACTGCGTCGGTGGTGGCCTTCATCGCCATGTCGGCGGCGAAGCGCTTGGCATAGCTCGACACCAGCGTGTTCCGCTGGCCGGCGTCCAGCATCCACGCGCTCTGGTAGGTGAGCAGCCGCGCCGCGTGCGTCTCGGCGGCCATGTCGGCGATGAGGAACTGAATGCCCTGGAAGTCGGCGATGGGCTTGCCGAACTGCTGGCGCTGCTTTGCGTAGTCGATGGCGTGCTCCATCGCCGCGCGCGCGTTGCCCACGGCGAACATCGCGGTGAGCGGCCGCGAGTTGTCGAGCGTGTTCATCGCGATGAGAAAGCCCTCGCCTTCCTGCCCGATGCGGTTCTCGACCGGCACCTTCACGTCTTCGAACGTGAGCGTCACCGTGTTCGAGGCCCGCTGCCCCATCTTGTTCTCGTGCTTGCCGACGGTGAAGCCCTTGGGCCGGCCCTGCACCACCAGGCACATGATGCCCTTGTGCTTCTTCGCCGGGTCGGTGGTGCAGAAGATCGAGTACTGGTCGGCGTACTCACCGTTGGTGATCCACTGCTTCTGGCCGTTGAGCACGTAGTGGTCGCCCTCGCGCCGGGCGGTGCACCGCATGCCGGCCACGTCGCTGCCCGCGCCCGGCTCGGTGAGGCCGAAGCTCGCCAGCAGGAACTTCTCGGTGAAGGGCCGCAGGAACTTCTCCTTCTGCTCCGGCGTGCCGGCCAGCACGATGGGCAGCAGCGCCAGGTCGTTGGCGATCATCGACGTCGCCATGCCCGAGCAGCCCCAGGCCAGCTCTTCCGCCACCACCGCCTGCGCCAGGTGCGACAGCTCGATGCCGCCGTTGGCCTGCGGAATGGTCATGTTGATGAGGCCGAGCTCCCACGCCTGCTGGATGATCTCCTTCGGGAAGTGCCCCGTCTCGTCGTAGTGCGCCGCCTTCGGGCGCATCACCTCGCGCCCGAACTTCCGCGCGGTCTCCTGCAGGGCCTTCAAGTCGTCCGTGAGATCGAAGTTCATGGGGCGTACCTCGTACCACAGCGGTTCCATGGCGGCCGACACGGTTTGCCCGCCCACCTTCGGCTATTCTGATGGCCTCGAAGACGTTGACTCGGCGTCACGCCGGGAGAGACTCGACTCCGCATTGGCCACGCGGGGGCGTCCTTCGCGAGGCGGAAGCGAACATGCACAGGGAGCAGTCCATGACGACGAAGGTGTGGGTGGCGTGCGCGGCGACGGTCGGCGCGCTCACGGCGTGCAGCCCGATGACGATGGAGGGGACGCTCGAGCTGACCGCCAGCCCCCGCTCGATTCGCAGCGACGGCCAGGTGTCGAGAATCACCGTCACCGCCACCGACGGCATGGCGAAGCCCGGCACCGGCCCGGTGCGCGTCACCTCGGCCGCGGGCAGCCTCGCGGGCGGAGAGACCGTCACGCTCGCCGACGGCACCGCCACCTTCGAGTTCTCGTGCAACGCGAGCCAGGACACGAACTGCCGCGGCACCGTGCGCATCACCGCCGAGTGGACGAGCGAGATGCGCCGCGTCGAGGGCACCACTTCGATCACCGTCACCGCAGCCGCCGACGCGGGGCAGCCTGACGCCGGTACCGTCGGTGACGCAGGGCAGCCCGACGCCGGCAACCCCGACTCGGGTGTTCCCGACGCGGGCGGAATGGGCATGCCCGACGCCGGCTTGCCCCTCGGTCCCATGACGTTCGACGGCGGGTTCTCTGGGCAGTTCCGGCTCGTCGTTTCTTCGATCTCGAAGCCCACCCTGCTCGAAGGTACCCTCGACTCGCTCGACGTGACGTTCCAGCTCCGCACCAACACCTCGGGCATGACGCCCGTCGCGATGCGCCCTGTGACGCTCACCTTGAGTGACGGCAGCTTTGACGCCGCCTCTGACACCCGCGCCACCACGCTGATGACCGACGCGATGGGCCAGGTGTCCGCGACCGTGCACGTCCGTGGGGCGACACGCGGCCCCCTCACGCTCGTCGCAGCCGCAGCGGACGCCCAGGTCACCGCCTTCTTTCGGGTGTCGAAGGTCGAAACGGTCGAGTGGGTGCCCGACACCGCGACCCGCACCACCCTGGCCATTCTGTCGACCGGCCTCAACACGAACACGCCCGTCTTCTTCCGGCTCCGGGACCCAGCTGGCATGCCCGTCGAGGGAGTCGATGTCACGTTCGCCATCGGGCCAGGTTCAGCGGCGGGGTGTAGCTTCGCGCCACCGCGCGACCGCTCGAACGCCATGGGCCTCGTTCGTACCAACCTCACGGCCGGTGACTCGGCCGGAACGGCGACCATCCTCGCCCAGGTGCTGGGCCGGCTCGACACGCCGTCGACCAACTTCAACATCGTCATCGGTCGCGTGAGCGACGGCCGGTTGCAGGTCACTTGCAGCCGAAACGTACTCGGGGTCCTGCAGACCTCGACGCCGCCCCGCGTTGACCAGAGCATGACGTGCACGGCGAACTTCTCGGACCGAAACGGTCGAAACCCGCCGTTCTCGCTGAACGTCTCGTGGCTCGCGGAAGCTGGCAGCATTCCGCCAACTTCACAGTACATGGCGGGCGCGACGGGTACGTCAGTCACCTTCAACTCGGCTGGAAACCTGCCGGTCGCGACCAGCCCGCTCTCAGCCGCGGGAGAGCCCTTCCCGGCGATGCAAGAGCCGTCGTACGGCGCCACGTTCTCGGTGCCCTCGACGCAGCCCGCGGACCCCACGGTCAACCCGCGCGACAACTTCGTGACCATCGTGGCTTCCGTGAGCGGTGAAGAGCAGTTCTGGGACGGCTCGGGCAGCTCAGGCGGCGTCGCAAACGGCACGTGGGACCCTGGTGAGTATTGGGTCGACCTGCCTGAGCCGTTCACCGACTCCAACGACAATGGCACGTGGGACCCCGGCGAGCCCTTCATCGACAACGAGATTCTCGACTGTGCCACCGGAACCCGGCAGCCGCGGAACAACCGATGGGACGCACCCAACGGCTGTTGGGACGCGAACACCCAGGTGTGGCGTCCGACTCACGTCGTCTATTCCTCGAACCTCGCGGTGGGCAGCCAGTTCCTGCGCTTCACGCCAGCCATTCCCACGTTCATGGCTGCGGGCACCAGCCAGCAGATCCAGATCGCGTGGACCGACCGCTGGTTCAACCGGCTCTCACATGACAACGCCTCGATCAACATTCAGACCGTCGGCACGGGCCGCGGAACTGCCAACATCAGCAACGGCGTCCTGATGGGCGAGCTGTCGTTCGGACACGACCTGACGTACCTCGCGGTGCGCGCTGTGGTGTCTGATGCAGGCATCACCGAATTGGGGCCCTGCGACATCAGCGTGCCCGACGCCGGCTTCCCCCGTGAGCGCTGCCTGCGGACCTACAAGTACGTTGGCTGGCAGACCGGCCCGAGTCGCGCCACGCTGAACTTGAGCGCGCCGGCGGCGCAGACTCCGTTCCCTGATGGCGGAGCGCCCCCCGCGACGATGACCACCTTCGAGCTCCGCGGCGGCAACAGCCTTCAGGCCGGCCCGACGGTCTTCCAGTTCCCGGTGGTCTTCCCCTGAGGAAGCCCTCTCTCAGGCGCTGAACCACACCAGCACGTCCGACAGCGCCTCGACGGTCACCGGCTTGGGCAGGTACGCGTCCATGCCGGCCGACAGGCACGCCAGCTCGTCACCCTTCATGGCGTTGGCCGTCAGCGCGACGATGGCCAACCGCGTGGGGCCGCCGCGCTCCCGCTCGCGGATGCGGCGCGTCGCCTCGAGGCCGTCGAGCAGCGGCATCTGCACGTCCATGAAGACGACGTCGTAGCCGCCCTGCTCGCTGCGCTCGACCGCCGCCCGGCCGTCACCCACCGTCTCGACCTCGTGGCCCAGCCACTCGAGCATCGCCCGCGTCAGCCGCGCGTTCACCTCGTTGTCTTCGGCGAGCAGCACCTTGAGGCGCCGGCTGCCCACGCGCGGGCGGGCGGGCCGGGCGGTGGCCGACGAGGGCGCCAGCGGCAGCCGCGCTTCGAAGGTCGTCCCCTCGGCCGACGAGGTGACGAGCTCGACGTCTCCGCCCATCAGCCGCGCGAGCGAGCGAGAGATGGACAGGCCCAGGCCGGTGCCGCCCCGCTGCGCGCCCGCCTGCACGAAGGGCTCGAAGACGGCGTCGCGCACACCCGGCGGAATGCCACGGCCCGTGTCCTTCACCGAGATGACGACGTCGCCGTCGCTGCGCCGCCGCACCACCACCTGCACCGCGCCCTCGTCGGTGAACTTGATGGCGTTCGCCACGAGGTTGGTGACGATCTGCCGCACCCGCCCCGCGTCTCCCGTCACCTGCCCCGTCACGGCCGGGTCGACGTCGAGCGAGAGCGCCAGGCGCTTGCGCTGCGCCTCGGCGGCGAGCCCCCGCGTCACCTGCCCCACCAGCGCCTCGAGGTCGAACGAGGCGCGCTCGAGCTCGAGCCGCTGCGCCTCGATCTTCGACAGGTCGAGCACCTCGTTGACGAGCCCCAGCAGGGCCTCGCCTGCGGCCTCGAGCACCTGGAGGTAGTCCGTCACCTCGGCCGGCAGCGTCATCGTGCGCAAGAGCTGGGTGACGCCGATGATGCCGTTGAGGGGCGTGCGAATCTCGTGCGACACGTTGGCGAGGAACTGGCTCTTCGAGCTCGAGGCGTGCATCGCACGCTCGCGGGCGGCGATGAGCTCGCGCTCGGCGCGCTTGAGGTCGGTGACGTCGCGCACCACCGCCAGCGACCCACCGGAGCGCATCGGGCTGATGCGCGCCTCGAAGTCGCGCTGGCCCAGGGTGCCCAGGTCGAGCTGGTACTCGAAGCGCCGCGACGTCCCCGAAGCGCGTGCCTGCGCCAACATCGCGCGCGCCTGCATCGCGACGGGCGTCGGAAGAATGTCCTCGAGCGCGCGGCCGATGAATCGCTCCGGCGGCAGCAGCACCACGCCGACGGCCGCGGCCGACGCGTGGAAGTCGACGAAGCGCCCTTCGGCGTCGAGCTGGAAGACGAGGTCGGGCACCGCCTCGAGCAGCGCCTGGCTGCGGGCCTCGAGCAGCTGGAGCCGGTTCTCGCGCTCCTCGAGCGCCGCGAGGTGCTCCCGCGCCGCCGTGACGTCGACGAGGAGCCCGGCGTGGCCCACCACCGCAGGCCCCCGCACCATCGGCGCCGCCAGCACCCGCACCGTCCGGCGGCCGTGCGCTGCGCTCAGCCGCACGTCGAGGTCGATGGGCACCCGGTGCGTCGTCGCGTCGCGCAGCGCGGCCGTGAGGAGCGGCTGGTCGTTCACGTCGACGCGCTCGCGCCAGCGGCTCCCCAGGCCTTCGGAGAGCGGGAGCCCCGTCAGCTCGACCCACCGCTCGGAGAGGAAGGTGAGCGCGCCGGCGGCGTCAGACTCGAACACCACCACCGGGAGCCGCTCGGCCAGCGCCATGACGTCCCTCGAAGCGGCCATCGTCGTCACCACCACTCGAAGGGTTGACCGCTCCGCGCCGCCCAGACGCCCGAGAGGAAGCGCCGCGCCGACAGGGCCCACTCGTGCTGCTCCGTCACCAGCGCCAGCAGGCCCAGGTGCGCCAGCGCGCCCGAGGCGAGCAGGCCCGGCGCCGCCAGCTGCGCCCGGAAGCGCGTGAAGACCCACGCCGCCGCCGCCGCGACGAGCGCGAGCAGCAGCCCACCCGAAGCCGGGTTGGGCACCCACTTCGCCAGCCACGACACCGGCCAGAACCCCTCACGGAAGAGCGGCACCGCGACACCGAAGAGCGAGGTCGAGACGCGGAAGACGCCCTGCTGGTCGACGGTCTCGAGGTCGTTGGGGATGTAGTTGACCTGCGTCACCAGGGCCATCGCCACCACCGACGAGACGCACAGGCCCGCGGCGAACGCGAAGAGCGGTCGCGGGGCCCACCGCTCGAGGGCGAGCGCCACCGGCACCATGAGGAAGGGCACCAGCGGCGTGAGGTGGCGGGGGCCCGTCGTCCACCCCCACGAGTCGTAGGTGAACGACGAGGTGAAGTACGCGTTGCCCAGCAGCAGCACCACCAGCATCACCCACTGCGCGCGGTCCTTCGCCTTGAGCGCCCACAGGCCGGGAATGGCCAGCAGCAGGAACGCCGAGAGGGTGAAGAAGCCGCGCAGCGGCGAGAAGGCCGAGAGCACGAAGGCCCGCGGGTCGGGGAACCGAATGCCGAGGAAGCCTCCGAGGTGCCAGCCCTGGTACTGCGCGTCGTTGAGGAACTTGTAGCCCGAGGTGAAGGGGCTGCCGAAGGCGGCCTGGTGGTACCAGAGCAGCAGGGCCAGCAGTGGCGCGGCGCCCGCAACGACGAGCCCCGCCGCGCGAGCCAGCGCCGCCCACCGGCCCCAGCGCGCCGCCACGACGTACGCCGCGACGCAGACGACGCCGAGCGCGCCGGTGTACTCGGTGACGACGACGGCCCCCGCCAGCACGCCCGCGCCCAGCAGCGCCGCCTCCTTCAGCTCGCCGCGCTCGACGCGCCAGGCGACGAAGAAGGTGAAGAAGAGCAGCACCGCCGTGAGCTGGTGCGAGAGGAACTGCTCCGAGTAG
>JALOQF010000183.1 GCA_025459425.1 Myxococcaceae bacterium | reverse complement strand
TCGGTCGTGTCGTTGGGCACGAGCGGGCGCTGGGAGCCGTGGCCCGCGGCCATGAGGCGGGTCGCGTCGATGCCGTGCGCCTGCTCGAGGTAGGACACGACGGTGGCCGCGCGCGAGGCCGACAGCTCCCAGTTGCTGCGGAAGCGCGTCGTCTTGATCGGCTCGTCGTCGGTGTGGCCCTCGACGCGAATGTTCATCTTCGACTCGGCGACCTCGCCGGCGATGGCGTCGAGCACGGCGATCGACTCGGGCCTGAGCGAGGCCGAGGCCGGGTCGAAGAAGCGCTGCGCGGCCAGGCGCAGGCGCAGCTTGCCGTGCTGGAGCTCGAAGGTGATGTTCGGGTTCTTCGGCCGCTCCATCAGGAAGGGCTTGAGCGCCTTCTCGAGCTTCTTGCGCTGCTGCTCGAGCACCTTGCGGTCGACCGGGTTGTTGAAGGGCTGCGCGCCCATGTTGGTGACGCAGCCACCTTCGGTCGGTGGGCCCTTGAAGATGGACAGCTTGGTGATGCCGCCCTCACCCTTGAAGTTGAGCGCCCAGCGCATCGACTCGGTCGTCTGGGCCAGCTTGTTGTTGTCGACCTTGCTCGAGGCGTAGAGCACCACGAAGAGCGCGAAGAGCAGCGTCACCAGGTCGGCGTACGAGATCACCCATCGTTCATGGTTCTCGTGCTCTTCGTGCTTGTGCTTCTTCGCCATGGCGGCGCCTCACTTCTTCTCGGCCGACTTCATGTGCTTGGCGTGGTGGCCGCCGAAGCTCTTGAGCTTCTCTTCGAGGATGCGCGGGTTGAGGCCTTCCTGAATCGCGAGCACGCCCTCGGCGATGAGCGTCTTGCGCTCCTTCTCGATGTGGATCTTCCGTTTGATCTTGTTCGAGAGCGGCAGGGCCATGAGGTTGGCCACGCCGACGCCGTACACCGTGGCGACGAAGGCGACGGCGATGCCGGGGCCGAGGGCGGCGGGGTTGTCGAGGTTCTCCATCACGTGGATGAGGCCCATCACGGCGCCGAGCACGCCGACCGTCGGGCAGAGCGCGCCGAAGTCGCCCCAGAACTTCGCCTGCACGTTGCCCTCTTCGGCCTCGATCTCGATCTCGGTCTCGAGCGTGCCGCGCGCGACCGACGCCTCGACGCCGTCGACGAGGAAGCCGAGCGCGCGCTTCATGAAGGGGTCCTTCACCTCGGCGAGCTTGCCCTCGAGCGCCAGCACGCCGTCGCGGCGCGCGATGGTGGCGAGATCGACGAGCTGGGTGATGAGCGGCACGATGTCCGAGGGCTTCTCCTGGAGCGCCACCTTCAGCGCCTTGACGCCGCCGATCACCTCGCTCAGGGGGTACGAAACGAGCACGGCGCCGACGGTGCCGCCGACGACGATGAGGAACGCCGTGAGCTGCAGCAGCGAGCCGGCGTGGCCGCCTTCGAGCTTCTGCCCGAGGAGGATCATGCCGATGCCGAAGAGGATTCCGGGAATCGTCGTCTTATCCATGGCGCACGTCTCCGCTGATGACGGGCACGGTGCACTGCCGTCGGAACGACGCGATGCGCTCGACCACGTCGGCGAGCGGTTCCTTGACCATGAGCCGCTGGCCCGACGTCATCGTCAGCACGGTGTCGGGCGTCTGCTCGGCGAAGACCAGCAGGTCTTCGTTCACCGCCACGCGCTGGCCGTCGAGCCGGGTCAGGATGATCACGTCACGCACCTCGTCTCTTTTCGTGTCGACACGCCGCGCGACGTTCTTCAAGGCGCGTCAGGGGCCTGACGCACACGCGCCGGCCGTTCCACCAGGGGAAGGGCCGGCGCGGCGACGTCACGGGCTCAGCGGCTTACCGCTTCAGCTGCATGAGCTCGCCGAGCAGCTGGTCGGCGGTGGTGATCGTCTTCGAGTTGGCCTGGAAGCCACGCTGGGCGGCGATCATCTTCACGAACTCGTTGGCCAGGTCGACGTTCGACTGCTCGAGCGCGCCCGCGGTGATGGTGGCGCGACCACCTTCGGCCGGAGCGCCGATGGTGGGCTGGCCCGACTCGCGGGACTCGACGAGCAGGTTGCCGCCGACCCGGTTGAGCTTGTCGATGGCCTCGAAGTCGGCGACCGCGACCTGGGCCAGCACGCGGGTGCGGCCGTTGGTGAACGCGCCGACGACCTCACCCTTGTTGTTGATCTGAATCGACGCCAGCGTGCCGGCGGCGTTGCCGTCCTGGTTGACGAAGGTCGTCTCGTTCCGGTTGCCGCCGATGTTCTGCACGATGCCCTCGACGCCGGTGCCGCCGCTGGCGATGTCGTCACCGAAGTTGAAGGTGAGGGGCTGCGGGTTGACGGCGTTGAGCGGGTTGAAGTTCGACGTCTGCGTCGCCGTGTCGAGGCGGCCCTGGTTGTCGAAGGTCATCGTGCCGCTGGCGATCTCGGCCGGGGCGCCGGCGGTGCCGCCGCTCAGGCTCGCGCCGTCTTCCACCATCGCGCGCCACTCCCAGGCGCCGGTGCCCGTGCGGTTGTAGTAGACGGTGACGTCGTGTGACTGCCCGAGCGAGTCGTAGATCGTCACCGAGCTGTTGAAGTTCGAGGTGTTCGTCGGGTCGGCCGGGTCGAAGGTCACGATGCTGGCGAGCGGGTCGAGCTTCGCGCGAATGTTGATCTCGCTCGTCGCCACCGCGAGGGCGTTCGAGGCGCCGACCTGCAGGTCGCCGAGCGCGCCCTGAATGCGGCCCGTCTCGTCGGCCGTGTAGCCCTGGAGCCGCAGCCCATCGAGGTTCACCAGGAAGCCGTTGTTGTCGATGGTGAACTGCCCGGCGCGCGTGAAGTACTGCCCCGAGCCGCCGACGCCGCCGCCGGAGCCGTTGAAGTTGCCGCGCAGCACGAAGAAGCCGTTGCCCTGGAGCGCGAGGTCGGTGGCCACGCCGGTGTTGGCGAGCGCACCCTGGCTGATGATGCGCTGAATGGCCTGCAGGTTCGTGCCGAGACCAATCTGGCCACCACCCGGCGCGCCGATGACCTGCTGCAGCAGGGCGTCCTGGAAGGCCGCACGCGAGGCCTTGAAGCCGATGGTGTTCGCGTTGGCGATGTTGTCGCCGATGACGTTGAGATCCTGGCTGTTGGCGTTGAGGCCAGACGTACCGGTGGTGAGCGACGTGAGCAACGACATGACTTCCCTCCTCAGGTGGTGGTGGTGCTGGTGGCGTTCGACTTCGGCTCGTTGACTTCGAGAACGTCCGAGAGCCGAACCCGGACGCCATTGACGACAAGCTGGGGAACCCCGTCGGCGAAGGACACGCCGGTGGCGCGCCCGCGGCCCTGGGTGGTCACGTCGACGGACTTGCCCTGCAGATCCGCCGCGGTGAAGGTCACCGTGTAGCTCCCCGGCCGCAGCGGGTTGCCGTTGTTGTCACGGCCGTCCCACGGCAGGGTGAGCGGGCCGCCGTTGCGCGAACCGACGGTGATCGAGCGCACCACCTTGCCGTTCTCGTCCTTGATGATGGCGCTCACCTTCGCGGCGTCGGCGCTGAGGCGTGCGTTGAGCTGGGCGCCGCCGGTCTCGCCGATCACCACCTTGTCCGAGGTGAAGGTGATCTCGCGGCCGACGAGGTTCGCGACGTTCGTCTGGTTGCTCGAGGCCTGCGCGAGCAGCAACGACTCGAGGGTCGAGTTCATCTGCGACTGCTGCTCGACGGTGGCGAACTGCGCGAGCTGCGCGATGAAGGCCTGGTTGTCGACCGGCGAGAGCGGGTCCTGGTTCGACAGCTGGGTGACGAGCAACTTGAGGAACTCGTCCTTGCCGAGGCGGCTCGAGCCCTGGGGCGTGAGCGACGTCGGTGGGGTGCCTGCTTTCGAGAGTCCGTCGATGGCAGTTGGCATGGGTGTTCCTCTAGGCCTTCACGGAGAGCCGACCGTCGGTGCGGGTGGTCGAGCCGCTCACGGCTCGGAGCGGAGCGCGGCGTGGGCCGAAGTCGCGCTCGTCGGGTGTATCGAAACGTTCGCGGCGCCCACCGCCGGAGTCGGACTGGCCGAGATCGAAGTGGCCGAGCGCCAGCCCTTCGTTCGCCAGGGCGACGCGCAGCTCGCCTTGTCGCGACTCGATGAGGGACGCCGCCGGGCCGGTCGCACGAATGTCGGTGACGCCGTCTTGCACACGGACTTGCAGCGCCAGCGAGCCCTGGTCGGCCGTCTCGACGTTCACGCGCGCCAGCGTCGGCAGTACGACCACGCGGAGCGACGGGTCTTCGAGCATCGCCGGCGTCACGTTCGGAACGGGCGGGGCTGCGTTGGCCACCTCGAGGCGGGTGGGGGGCGCGAGCTCGGCGGGGGCTGGTGGCGTCGTGGGCCTGCCGAGCGCGGTGAGCTCGTCGCGGTCCTTCTTCTCGACGTCGCGCTTCGGCTCAGTGCCGGCAGCCATCACGCTCTCCAGCGCTGGAGCTTCGGCCTTCGTGCGGCGAGGCTCGACTGCAGGTGCGGCGGCGCGCTGCGCGGCGAGCTCGAGAATGGCGGGCGGTCTCGGCAGCAGCGGCATCGCCAGGGCCTCGGCGCCCGCAGGACGCTCGACGGCGCGGCCCTTCAGTTCGTCACGCTTCGTGCCGATGTCTTCGGCGGTGGGTGAGGGCGGCGAGGCTTTCGCCGCGACCACGGAGAACGTGGGGGGGAGCACCATGGACGGCGCTGGATTCGGGCTGGTCGGCTCTGCCGCCGGCTGGTCGGCCACGTCGTCACGGTCGAGTCGCGGGACCGGGGTCAGCCGAGCGCGGGCTGGTGTGGACTCGAGGGCGACGTCGGTGGGCGTCACGAGTCGCGTGGGGGGACGAAGCGATTCGGGTGCTGCCTCAGGAGCCAGCGGCTCACGGGGCATACGCCGCAGCTCGCCCGCGCCCTGGGGTGCTGAATGCTCGAATGGACTGGCCACACGCCGCTCGGGGCGGTCGCTCGAACGTCGTGCGCGCTCAGGTGCCGTCGTCGTCGGAGTCGCTCGCGGCTCGGGTCCGTTCGCTTCGAAACGTGCGTTGCGCTGGGCCGCGATGAACGAAGGGCGGTCGCTCGTGGCGGCCGTGGTCTTCGCGTCCGGAGTGGGTCGCGCCTCGACGTTCCGAACCGCCAGCCTCGACGGTCCCATGTTTTCGGCAGAACGGGGCAGCAGCGACAGCACGGGGCTCTCGGCCGCGTCCACCCGGCTGACGGGTTCGCCAGCGGCGCTCTGAGTGGAAGGCGCACGAGACGCGGGCAGGTCGGCAAGGGTCGGCCTGGGTGGCTGCGGCTCGTTCGCGAGTGCAGGTGGCGCCGCGGGGCGCGTCTTGTCGAGAGCGATCGCAGTCGCGTCGGTCGACGCGGTGCGAGGCGGCACGTCGTTCGTCGAGGACGACTTCGGGCTCGCTGCGAAGGCTTCCACGAGCTCGCCCATCGCCTCGGCCGCGGGAACGGTCAGCGAGGTGGTGAGCAAGGGCTGTGGTACCGCCACCTCGAGTACGGGTCGCGGCTCACGGGCCGTCGGCGCCGAGGTCGGGAACACGAGCGCTGCTGGCTGAGCCACGATCGACGTCTCGACGGCGCGGACCTCTGGTGCCGTACGTGACGCTGGTTCGGTCTCGAGGTCGTCACGAGTCTGTGCAGCCTCGGTCCGAGGGCCAACGAGGAGTGCGGGTGGTGAGGCCGGCGTTTGGGCGACGGCGGTCACTTCGACGGCCCCGACCACCGATTCGACCGGGGCCTGTTCGAACGGCGCAACGATGGGCGGAGCGGCGACCTCGATGTTCGAAGGTGCCTCCGTGAGCCTCGTGCGTGTGCTGTCGCGGCGCGAGGGTGCAGGAGCAGGTGTTCCGGAACTCGTACGGGGAGCCTCGTCGGCGGCGATCTCGAAGCGCGCGATGGGTGGAACGACCTCGCCGGCGGCCGGCTCGACGCGGGCCACGGGTAGAGCGGCCTCGCTGGTCGGCCCTCTCACGTCACGGATTGGTGCCCGGCCTGGCGCCTTTCGTGTCGGAGAGGTGCCCTCAGGCTCGGGTGCACCGGCCCGGGAGAGCGGGAACAGCGCGGTGAGGTCCTCGACGTTCGTCGTTTGCGGCGCGGCCGACGCCGTTCCGTCCTGTCGCCGTGACCCGGCCCCTTCGCCTCGCGCTCCCACGGCGGGCTCGGGCGACTGGGGAAGCGCCGCGAAGGTCGCGAGCGCATCGAGCGCCTCCGGAGTCGGCGCTTCAGCTTCGGCACTCGTAGGGCCAGGAGCTGGGCCGGAACTCGTCGGGTTCCCGGCTGCGAGCAGCTGGGCGAAGGGGCTCGACGCGCGACCGGTCCGAACGAGGCTCACGGCAGGAAGCGGCGCTCCAGCGTGCTCGACGCCCTGCGCATCTGCGGGGACTCCGATGCGCAGCTTCACTTGAGCGCTCCTTTGCCGGGTGAGCCCGGCATGGTGGCCATCGTCGCGACGAGCTCGGCGGCGAGGTCAGGCTTGAGGCGATCCATCACCGCGCCGGCTTCGGCGGGCTTCATGCGCTTGAGGAGCGCCGCAGCCAGCTTCGTGTCCGACTTCTGCAGCAACAACGCCGCGGCTTCGGGCTTCATCGACTTCATCGTCTTCGCGAGGGCGTCGAGCTCGGCGTTCTTGAGCGGCGCCGCTGGTGGCGCGGCGGGCGTCGCGGGGGCGGTGGTGCCGGCCTCGGCTCCGCTCGTCGGTCGCTTGGCGAGCAGCTGCTCGAGGCGCTCCGTCTCGGTGCGCAGCTGCGCGCGCGACTCGGCGATCTCCTTCGCGAGCTTCTCGAGCGAGGCGCGCTCCTGCTCGAGCTGCTTCTTGTCGTCCTCGAGGCGCTTGCGCGCCGCCGCGAGCTCCTTGTTCGTCTTCACCAGCTCGCCACAGAGCGCTTTCTTAGACAGCGCCGGTGGGAGCGGCGGCTCGGCGGCAGCTTCGACCTTCGCCGGGCTCTCGGGGGCTGGCGGTGGTGGTGGTGGTGGGCTCGGCCTTTCTTCCGACTTCACCTCAGCTTTGGGCGCCTCGACGACGGGCGGGGCCGGCGGCGTCGGAGCCTTCGGCTCCACCGGGCCTGCAGCCACCACGCTCACGAACACCAGAGTCAGCACCGCTCATCTCCCGGCCTTCAGAGGCACCGGCTTCTGTGCCGATGCATCCTTTGGCTTCAGGGCGCCGTTCAGCTGCGCCAGGGTCTGGTCGAGCGTGAAGTGCTCGGCCGGCCCCTGCTTGAGGAATGCATTCACCTGGCCAACGCACGCGAGCGCCCGGTCGACGCGCGGGTTCGAGCCTGCCTGGTACGCGCCCACCTCAATCAGATCGGCGGCTTCGCGATACGCCGAGAGCACTTCGCGCACCGCCATCGCGGCTTCACGGTGCGTCAGCGGCGTGACGTCCGACATGCAGCGACTCACCGACGACAGAATGTCGACGGCGGGAAAATGACCGGCGTTGGCCAGCTTGCGCGAGAGCACGACGTGCCCGTCGAGCGCCGCCTTCGCACAATCGGTGACGGGGTCGGTCAGGTCGTCACCCTCGGCGAGCACGGTGTACAGCGCCGTGATGCTGCCCTGGCCCGCGTCGTTGCCGGCGCGCTCGACGAGGCGGGGGAGCATCGCGAAGACCGACGGTGGGTAGCCCTTCGACGTCGGTGGCTCTCCCGCCGCGAGGCCAATCTCGCGTTGAGCCATGGCGACGCGCGAGAGCGAGTCCATCAAGAGCATCACCTTGAGGCCCTTCGCGCGGAAGTACTCGGCGACGGCGGTGGCCGACAGCGCAGCCCGCACCCGCACCAGCGGCGGCTCGTCTCCGGTGGCCACGACGACGACGGAGCGCCGGAGCCCCTCGAGCCCGAGATCGCGCTCGATGAACTCACGCACCTCGCGCCCGCGCTCGCCGATCAGGCCGACGACGATCACGTCCGCGCGGGAGTGCCGCGCCACCATGCCGAGGAGCACCGACTTCCCGACGCCGGGGCCCGCCATGATGCCCAGGCGCTGGCCTTCACCGAGCGTCAGGCACGCGTCGAGCGCCCGCACGCCCGTCGTCATCGGCTGGGTGATGCGACGCCGCGACATCGCGCTCGGCGGACTGGCGAGCAGGCGTGCGCGTTCCTTGAGCAGCATGGGCGGCCCGCCATCGATGGGGGTCAGCCTCGCGTCCACCACGCGGCCGAGCAGCGCCTCGCCGACCGGCACCTCGCCGGCGTTCGCGCGCGGCACGACGGGGCACCCTTCACAGATGCCCTCCATCTCGCCGAAAGGCACCAGCAGCGCCGTGGGGCCGTTGAAGCCGACGACCTCGGCGTGCACGACGCGCCCGTGTTGTGCGCGGATCTCGCACGAGGTGCCCAGGGCGACCTGCGGCAACGACGCCTCGAGCAAGAGGCCCGTCGCGCGCACGATGCGGCCCTGCACCACGACGTCGCGGCTCCCGTCGAGGACCCGCCGAACCCGCTCCAGATCGACCCCGGACATGGACGCCTCAGTCCTGCTGCAGGGAAGCGCGCAGCTCGCGCCGCAGCTCGTCGAGCCGGGTGTCGAGGCGTGCGTCGACGCCGTGCAGCTCCGACTCGATCACCACGTCACCGGGAGACAACGACTCGTCGACGGCCAGCTTCACCGTGCCGAGCGAGAGCGCCGAGCCAGGCGAGTCCTGGAGCCGCCGGTGATCGTCTGCGCTCACCTTGACGACGATCTCCCGCGCCTCGCCCACCTTGCGGATCGCGCCGCGAATCAACGCGAAGATGGGGTCGAGGCTGGTGGCGAGCTCGCGTTCGAGGATTCGTCGGGCGATCAACACGCCGATCTCGAGCGCGTCGCTGCGGGCCTGTTCTGCGAGTCGCTGGGCCTCGAGCTTGAGCGCGTCGAGGCCGGCCTGCAGCCGTGGGGTGTGATCGATCACGACCGGCGCGGGGGGCGGCAGCGGAGCCGGTGCCGGCGGGAGCGGCTCGAACGAGGCGTGCATGGGCGCGCTCGCCACCGGCGGCGGCGGGGTCGGGGGCTGTGGGGGGGCCGAAGGCCGCGGTGCCAGGGCCGGGTCGAGGGGGGCTGCCGTCCACGGCGCGAGGCGTGGGGCTGGCGTGCTCGCGCGCGGGAGCGGAGTGACCTGCTGCAGGAAGTTGGGCTTGCGCGCTTCGCTCACGACGGCCTCACAGCATCTTGTCCGTCGGGCGGACGATGGTGATTCGACCCTTCTCGGCGGCCTCGATGGCCACCTTGGCGATCTCGCTCTGCGCGGCCTCGACCTCGGACAGCTTGACCGGGCCCATCGCCGACAGATCGTCCTCGAGCAGCTCGGCGGCGCGAGACGACATGTTGCGCAGGAACTTGTCCTTCACCTCGGGGCTGCCGCCCTTGAGGGCGACCGTCACCTGCTTCATGTCGAGATCCTTCATGAGCGTCTGCAGGTCGCGGTCCGACAGGCGCGTGAGATCTTCGAAGGTGAAGAGCTTCGAGCGCAGATCGTTCGACAGCTGCGGGTCGTCCTTCTCGATGTTGGCGAGGATCTCGGTCTGCTGCGCGGCCGGGCTCCGGCGGAGGATCTCGAGCGCCGCGCTGCGGCCATCGACGCGCCGCATGCCCTCGGCGACCAGCGACTGCAGCTCACTGGTGAGCGCCAGCCGCACCTCGCGGAGCACCTCGGGCGCCACGGCCTCGACGACGGCCATTCGGCGCACCACCTGCGGTCGCAGCGCAATGGGCAGGCGGTCCATCACGAGGGCGGCGCGCTCGGGCGTGAGCGAGCTCAAGACCAGCGCGATCGTCTGGGGCTGCTCCCGGGCGAGCACCATCGCGAG
This sequence comes from Myxococcaceae bacterium, assembly GCA_025459425.1. Classification (GTDB taxonomy): domain Bacteria; phylum Myxococcota; class Myxococcia; order Myxococcales; family Myxococcaceae; genus Xiheimicrobium. Next base: position 4,193 of record JALOQF010000183.1, on the reverse strand, counting down.
GGACTCGGCGTCGGCATCGGCCACCGGCCCGAGCAGCTCCTCGGGCACGTGGCTGGGCGGCTGGGCGTCGAAGGTGCGCTTGACGGTGTCGGCGCCGAGCACAGCGTTGACCACCTTGCGCAGCACCTCGTCGCCAGCGAGCGCGTCGACGCCGGCCTGGTTCATCGAGTCGACGAAGTACTGGAGCGACTCGTTGATGGCCTCGGGCCCCGCGCGCTTCAGGTCGCGCGCGCCGAGGGCGATCTGGCGCACCTCGAACTCGCCGAGGTTCTTGAAGAGCTCGGCGGCCATCTCCTGGCCGAGCGCGAGCATGAGGGCTGCCACCCGGCGCGCGCCAGGCCCGCTCTTGTCGATCCACGGCAGCGGTGGCAGTTGCTTGGCTTGGTCCTTCGAGGCTTCAGGCACGGTCGGCTCCCTGGAGAGGCGTGGGCGGGGTCTTCTCGAGGTCGGCGCTCAGCCAGGCGCGAATCAGCAGCAGGGCGCGGTCCTTGTCGGCGCGCACCATGGCGCGGGCGCGATCCTTGATGTCGGCGAGCGGGTCGATGAGCACCGGCGGCTCCTTCTCGGGCAGCTCCTCGGGCTTCGGGGCTCCATCGAGCACCTGCTGCCGGGCCTCGGCGTCGCCCACCTTCTCGCCCGGCTTGAGCACCAGCTCGGCCTCGAGCGGCTTCGAGCGGCGGCGCACGAGGAAGACGACGAGCGCCAGCAGCGCCACGGCTCCGGCGCCGATGCCGCCCCACGCCCAGGCGGGCAGCTTCGCGGGCTCGGGCGCCGCCTCGGGCACGTCGGACTTGCCGAACGCCTGGCTGGTGATCTCGAAGGCGTCACCGCGCGCTTCGTCGAGCCCCACGGCCTTGCGGGCCAGCTCTCCGAGGCGCGTCACCTCGGCGCCGTCGCGGGGTTTGCCGTCGACGCCATCGACGATGATCGCCACCGACAGCCGCTGCAGCCGCGGCAGCTTCGCGAGCGTCTGCGTCGTCGTCTTCGAGATCTCGAAGTTCTTCACCTCGTCCTGGTTGTTCTGGTTGCCCTGCGAGGTGGGGGCCGGCGGCTGCGGCGGCGGCTGGAGCGGCACGTTGGCCTGCGCGCCCGCGACGCCGGCGGTGTTGGTCTGCTGCGTGGCCGACGACTGCGTCACCTTGCGCTCACTCCGGAGCGCCACGGCGTCGGGGTCGAACACCTCGGAGTTCTGGTTCACGTGCGTCGCGTCCATCGTCGCCGTGACGCGCGCGATGACCGCGCCCTGGCCGACCACGGGCTCGAGCAGCGTCACGATGCGCTGCTCGAAGTCACGCTCGAGCTTGCGCTGGTACGAGGCCTCGGGCGAGTCCCACGCCGAGTCCGACGACAGCACCGCGCCGCGCCCGTCGATGACAGTCACCACGTCGGGTGGCAGGCCCGGCACCGACGAGCTGACGAGGTGCCGAATGCCGGCGAGCTCGCGGTCACCCAGCGTGCGCCCGGGCTGGAGCATCACCACCACGGTGGCCGACGGCTTCTTGTCTTCGTCGCGGTACAGGCCCTTCTCGGCGAGGCTCACCGTCACCTTGGCGCTGCGGACACCGGCGAGGCGGCCGATGGTGCGCGCCAGCTCGCCCTCGATGGCGCGCCGCAGGTTGACGCGCTGGGTGAACTCGCTGACACCGAGGTCGCCACGGTCGAACAGCTCGAACCCCACGCCACCCCCGCGCGGGAGCCCGGCGGTCGCGAGCACGATGCGCGCCTCGTAGACCTTGTCGCCCGGCACCGCGAGGGCCGAGCCGTTCGCCTCGGTCCGAAACGGAATGCCCGCCTGCTTCAGCACGCCCGCTGCTTCGGTCGCGTCTTCCTGGGTGAGGTTGGTGAAGGCGTACTGGTAATCGCCGCCCGCCCGCGCCATCACGCCCACAGAGCCCGCGGCCAGCACGGCCACGGCGGCGCCCGCGATGAGCGCGATGCGCAGGCCCGTGGGCAACCCGGCGAGGCGCGCGGGGAGGTCCTTCAGCTGCTTGAGGAGGCTCTCCATGTCACACCGTCATGCGCATCACGTCGTTGTAGGCCTCGACGAGCTTCGTGCGGACCTTCAGGGCCACGCGCATCGCCACGTCGGCCTTCTCGAGCGCCAACATCGTCTCGTGCAGGTTGCCGTCGCCGTTCGCGAGCTTCTGCGCCTCGGCGTCGGCGGCGAGCTGCAGGTCGTCGACCTTCTTCACCGCCGCCTCGAGCGCCTCGCCGAAGCCCTCGTCGCGGGCGCCGTCAGGCCGGTCGATCGCAGGCGTGCCAGCGGGCGTCTCGATGGTGTTGACGGTCAGGGCCTTCATGCATCACCTCGCGATGTCCAGCGCGCGCTGCGCCATGCTCTTGAGCGTCTCGACGGCCGTCGCGTTCGCGTCGTACCCGCGCTGCGCGGTGATGAGGTTCACCGTCTCGTTCACCGGGTTGACGTTCGGGAAGGTGACGAAGCCGTTCGGGTCGGCGTCGGGGTGCCCGGGCAGGTAGACCTTCTTGCCGGGCGAGGGGTCTTCGTGAATTCCCGTCACCTCGACCGAGGCGGCCGTCGAGGCGGCGCCCGGTTCTCCAGCGGCGAGCGGTGCGCCGGTGGCCTCTGCCAGCGACGCCTCGAAGGGCACCGCCGTGAGAATCGGGTCGCGGCGATGGTACGGCTGCCCGTCGGGCCCGCGCGTCGACTCGGCGTTCGCCAGGTTGGTGGCCGCGACGTTGACGCGGGTGCGCTGCGCCGAGAGGCCCGAGCCGGCGATCTTGAGGGCAGAGAGGAAGTCCATGGCGTGCCTTTCGTGACTCAGCCGATGCCGTCGCCAGCGACGTACCGGAGGATGGCGAGCTTCTTCCCGGCGGCGCGGGTGCTCGCGCCGTAGAGCAGGGCGTTGCGCGAGAGCTCGACCATCGTGCGATCGAGGTCGACGCCGTTGCCGTCGAGGCCCCCTTCACCTTCGGTCACCTTGACGAAGCGCGCAGGGCCGTCGGCCGTCGGCCCAACCACGTCGAGCGCGAGGTGCCCATCGCTCGGCACTGCCGACGGCAGCGCCGGCGTCTGCCCGGCCAGCTCGGCCGCGCGTGCCTTCATGGCCTCGGCGAAGTCGAGATCGCGCGGCTGGTAACCGGGGGTGTCGACGTTCGCGAGGTTGCCGCCGAGCACGTTCTGTCGTGCCAGCCGTACGTCGAGCGACGACTGAAGGCGCGCGAGCGTCGTGTCGAAGAGCTTCATGAGAACGCCTCGGGCTGGCCGATGGCCTCGGACGAGGGCGCACGAGACGAGGGGCCGTTCAGCTTCTGGCGGAGCGTTCGCAGGCCGATGCCCAGCAGGCGTGCGGCGTGGGTGCGGTTGCCGTTCACCCGGCGCAGCGCCTCGGCGATGGCGATGCGTTCGAGCTCGGACAGGTCGAGCGGCAGCCCTTCGGGAAAGAGGCCGCCTTCGATGCGCGGTGGCGCCAGCGCGAGCGCGGCGGCCTCGATGGTGGGCGTCCGCGAACGAATGAGGGCCCGCTCGAGCACGTTCTCGAGCTCCCGCACGTTGCCGGGGAAGTCGGCCTGCTCGAGCGCGATGATGGCGCCCGAGCTGAGCGTCGGCGCCGGCCGCCCGAGGCGCTGCGCGGCCTTGATCGACAACACCTGGGCGAGGCGCGACAGGTCGTCGCGGCGCTCCCTCAGCGAGGGGACACGCAGCGGGTACACGTCGAGCCGGTAGAACAGGTCGCTCCGCAGCCGCCCCGTCTCGACGAGCTTCTCGGGGGCCTCGCTCGTGCTGGCGATGACGCGCGCGGCGTGTGGGGCCTCGAGGAGCCGCAGCAGGTGGGCCTGGTGCTCCTGCGACAGCGCGCCGATCTCGTCGAAGAGCACCGTGCCCGCCGACTGGAGCTGCACCTCGACCTGCACCACGTCGAACGTCGTCGGGCTCACTTCGACGAAGGGGCGCGCCGCCGCCTTCGAGTGCGCGTGAATGAAGCGGGCGAAGCGCCGCTTGCCGGTGCCGTGCTCTCCACGGAGGAAGACCGTCGTGGGGCTCGAGGCCACGTCGAGCGCGGCGGCGACGGCTTCCTGCATGGAGCGGCTCTGGGCGACGAAGTCGGTCATGGCTTCTCTCCGGGCGATGAAGACGGGGGTTGGGCGGCGGCGGCGCGGGCCTGCGCGGCGCGGGCGAGCTCTCGCGACACCTCGATGTCCTGGGTGAGCTCGGGCAGGCGCTCGGTGAGCCG
>JALOQF010000182.1 GCA_025459425.1 Myxococcaceae bacterium | reverse complement strand
CCACAGCCGGCGCGCCGTCTCGAGGCCGGCCTTCTGACCGAGCAGCCCCGGGGCGTCGGCGGCGCGCTCGAACAGCTTGAGCGCGCTCTGGGCGACGTTCGGGTCGGGCGAGGCCGCCACCACCTGCGCCAGCTTCTGCGCCTGCTGCGGCGTCAGCACCTGGGCGCCGAAGCGCAGGCCGTGCTCGAGCCACAGCTCGGCCCCGTGCTCGGGAGACGCCGTGCAGGCCTCGAGGAGCGCGCGCACGAAGTGTTTGTTCGCCACGTCGGTGCGGCCCGGCGTCGAGAGCTCGAGCCCCGCCAGCATGAGGCGCGCGTCGCTGTCGGTGGGGTGCGTCGCCAGCTCGGCCTCGAGGAGCGCCTTCGCCTTGTCGTACTCACGCTCGTCGACGGCCGCGCGCGCGGCCTCGACGCCCTTCGACACGTGCCGCTTCGAGAGGTCGGTCGCGCCCTCGTCCGTCGTCACCAGCTCCCGGTCGAGGCCCGAGAACTTCATCGCCAGCGCCACCACCGCGCCGAAGGCGAAGCCGCCGAGGTGGGCGCCCACCGCGACGCCGCCCGTCTCTCCGAGGAAGTAGTCCCACGCCTGGTCGGCGAACCACAGCAGCGCGGCGAACCACGCGGGCCAGTGCCAGATGCCCCGGCGGAAGCTGACCAGGAAATAGATGAAGTAGCCGATGGCGATGCGCCGCAGGGGGAAGCGCACCGCGAAGGCGCCCATGAGGCCGGCGATGGCCCCCGAGGCGCCGGCCATGGTGCCGGGCGAGTCGGGGTCGATGAGGAAGTGCGCGAAGGACGCCGCGAGGCCCGAGGCGAGGTAGACGGCGGCGAAGAAGGCCCGGCCCCACGCGTCTTCGAGCAGCGGCGCGGCGAGCCAGAGGAAGAAGAGGTTCCCCAGCAGGTGGAGCCACCCGTAGTGCAGGAACATCGCTGTCAGCCAGCCGGGCTGGGCGAGGCCACGCGCGGGCACGAGCGAGTAGCGGCGCAGCCAGGTGTCGCGAGCCTGGGCGGCGGCGACGAGCTGGTCGAGGCGCGCCTGCTCCTTCACCAGCACGTCGGGCGCTGGCTTCAGCGCTTCGAGCTCGGCGTGGTGCTGGGTGCGCAGCGCCTCGAGGCGCTCCGCGGCCTGGCGCCCCAGCGTCTTGCGCACGAAGTCGCCGTCGATGGTGAGGTACGGGTGCTGGCTCCAGAAGCCCACCGCCTCGCCGAGGCGCTCGCGGTTGAGCGGGTCGTCGGTGAACACCCACGTCGGCAGGAAGGCGCCGACGCACACGAGGGCGATGAGGCCCGCGACGATGGGAATGCGGACACGGGCTTCACCGACGCCGAGCGGAAACAGGAAGAACACGGCTTCTCGAGGCCCCCTTGAACGGAGGAATGCTGACACGACGGGCGGGCCCGCGTCGATGAACGACTGTTCATAGGTGACGGCGGGCCCGAGGCATCGCGGTGCCGGGTCGTGCAAGGTGCAGCACCCTGTGCAAGCGCTTGCACACCAGGCGGAGGTCAGCCCCTCGGTGGATGTCGGGGCCGGCGCTTGCTGGACGAGGCCTCCAGGAGCGCACTTCGGAACGGGTGGATGGTGGTTGGGCTTCTGGCGGGCTGCGCTGGCGGCGTTTCACTCGAAGACACGGGGCCGCTCGGGCCTCAGCGGTGACGGCTGGCCCGAGCGGTCCGAAGGAGAAGCAGGGCCACCATGACCGCGAACAGGCCGGGGCCTCCAGGGCCTGCGCCGCAGCCCACCGAGTAGCGCCGAGCCTCTCCAGCGCCTCCATCGGCGTCCACTTCGCCCGCATCGAGTACGCCCGCATCGAGTGTGCCCGCGTCGAGTGTGCCCGCGTCGAGTGTGCCCGCATCGAGTGTGCCCGCATCGAGTGTGCCCGCATCGAGTGCGCCCGCGTCGAGTACACCCGCGTCGAGTACACCCGCGTCGAGTACGCCCGCGTCGGACGCACTTCGCTCGAAGAGGTCGACGACCACGGCGCGCTTGGTGGCCAACGCCGGCTCATACCGATTGTAGGCGAGCCGCCAGTGTCCCTCGCTCACGAAGACCGGGAAGGCATCAGTCTCGCTGCGAGCATCGACCCGCAGCGCGAAGGGGCCGCTCGAGCCGCCATCTGGCACGAGCCACTCTCCGACGATGTCCCACGCGGTCGTCGGCGACCACTGCACGTACGTCAGCAGGCAGCTCGTCCGGCCGCACGCGATGGCAGGTGCGGTGGCCTCGGAGTCGCTCGCCCCAATGGAACGCGGCTGAGACGTCAACCGGCCGTCTTCTCCCACCCACGCGACGCGCAGCCCGGCCTCGGGCCAGGCGAGGACGAACCGGTCGCCCACCGCCCCGACCGTCGATTCCACCCAGTAGTTGCTCGTGTTGACGGAGAACACCCCACCATCGGCGCGCGTGGTCGACCACCGCACCTGGTACGGCGAATCGCTCGTGACCATCACCGCGTTCCCCGTCATGGCCACCCCGCGGACCGAGGGGAGAGGCAGCGGCTGCCGACCCGACACGCGCAGCGCATCATCGACACGGGCCGTCATCATCGCGCCGGCCTCGGACCAGGCGACGACCCACCCGGACGGCGCTCTGAGAAGCGAAGCCGTGGCGGGCATCGAGGGACTCACGACGACGGAGCCGGTGAGGCTGCCGGTCGCCGTTCGGAGCTCCAACCGCAGTCCACCCGCCCCCGTCGAGAGCTGCGCCCAACCCCCATCGAGGCCGCTCGCGAGCACGTCCCCCGAGAATGCAACGCTCGCATCGGCCTGCTCGACCATCGACGCGACGAAGTCACCCTGGGGCGGAGAGCGGAAGTGAACCCACTCGTCCGTCGCCGCGACGATGTACTGGGGTTGCCCCGACGTACTGATGGGCCGGGACGGCGAGGCCCGGGCTCCAGTCGAGTCGAGCACGGTCACCAGCTGCGCCGCGGCGCTGCTCTCGACGTAGTTCCACTGCCCCCAGAAGACGACCTGCCGATTCCGGTCGCACGCCAGCGTCGGCTCGAAGTCCCAGTTCGTGTCGAGCAGGCGGGGAGGCGCTGCCGAGAGGGGCACCGCAGAGGCGCTCAGCGCGCTCGTCCAGACGTTGCCCCGGCAGCACCCGAGGGGCTCCATGAAGGCGAGGAGCACCGCCGTGCCGTTGAAGCAGAGCGAAGGGCTCGTGCTGCCCCCGTCGAACGGCTGCAGCGTGGCCACCTGGCCCCCATCGAGCCAGAGCACGTCCAGCTGCACCCGCGTCTGGCTCCCGCCATCGGCGAGCGGCACGGGCTGGTGATGGGCGACGAAGTGCATTCTGCCGTCGGTCACCAGCGTCGCCTCGTCGCCCAGCGGCGCAGGGCTCACGAGGGAGAGCTCGAATCGCCCACCGTCGAGCGGCGCCTGCGCCAGCCAGGTTCCACCGTCGCTCCGTCTGACGAGGGCCGTCACCCCCTGCGCATGCCCGGCCGTCGCGAGGAGGGTCGACACGCTGCGAATCGCAGCGCGCGGCGAAAGGCCACCGTCGTGAACCTGCGCGAGGGTCAGCTCGCCCGACGTCAGCGCCACCGAGTACAGCGCGGGCCCGGCGGTGACCAACAGGCCTCGGGGGAGGGGGCCCGTCGAGGCTCCAGAGGGAGCGAGCACGCGCGCCCTCGACCGCGTCGAGTAGTAGAGGCCGCCATCGAAGGCGACGACGACCGATTCCTCGCCCTCGCGCAGCGCACCCACGACCAGCTCGGTCGGCCCTTCACCACCTCCGCCGTCGAGCAGGAAGCGGCGGGCATGAACGGAGGTGAAGTAGCGGGCGTCTCGTCGTCCGTCGACCCACGTCACCAGCCCGTCCTCGTCGCGGATGACGGCGCTGACCTCGTACTGCTGATTTCCGGCTGGGCGAAGCGACGGCCCGGGGCTGCTGACGGTCCGCTCGCTCGAGGGCTCCAGCAGCGCGCGGTGCCGGCCCGGCGCGTCGAGCCCCGCGCCACACGCCGCCCCCAGACACAGCCACACGAGCTTCAGCGCAAGCGGCGGCGCCGAAGCCCGCTCCGTGGAAGGGCCCCTTCGCGCCGGTCTGGTCGTCACGCGCGCCCTTTCGGAGCCGAGGTCGGCCCGAATGACGGGCGCGTCAGCTCGAAGGGCAATCGCGAGAGCGGGTAGACGAACACGCCCATGCTGCCGCGACCCACGTGGAGGTAGATGCTCGGCGAGAGCGGGCGAATCAACTCGTACTCGACCTTGAAGCGCTCGCGCAGCAACCCTGCGGTGCGCTGCGCCAGCGCCTCGGCGTCTCCGTGGGCGATTCCAACCCAGACCCGCTCTCCCGGCTCGAGGCGCTCCGAGAACCACGCGTCGACCCGCGCGGCCGAATCGGCCCTGGCGCTCACGCGACCGACCGACGTCGGCTTCCCCCCTTCGAAGCTGAGCAGCGGCCGGACGTTGAGGAAGTTGGCGACCCAGCCCTGGAGGAACGACGCGCGGCCGCCCTTGATGAGGTTCTCGAGGGTCGCGACCGTGACGACGTTGCGCCCCGCCGCGATGAAGGCACGACACGCCCTGGCGACCTCGGCCATGGGGACGCCGGCCCGGCGCCAGTGCACGGCTGCGAGGGTGACCAGGCCAGCCCCGACGTCGGTCACCGTCGTGTCGACGACCTCGATGGTTGCTTCCTTGACGTCGTTCACCGCAGCGAGGGCCGCGTCGTGCGAGCCGATGATCTGCCGGGACGTCATGATGGCGAGAATCTGCGGGTCCTTCTTCGCCAGCCGCGCGAAGTGTTCGGCGAACTCGGTCCGGGTGGTCCCCTGCACCGAGGGGTGGGTCACGGCCGAGCGCACCCAACGGTCGACCGTCGACAGGTCGAGCGCGGTGCGGGTGTCGTGCGAGATGCCGTCGACGATGATCTTCTGCGGCGTGAGGTCGACGTCGAGGGCGAGCGCCAGCTCATCCGACAGGTTCGACCCGGGGTTCGTGAGAATTCGCACCGTGTTCCCTCCTCGAGACCTCGACGAGACAGCGCGGCCGCTCCGTCACGGTGGCGTCCCAAACGCGACGGCGGTGAAGCCACCGTTCGGAAGCACCATCGTCCAGCTGGTGCCGTTCGTCGAACGCTCGACCGCGCCGTTGCGCACCCGCACCCAGACGCCCTGACCGAAGGCCGAGCTTCCCGATTCGACCGTCGCGGAACACGAGGCGCGCGTCTGGAACTGGGTGTTGCAATAGACCACGTCGGAGGAGCCATGACCGCCGCTGTCGAGCGTCCAGGTGCGGCCGTCACTCGAGCGCCACCAGTTGCCGGGGTCTGTCGCAGCCATCAACTGCGTCGGGCTCGCGGCCAGCGTGCGCGCGGCTTCGGCGTTTCGGAAGGTGCTCGCGGTCCAGCTGACCCCGTCGGTGGACCACGCGGAGTAGCCGTAGCCACCGACCGCGCTGAAGACGCCCTGGTGACGGCGAATGCCGCCCAGCCATTGGTTCTGCGGGTTGGTGCGTTGGGTCCAGACTGCTCCGTCGGGAGAGGTGTAGATGCGCCAGCCCACGGTGACGAAGAGACCGGCGCCGAAGGTGACGGCGCGCAGCAGGAACTCGTTGTCACCCGAGGGTCCGAGCGTCTGCACGGGGCTCCAGGTGAGGCCGAGATCGGTCGAGCGTCGGCGCGCACCCGCGTAGCCGACGACCACGAAGACTGGAGTGCCGGAGGCAGCGCCGCCACCCGACGCGGATCCACCGGCCGACGCGGATCCACCGGCCGACGCGGATCCACCGGCCGACGCGGTTCCACCTGCGGACGCGGATCCACCGGCCGACGCGGTTCCACCAGCGGACGCGGTTCCACCGGCCGACGCGGTTCCACCGGCCGACGCGGTTCCACCAGCCGACGCAGAGCCACCGGCCGACGCGGTTCCACCCGCGGACGCGGAGCCACCAGCCGACGCGGATCCACCCGCGTCTGCTGATCCACCGGCCGACGCGGTTCCACCCGCCGACGCGGATCCACCCGCCGACGCGGATCCACCCGCCGACGCGGATCCACCCGCCGACGCAGAGCCACCTCCGGTGGGCGCGTCATCCATGACAGCGCCATCGCACGCGACCAGCGTCAGCACGATCAACAGAGCACGCATGCGCGTTGGTGCCCTGTGGGTGGCGCGGCGGCTCAAGGCTGGGGGTGCCGCATGGGACCGCGCAACCGGCTCGGGGTGGCCCTCCACGACGAGACACGGCTCAGCACCCGGCACGCGCATGACTTTCACCCAGCTCAGGCCCTCATCGCGAGGCTGTTCTCCTGCAGTCGGCCCTCGCCGCGGCTCCCCTGATGCGCTGCGAGGGCCCGAGGTTCTCAATTCGTGACGGGGTAGTGCGCAAGCTCGGTGCGAAGCTCCGGCAAGAGCTGTGTGCGCAGGCGCTCGAACCCGGCTGCATCTTGCTGCGTCATGGCGTCTGAGAGCTTCAGCCCGAGGCTCGGGTCCGTTCCGCTGAGCACGTTGACCGCGTTTGCCAGCGCATCGTTGACCCCCATCTGAGCGGCCACCTCTCGGTCCTTCGCCTGGCGGTACGCTGCACTCTGGCTGATGTTGGCCCCCACGCTGGCGGCGCCGCTGGCGAGGCCGAAGTTTCCGCCACCATCACGGTCCCCCATGCCTTCGCGCACGGCACCACCGAGAATGCCCGCCAGCGCCCCCACCACCGCGGCACCTCCGGCTGCGGCGATCTGCTTGTCGAAGTTCGCCCGTGTACGACTGGCAGCGGTGAACACGTTGAGTTGGCCTTCGAGCTGATTGAGCGCGGCCAGCGTCTGGTTCATCTGCGCGCGAGGCACGGCCGGGCGCTGAACCGCGGGCGCCTCGTTGGCTGGCCGCGCGGCGGGTTGACCCGAGCCGACGGCGGGCGGCCTCGATGCTCCTGCGCGCCACCCCGACGGCGGGGGCTGCGCTGCGGCCGTCGAGGTCGATGCGGCTGGCGCCCTCGCCGCAGACGCCCCCTTCGTGGTGGGCCTGCCGAGAGACTTGATTTTATTGAACAACGACATGGGGGACTCCTTGGGGCGAGAGGTCGGAGCGGCGTCGCAAGGGCACAGACACCCGTCGCGCCAGAAGTCGCATCGGCACGCAAACGCAGGTGAGCGCCGAGGCGCGCAGGCGTCGGGAGCGCCTCGTCAAGCTCGGCGCCATGACGAACGCGGTGAGCGCGAGCGAGAGCGCCATGACGGGAGCTGCGGCGTGCCCGGCCGCAGGAGCCCCACCCGCTCCCAGTCAGCGGTGTTTCGCGAGCACCGTGTCGATGCGGAGCCCGAGCTCGGAGCCCTTGCGGGCGCCCGCGGCGGCCTGTGCGAGCAACGTCTTCTGCTGCGCCACGTCCGTCGACAGGCGCGCCTCGACGAAGCGCAGGCGAGCGAGCGCGTGGGGGTCTCGCGGAAGGGGACACCGGCTGGCACGCGCCATCGTCTGACGGGCTGCCGCCACCTGGTCGAGCGCGAGCTGGACGTCGGCGAGCGTCAGCAGGGGGTCGACGAGGGCCGCGTTCGTCTCGCCGGTCGCCGCGAGGGTGTTCTCGACGGCCTCGGTGGCGAGCGCCAGCGCTTCGTCCAGCGCCCCGGCGCCCCGACGGGCCTGGGCCAGGCCATCGGTCGCCAGCGCGAAGTGGAGGTGTGCCCGGCCCTGCGAGGCCTCGACGATGGCCCGCTCCTGCGAGAAGCGCGCGGTGGCCTCGGCCCAGTCGCCCCGGTCGAGGGCGAGCGTCGCGACGAGGTCGACGGCCGTGCCCGTGTTCGGGTGGTTCGGCCCGCGGGTCTGCTCGAACACCTCGAGGGCGTGTTGCACGAGCGGGGCTGCCTCGTCGGCGCGGTTCGTCATCAAGAGGAGCCGGCTCAGGTTCAGCATCGCGTTCGCGTGGGCCGGAGACGAGGGCACCGCACGCTCGAACCGTGAGACCGCCTCGCGCTGCAGCGCCGTCGCCCGTTCGAGGTCGCCCTGCGCCTCTTCGACCAGCGCCCGATTGACCAGCAACCCAGCCGCCAGGCTCTCGTCCTCAATCCGCTGCACCAGCGCCGTCGCCATCGGCAGCAACGCGCGCGCGGCCTCGGCCTGGCCCAGCGCGACGCCCCGCTCGTAGACGAGCAGCACCAGGGCCCGCGCTGCGGCGTCTTCGGCGTGGTGCTCGAGGCCCTCTCGCACCGCCTGCTCCAGCGCCTCGACCGACGCCGCGTGCGAGCCGAGTCGACCCGTGACGGCGCCGAGCTCGAAGGCGGCGCGTGCCACCAGCGCCCACTGCTCGTCGGCCCTCGCGTCGGCGAGCAGCGAGGTGAGGCTCTTTTCGGCGTCCTTCAACCGCCCCACGTCGCGCAGCGCGCGCGCCTTCATCAGGTCGGCGCTTCGTCCGAACCAGCGTTCCCGTGCGCGGGGGTCTTCGGGGAGCGGCTCGTCGAGCAAGGCGCGGGTGTTCGTGCAGGCCGCCGGCTTCGACAACGACTGCACCGCGTTGTGCGCCCTGGCGACGAGCCCTCCGGTGGGCGCGGCCAGAGACTCGACCACCACCTGCGTCTGCCGGCGTGACGCCTCGAGGCAGTTGGCGCGGCGCGCCGCGAGGCCAGGCTCGGGCGTCGCGCCGTCGAGCCGGCAGAGTTCGACGCTGGTCGCCAGCCACTCGGAGCGCCAGCGGTCGAGCTCCTTCAGCACGAGGGCCCCGGTCGACTGGGCGAAGGGCCCGCCGACGCCCGAGAAGCCCTGCGCGACCGCCACGCGTCGGCCCTCGTCCCAGACCCCCACCAGCGCCGCCTCGTTGGCCTCGCAGCGCAGCGGCGTGGTGCGCGTCGCCACCCCCAGCGCCCCGAGGACGAGGAGCGCGGCGGCGCCCACCACCCACCGGGTCGTCGCGCGGCCAGAGAGGGCTTCGACGAGCTCGGCGACCGAGCGGTAGCGCGCGTCTCCGGTGAGGGTCATGCCCCGCGTGATGACGGCCCGCAGCCGCGCGGCCTGCAGGCCGTCGAGCAGGCCCGCCTCCGAGAGGGCCCGCTTCAACGCCGACGCGAAGGCCAGCAGGTCGCCCTCGACCGAGGCGCTCTTCAGCGCGGTGAGCCCGAAGTCGGTGACGCGCACCCGGCCATCGTTGCCCACCAGCACGTTGTCACTCTTGAAGTCACCATGCAGCACACCGACGGCGTGCGCCGCTGCCAGCCCTCGGCCCGCCGCGACGAAGGCCGCCACGATGGCCTCGCGGGTGCGGGGCTGCGCCTCGAGCCACTCGGCCAACGTCGCTCCTGCGACCAGCTCCATTGCGACGAAGGGCACGTCGCCGATGACGCCGGCGTCGTGCAACGTCACCACGTTCGGGTGACTCACCCTGGCGACGGCGCGTGCCTCGCGCAGCACGAGCTCGAGCTGCTGCCCGTTCGACAGCGCCCAGGCGTCGAGCACCTTCAGCGCGATGCGGCGGTCGAGCTGCGGGTCGAAGGCCGCGTAGACCGACCCCGAGGCGCCGCGCCCCAGCAGCTCGAGCACGACGAAGCGGCCGACGGTGCTGCCGCGGCCCAGCAGGCCTCCCTGCGCGGCCTGGCCCGAGAGGGTGTGCACGTCGCGAGCGAGCTCGAGGAAGCGCGGCCCGCAGGTCGCACACCCATCGAGGTGGGCTTCGAGCGCGTCGACCTCGTCGGGCCCCAGCGCGCCTTGCAGGAACTGGCGCAGCACCTCGTCGGTCGGACACTGGAGGGCCATCTGCGTCGGCTTGCTACCATGAGTCATCGACCGACCAGCCGTCACCTCGCGCTCGCCGAGGCGCGGGCCGGTGTCACAGGGGCGAAGCCGAGACCCGGCGGTTCGATGCTACGGTTTTCGACGTGGCGCGCGCCCTCACCACCCAGGCCCTGCTCGTCGCAGCGCGTGCGGCCTGGCCCGAACTCACGTTCGACGAGGCAGCGTTCGTCGAGTTCCTCGCGCAGCGGCGCGGCGCCGTCCCGGTGCACGCAGGTGACCTGCTGCTCGTCTTTCTGTGGTCGGTCGGAGACGAGCGCGCTCAGCGGCACCTCGAGAGCCAGTACCTCTCGCAGCTGCCCTTCATCATCTCTGCCGTCGACCGGACGCCCGAGTTCATCGCCGACGTCGTGCAGGAGGTGAAGGCGAAGCTCTACGCCGAGCGGCGGCTCCTGCAGTACGCCGGTCGAGGTCCGCTCGGAGGGTGGCTGCGGCGGGCCGCGCTGAACACGGCCTCGGTGCTCAAGCGCCCCGAGCGGCGCCAGGCGCCGGCAGACCCCAGCACCGACGAGCTCGTCGTCGACCCCGAGCTCGCCTTCTTCAAGCAACGGTACGGGCCCCATTTTCGCCAGGCCTTCGTCGATGCCCTCGCGGCGTTGACGCCGCGGGAGCGCACGGTGCTCCGGCTCAACAGCCTCTCGAACGTCAGCATCGACGAGCTCGGCGCGATGTACAGCGTTCACCGCGCGACCGCCGCGCGCTGGGTGCAACGTGCGCGGGAGCAGGTCGTCGAGCGCACCCGCGACCTGCTCGTCGAACGGCTCTCTCTCGAGCCCGCCGAGGTGGGCGAGCTGCTGGCCATGATGCGCAGCCAGCTCGACGTGAGCCTTCGCCAGTTCGCCTGACCGATGACGAAGTGCGGCCGTGGCGTGCGACTTCTGGTCGCGTGCTGGTCTGTGGCGTTGGCGTGACGGTTGCGTCAATGGAGGCGTGATGGCGGCGTCGTCGGCAAGACAGGCGTTCCAGGCTGTCAGGGCGTGGCGCTCGCCGGTGCCCGCAGGCCCACTCGTGGTGGCCTTCACGCTCGAACGGCCCCAGGGCCACGCCAGGGCGTCGTTCTGCGCGACCGTCGTCGAGCGAGACGTGCCCGGTGTGGGGCCGGGGCGCATCATCACGGTCCAGTACCTCGTCGACGTACGAGTCGAGGCCGGCGAGCAGCGGTACCTCGTCTCGGACGAGGCGCTCGTGGTGTTGCTGGGACTGAAGGGGGTGCAGCCCGACGTGGCGCATTCGTCTCCCCTCGAGCCCTTGCGGCGCTGGTTTGGGTTGCGCACGCCTCCGGCGGTCGTGTTCGACGGGCGGTTTCGGCTCCTCGAGCGTGGAGAATCGAAGCTCCATCACGCTGGCATCATCGCCCTCGAGCACCCCGAACGGGCCTGACCGTTCCAGCCGTGGCGTCGCTTCTGCCGGTTCTTCTGTCGCCGCGACGGGGTGCCGCCATCGCGCGTCGCGGGCGCGAGCTCAGGGAATCCCGCCTCGACGCGCACCGGCAGCCCGAACCCGGGAGAGACGCGAAGCATCTGGGTGAAGGGCCGCTCGGCAGCGACCGGATCTCCAACGATGACGAGGGCTGCCGCGAGCATCATCCACGCGTCCCGTGTGAACTCCACGGGGGCGTCGGCGCGAGAGCCCTCGTCCACCGGCTCGAGCTGCTCGGCCAGGGCCGTGACGAGTCCGCGGGGTTCGGCTGACCCACCAGCTGTCGGCATTCGTCCGACATGGGCGCGGTCGAGCCGGGAAGACGGGTTCGCGTGCGACATTCTCGACGAGCCGAGTCGGAGGGCCCGCAAGGAGGCCCTTCGTGAGTGGGCGGTCGCTGGTGCTGCTGGAAAAGAACCGGGTGCTGGCCGCGCGGCTGGGGCGGGTGCTGTCGGCGTCTGCCGAGCTGTGTGAGGTGCATCTGGGCGACAGCCCGGCGGTCCTGACGCGTCACCTCTCGAGCGACACGGTGCTGGTGGCGCTCGACGCGGCCGAGCTCGACGCGGCGCTCGACTGGGTGCGCGGCGAGTGGCCCCACCTCAAGGTCCTGACGTGGAGCCAGGGCTCGCTCGAGGCCGCGCTCCAGGTCGCCCGGCACGAGCCGGCCCTGCAGAGTCTCGTCGCCTGGGCCCCACACCAGTCGATGCCGCGCCCGTGGGAGCTCGCCCTCGCGACCCGCCGCGCCCACGACGGCCCGCTGGGCAAGGGCCCGAAACTGCAGGACCTGTTGACGTGGGGCGCGACGACGATTCGGTGGAACCCGCGCACGAGCGCCGAGCGGGACCATGTCGTCAGCGAGGTCGAGCGGTACGCCGCGATGATGGGGGCCCAGAGCCGCCTCGTCGAGCGCCTCGCGCTCTGTGCGCACGAGCTCTTGATGAACGCCATGTACGACGCGCCCGTCGATGCGGCAGGGCGGGTGCTGTACGCCCACGACCGCAAGCAGGACGTGACGCTCGACGAGCGTGAGGCGCCGACGCTGCGCCTGGGGCTCGACGGCATGACCGCGGTGCTCGAGGTGACCGACCCCTTCGGCCGGCTCGAGCGACAGCACGTGCTCGGCTCGATTCTGCGGGGGCTCGAGGGCTCGCGCAGCGAGACGGCCCCCGTGCTCGACGTGTCTCACGGCGGGGCCGGCCTGGGCTTCTTCCGCCTCTACGCCGCCTCGACCGTGCTCTTCGTCGAGGTGCGCCGCGGTGAGAGCACCCGCGTGAGCGCGCTCATCGACCTCGATGGCATCGGCCGGCACGGTCGCGGCACCCCGGCGTCCCTCCATCTCTTCATCGACTGAGACCCCACCGTGAAAGAACTCGACAAGTTGTTGGTGCGGCAGCTCAAGCGACTGGGCCTCGACGCGCTCGACCGCGCGCCGTCCCTCGAGGAGTGGACGCAGTTCGTCGAGCGCATCAGCGACCAGTACCGCGCGACGAGCGACGACCGTGCCCTCCTCACCCGCTCCCTCGACCTCTCGACCGAAGAGATGAACCAGCTGCGGCACCGCGTCGAGTCCGAGCGCGACCGCCTGCAGTCGATTCTGGCGGCCATCGCCGAGGCCATCTCGGTCATGGGCCAGGCCGAGAGCAACCAGCCCGAGCGGGCCGCCTCGGGTGAAGCGAGCGGCATCATCACCAGCGCCAAGAACCTGTTCGCCGAGCGGCTGAAGAACATCTTCTCCGAGGGTACGGCGTACTCGCCCGAAGAGAGCTCGCGG
Organism: Myxococcaceae bacterium; assembly: GCA_025459425.1. Classification (GTDB taxonomy): domain Bacteria; phylum Myxococcota; class Myxococcia; order Myxococcales; family Myxococcaceae; genus Xiheimicrobium. The sequence continues at coordinate 2,245 of JALOQF010000182.1, read as the reverse complement.
GTTCGCGTCATCGAGACGGGCTTCTTCCGGCTCGCCGACCAGGTCGAGTCGATGATGCGCGAGATGTCGACGGCCGCGACGCTCCGCAAGGAGGTCGAGGTCGCGCGCGCCGTGCAGCAGATGTTGCTGCCCACCGAAGACACCTTCGTGCGGCCGGGCTTCTCGCTCGCCGCCTGGTGCCAGCCTGCGCAGGAGTGTGGCGGCGACTGGTGGGCCGTGCGCGAGCAGGCCGACGGCAAGCTGCTCGTCGTCGTCGGTGACGTCACCGGGCACGGCATCGCCTCGGCCATTCTCACGGGCACCGCGCGGGCCGCGTGCGACCTCGCCCACCTCATGACGCGCGCGAAGGTGTCGCCGCAGATCGTCCTTCACCTGATGAACCACGCCGTGCACCAGGCAGGCGGCCAGAAGGTGTTGATGACGGCGGTCGCGGCGCTCATCGACCCGGTCGCGAAGACGCTGACGCTCGCGAACGCCGGGCACGTCTTTCCGATGCTGATGCGTGACGGAGCCCCGCGGCCGATGGTGGCCCACGGCCCGCCGCTCGGCAGCAACGCCAGCCATGAGTTCGCCGTCGAGACCATCAAGCTCGAGCCCGGCGACGCGCTGGTCTGGTTCACCGACGGGCTGACCGAGCGCGCCAACGAGACGGGCGAGCAGTTCTCGGAGAAGCGCCTGCGCGCCAGCTGCATGCGTGGCTCGCACCTCGCGGCCAACGAGCTGCGAGACGACATCGTCCGCTCCGTTCACACCTTCGCCGGAAACACCCAGGCCGATGACGACGTCACCCTCGTCGTCGCCCGCATCGGCTGACGCTTCATCGAAGAGGACCCCATGCAGACCGAGACGCTGACGTACGACGTGAAGCAGGCGAGGCTCCGGAGAGATTGTCGGCACGACGGTGAAGGACGACGTGCTGACGGTGGCCGTCACGAAGTTCGAGAAGACGTCGGTGGCAGCCGTGTCGGCGGCGTGTGGTGAGGCGAGCCAGTCCTTCGCGGTGGGAGAGGGCCTGGCGAAGAAGCTGAACAAGCCATCGCTGCGGGCAGTCTTCGTGCTGTCCGACGGGCTGAAGGTGAATGGCTCGGAGCTGGTGAAGGGCCTCAACTCGGCGCTGGACGAGTCGGTGGTGGTGACGGGCGGCCTGGCCGGAGACGGGGCGCGCTTCGAGAGGACGTGGGTGTCGTTGAATGAAAGCGTCGGCCCCGGGGCGGTGGTGGCGATTGGGTTGTACGGGGACTTCCTGCGCATCTCGCACGGCTCGAAGGGAGGCTGGGACAAGTTCGGCCCCGAGCGCGTGGTGACGAAGGCGGAAGGGAACGTGCTGTACGAGTTGGACGGGAAGCCGGCGCTCAGCATCTACAAGGAGTACCTGGGCGAGAAGGCGTCAGGCCTGCCGGGGACGGGGCTGCTGTTCCCGCTGTCGCTGCGCGCGAACTCGAAGGACGAGAAGGCGCTGGTGCGCACCATTCTGGCCGTCGACGAGGCGAAGCAGTCGATGACGTTCGCCGGAGACGTGCCGGTGGGCTTCCTCGCGCAGTTGATGAAGGCCGACTTCGAGCGGTTGATTGGTGGCGCCGCGACGGCGGCGACGACGGCGAAGAAGCTGGTGGGCCTCGAGGACCCGAACACGCTGGCCATCGCGGTGCTGGGAGAGCGCACGGAAGAAGAAGTGGAAGCGGTGATGGACGTGCTGCCGAAGGGCACGAAGGTGACGGGCTTCTATTCGTACGGAGAGCTCTCCCCCTACGCCTCAGGCCGGTGCGACCTGCACAACCAGACGATGACGCTGACGACCTTCTCCGAGTCGGCCACGCCCATCGTGCGTTCGACGCCGAAGGTCGCTCCCGTCGTGCCCCCCGTGCCACCAGTCTCACCGGCGGTGCGTGCTTCGTCGGATTCAGGGGTTCGCCGGGCGTCGAGTGATTCCATGATTCGCTCCGCCGCTCCGGCCGCGCCAGCCGGTATGCGCGTCGAGACGCTGACGTACGACGTGAAGCAGGCGAAGTGGAGCGCACCATTCCCCGCGCTGGATTCGGCGAAGACGCTGGTGCTGGCGTTCGGAGACCCGGCGCTCATCGAGGCGCCCGGGCCGCTGAAGGCGCTGAAGCAGGCGTTCCCCGCGTCGGTGGTGGCCGGCTGCTCCGGCTCCGGAGAGATTGTCGGCACGACGGTGAAGGACGACGTGCTGACGGTGGCCGTCACGAAGTTCGAGAAGACGTCGGTGGCAGCCGTGTCGGCGGCG
>JALOQF010000530.1 GCA_025459425.1 Myxococcaceae bacterium | reverse complement strand
CGCGGTGAATCACGCCCTGCTTGTGCGCGTGGCCGACGCCGAGGGCGATCTGCTCGATGACGGCCGCGGCCTGGCGCAGCGTCATGGGCCCGTCGCGCTTGACCCGCTGCCGCAGGCTCTCGCCCTGCAGCAGCTCCATCACGTAGTAGCAGAGCCCGTCGCTCGTCCGCCCGAAGTCGAAGATGGTGATGATGTTCGGGTGGTGGAGCCGGCTGGCGATCTCGGCTTCCCGGCGGAAGCGCTCGAAGAACGTCGGCGCCATGGCGAGCTGCGGGTGCAGCGTCTTCATCGCCACCGGGCGCTGCACGCTCGTCTGCACGGCCCTGAAGACGACCCCCATGCCGCCCTGGCCCAGCACCGACTCGACCTTGTAGCGCCCGTCGATGATCTGGCCGAGGAGCGCGTTGGCGTTGAGCTGGTCGACCGGTTCAGCCATGGCTGCGCCGAAGCCTAGCGCAGCTTCTCGCCGTTCATTCGAAGCTCGTCAGGGCGTGAGGACGCCCGAGACGACGATGGAGTACGAGAAGGGCAGGCCGAAATAGACGGGGCCCTCGACCCACCGCATCGCTTCGATCTGCATCACGTAGGGCTGGCCCATCTGCAGCATCCCCGGCGGGAGCGTGACGCCCGGGTTCTTCGTGTAGATGCGCAGCAGCTGCGCGTTCTGCCCGTTGGTGCCCATGCGGAAGACGCTGACCCGGTAGGTCGTCACGGTGCCGGTGGTGGGCGCCATCCACGAGAGCGTGGGCGTCAGGCCGATGCCCGACTGATCCTCGGTGAAGTTCCGTGAAGCGATCTGCGCGCCCCGCACCGGGCTCATCGGCAGCGAGAGGGTGCCACTCATCGCCATCGCCAGCGGCATCACGGTGATGACGCCGCCCACGAAGGGAATCGGCATGCCGTTGGGCGGCGTGCGCGGCTGACGAACGAAGTAGCTCACCTCGGCGGTGCGGGCCCAGGTGGAAGGGAAGGGCGTGGCGAACGAGAGGCTCGCGGGCGGCGCCGCAGGCTCGTTCACCACCACGCTGCCGAGGCTGAACGCCCCGTGAATGTTGTTGCGCGCTTCGGACGCAGGCGAGGTGCCGACCTCGAAGTTCCACTGACCTGCGCCCACGTCACGGCCCACGCTCGCGCGCACGGCTTCGAAGGCCGCGCGATCGACCGCGATCGTCCAGGTCGCGATGGGCGGCGCATTCAGGGTGGCAGCGGGCACATCGGCGATGCCCCCGTTGGTGAGGGTGAAGGCGGGAATCGGGCCCACGCGGAGGAGCGACGTGGTGATGCCCGCGTCGGTGACGATGGACTGGTTCTGGAAGGCCCACCCGAGGTCACCCTTCGACGAGTCAGGCAGGCCCACGTCGACACCCTGGCTCACGGCGCGCCAGTCGAGGTCCGAGGCGAACTGGGTGGCGCCGTTCATCGTCACCGGGCGGGCGACGGTCTCGAGGTTGAAGGCTGCCGACTCGCCCTGGGTGAAGAAGATGCCGAGGCTGTGGGTGTCGTCGAGCGGCGCGAGGCCGTCGAAGGTGAAGCGCGCGAGAGACTCCTGGGTCGCCTGCACGGCGTCGATGCGGCCGCCGGTGGCGAAGTTGAAGCTGACGTTCCGCTCGCTGGTGACGATGTAGCGGTCGCCGAGTTGCAGGGTGACTTCTCCCGCCGGCAGGTTCGGAACGCTGAAGGTGCCCTGGGCCGTGCCCGTGCCGCGAATGAAGTCGGGCGTGCCGGCGTCGCGGTACCACACGCCCACGGTGGCGCGGCTGAAGTCGATGCTCGAGGTTCGGCCGCCGTCGCCGTCCCAGCCGAAGACCGTCTGGTAGGTGCCCGTCATGGTGTCCGCGGAGCCGCCACCAGTCCCGCCCCCGCCCCCGGTGCCACCGCCAGTGCCGCCGGCCGAGCCACCGCCGACGCCGCCCACGGCCATGCAGCGGCCTGCGCTGCAGACCTGGGACGAGATGCAGGTGTCGCAGCGCGCGCCGGCCGTTCCACAGGCCATCGCCGTGTCACCCGCCTCGCAGGTGCCCGAGGCCGAACAGCAGCCGCTCGCGCAGCTCTGGGGCGTGCACGTCCTCGTGGTGGGACAACCGGTCAGGGTGAGCAGGGCGCTCACGGCGAGCAGGCAGGGAAGGGTGCGGTTCATGCGGGCCTCGTGGGTGAGAAAGACGAATCAGGGGCGAATCAAGCCCGAGACGACGGTGGCGCTGGTGAAGGGCAGCCGCGCGTCGAACGGGTCGCGCTGCGGGGTCGACGGGTTGCGCGTGGCAGTGACGGCGAAGACGTAGGTGCTCCCCGTCACCAGCAGGTTCGGCGGAAGCGTGAGCGACGTCTCGGTCGGCGGGAGCGAGAAGGTCGCGACGGTGCGCCCCGTCGTGCGCGAGTTCGAGACCGACAGCTGCTCGATGCGCACCTGGTACCGGTTGGGCTGGCCGAGCTGCGGCGGGCCGAAGCTGACGGTCGGCGTGCGGGTGGCGCCGCTGAGGTCGCTCGCGAAGGGCATGCCGTTGATGCGGACGTTGGTGGGCGGGCTCAGGGTGGCCACCACGGGCGAGGCGAGCGCCTGAATCGGCAGCACCACCGAGACGCCCGAGAGCAGCCTCCGGGCCTGGAGCGCGCCGGGGAGCGTGCGCGAGACGACGTTGCCAAACTGCACCAGCACCGTGGTGCCCCAGGTGCTCGGGAACGGGTTGGGGTACGAGACCGGGTTCGGCGGAGCCGTCACCGTCTGCGGGTAGAAGCCCCACACGAACGCGAGGCCGTCGCTCGTGCGTTCGTGCACCGCGCGCGGGCCGGCCGAGAACTCGATGCCGAGCGTCTGGGTCCCAGGCGTGAAGTCCGACGCGTGCATCGAGAACGAGGCCTGGTCGATCGACAAGGGCGTGGTCGAGGCCGGCGGCGACGACAGCGCCAGCGACGCGACGTTCATCTGCCCCGAGACGACCGAGAGCGAGCTCGTCGAGCCGCCTCCGAGGGTCCGGTACTCGCCCGAGCCCTGATCGAAGGCCATCTGCGTGAAGTACGACACGTCTCCCTTCGTGGCCTCGATGAGGGGCGTGAAGAACTGCTGCGAGTAGGAATCGTACGGAATGGTGAAGGTGAAGTTGGTATCGCCATCGAACGGTGCCACGCCGGTGGCCTGATCGAAGGCCTCGAGCGCCGCGCCAGCGTTGGGGCTGTAGAGCGAGGCAAAGTGCCCCAGCCTGTCCCATGGGGACAGGTTGGTGACCGAGAGCTGGAGGCGGGTGTTGGCCGCTGCCAGGCTCGTGTCGACGCGACCGAGCGACTCGAAGTCGAGCGAGACGCGGCGCTCGGTGGTGCCGAACCAGTTGGTCCCGACGCGGAGGAAGTAGAGCCCCTGCGGCACGTTCGGGAGCGTGAAGGTGCCGTCGGGGCGAAGGGTGGCCGAGATGGTGGTCACTCCGGCGTCTTCGAAGACGATGGCCTGCGGCACCGACATGCCGAACTCGCAGGGGCGCGAGCCGCCGTCGGTCTCGGTGTACCAGCGCTGCGTGCAGCTGCCCTCGACGTCGGCAGGGTTCACGAAGCCTCCGGCCGCTCCACCGGCCATGCCGCCGCCCGTCGCGCCGCCGCCGACGCCCGTTCCACCGGAGCCTCCGCCGACGCCGCTCGTTCCGCCGCCCGTGCCCGCGCCGCCTCCGCCCGTCATCGCTCCGACGCAGGTTCCAGTGGTGGCCACGCACGACTCGTTGACGCCGCAGGCCCGGCAGGTGGCCCCACCACGGCCGCACGCGCTCTGCCCCGTGCCCACGAGACACTGGCCCTGATCGCTGCAGCAGCCGTTGCAGCTCGCGGCGCTGCAGCGGGGCCGGGTGGGGCAGCCGAGCAGCGCGACCGACGACGCCGCGAGCGCGAACACGAGGAACGACGAGCGGTGGATGAACACGAAGA
>JALOQF010000529.1 GCA_025459425.1 Myxococcaceae bacterium | reverse complement strand
ACGGAGTCTCGCTGAGTACCGTCAAGCACGGGCCCGGAGCCGACGTTTGTCCACATTGGCTTTGCCTGCCTGCTGAGGCACCCTTTCCCCACATGTCGACGCTGCCCCGCCCCGTTCGATACCGCTGCGAGCTGTTCGCGAGGCTCGAGGCCCAGGGCGCGCCAGTGAAGGTGCGCGTGCTCGAGCTGTCCGAGACGGGGGCCTTCGTCGAAGAAGCGCCCGGGTTCGACGAAGCTCAGGTGGACGACGTGGGGCACCTCACGCTCGCGCTGCCGGGCGGTGAGCCGTGGACGGGCCGCTTCCGGGTCGCCCGGCTGGGCACCTCGCGACGGGAGCTCAAGGCGTCGGGCGTCGAGCACGTCACCGTGGCCGCGCAGGGCTACGGGCTCGAGTTCGCCCACGACGACGACGACGAGCTGGAGCGGCTGCGCGACTTCCTCGAGCTGCTCGATCTGCGCTGACCGTCAACGCGCCGAGAAGTCGTAGATCTTCTCGATGGCGATCTGCCGGTACCGGTCGGCCTTGAGCGAGCGGCGGGCGCAGTCGTACAGGAACTCGCGCTCCGGCAGGCCCGCGAGTCGGCGCCGCTCGGCCTCGGCGGCGATCGACGCTGCAGCCTCGTGCGGGTGCCACACCCAGGCGCCCGAGAAGTTCAGCGCGCCCTCGAACGGCACCAGCCGCGCCTCGAGCACGTCCCCCATGGACAGCCCGTGGAGCGTGCGCCGTTCGACGACCTGCACCTCGGTGCGCGACGCGAGCGCGAGCAGCCGAACACCACCGTCGTCGAGCCCCAGCACGCGGAAGAGGCCGTGCCAGGTCTCGGTGAAGGCCCGCCACGTCGACGCCTCGGCCGGCGGCCCGCTCCGCAGCGCCTCGAGGTAGCGGGCGCGCGCCGGGGTGGCGTTGGCCCACGGCGCGGGTCGGTCGCACAGGTAGTACTCGAGGAACCCGGCCAGCCGCAGCTCGAGTTGCCGGTCTTCGTCGAACACCTCGCCGGCGAGCTTCGAGTACTCGGCGCGGGCCGCCACCACGTCGTCCTGCCGCTCGGGCGTCATCGCCCACTTCACCAGCGCGTCGAACGTCTGCGACAGGCCTGCGGCGGCGCTCATCGGGGCAGCGGCGTACCCGCCATGAGATCGGCGAAGCGCTGGAAGAGGTACCGGGCGTCGTGTGGCCCGGGCGAGGCCTCGGGGTGGTACTGCACGCTGAAGCACCGCGCCTCGGGCACCGCGAGCCCCTCGACCGTCTGGTCGTTGAGGTTCAGGTGCGTCACCACCGCCTTCCCCGAGAGGCTGGTGGCGTCGACGGCGAAGCCATGGTTCTGCGAGGTGATCTCGACCTTCGTGGTCGACAGATCCTTCACCGGCTGGTTGGCGCCGCGGTGGCCGAACTTCATCTTGTAGGTCGAGCCACCCAGCGCCCGCGCGAGGATCTGGTGCCCCAGGCAGATGCCGAAGAGCGGCTTTTTGCCCACGAGCGCGGCCACCGTGCGGTCGGCGCCCTTCACGGCGGCGGGGTCGCCCGGCCCGTTGGTGAGGAAGACGCCGTCGGGCGACAGTGCGAGCACCTCGTCGGCCGTCGTCCCCGCGGGCACCACGGTGACGCGGCAGCCGACGTCGACGAGGAACTGGAGCATCGCCTTCTTGAGGCCGTAGTCGATGGCCACCACGTGAAAACGCGGTTTCGGCGTCGGCGTCGGCGGACCGAAGAGGTTGGGGGTCGCGGTGGTCCACTCGTAGCGCTCACGCGTCGACACGCCGGTCGCGAGGTCGAGGCCCTCCATCGACGGCACGGCGCGGGCGCGCTCGACGAGGGCCTTGTCGCTGACGGCCTCGGTGCTGATGACGCCGTTCTGCGATCCGTGGCTGCGGAGGTGGCGCACGAGGCGGCGGGTGTCGATGCCTTCGAGGCCGCCGATCTTCCAGCGCGCGAGCCACGCGTCGAGGCTCGCCTCGGACCTGTAGTTCGAGGGCGGCGACAGCTCACGAATCACGAGCCCCGTGGCGTGCGGCCGGCTCGACTCTTCGTCCATCGCGTTGGTGCCGACGTTGCCGATCTGCGGCGTCGACATGGTGACGATCTGCCCGACGTAGGACGGGTCGGTGAGGATCTCCTGATACCCGCTCATCGAGGTGTTGAAGACGACCTCGCCGGCCGCTGGCTCGAGGGAACCAAAGGCACGGCCTTCGAACAACGAACCATCTGCCAGAGCCAGGACAGCGCGTTTCACGGTGGGCCTCGTCGCCTCGAGACGTCAGAAGACGTTCGGCGGCTTCTCTTTCTTGTCGTAAACGAACTTGAAGACTCGCTGCTTCTGAGTCGGCTTGAGCACCACGACTCGCTTGTATTCGAAGTGGAGGTGCAGCACCTTGGTGGTCTCGTCGAACTCGACGAGAATGTCGTCGTCGGTCATGCCCATGCCGTCGACGACCTTGGTGCCGCCGAAGCCGTCGTCCTCTTCGTGGGTCATGAACGTGACGCGGTTGAGCTGATCACGAACGTAGGTCCGGACGCCTTCGACCCCGAGATCGCGGAACTGGTTGAACGTCTTGTTGCCCATGTCCTCGACGTCCCAATGGTCGACGTAGAGCGGCGCGAACATGATGACGGAGTACAGGCCACCGATCAGCGCCGCTGCCAGCACCCACCCGAGGAAGGTCCGCATGGCGGTCGCTGTATCGGCCCAGCGGCGGGCCGGTCAAGCAACGCCGACATTCACTTCGGAATGGGAGGCGCGAGCTCGGCGCCACACAGCTCCATCGGCTGGAACAGGCGGTCGGTGCGGAAGCCCGTGCCACCGAACACGTTCGACAAGAGGCCGCCGCGGCCGAGCGCGAGCCAGATCACCGTGGCCTTGCCCTTGATGTGCCCCAGCGGCACGTATTCGACGTGCACGCTGCTGCCGGTGGCGCGCAGGCCGAAGCGGCTGTCGGCCGAGCCATCGCGGTTGTCACCCATCACGAAGACATGACCCTCGGGCACCTTCACCTCGAGGCCATCGGTCGGCTGGGCCAGGCCCGCGCGGTTGAGGATCCAGTGCGTGACGCCGTCGAGGCGCTCCTTGAGCAGCACCTGCTCCTCGCGCTGCCAGTCATCGACGAACCAGTCGCGCACGGTGGTCGGTCGCGAGGCGTCCTGGGTCCAGTAGGGGTGTGACGCCACTTCCTGCGTCGCCTGAGCGGGCACGCCGTTCACCCGCAGCTCGCGGCCCTGGAAGCTGATCGTGTCACCGCCGATGGCGACGACGCGCTTGATGTAGTCGAGCTCGGGCTGCACCGGGTTGTTGAAGACGATGACGTCGCCGCGCCTGGGCGGGCGGACGAGGGTGAAGGGCACGGTGTTCGTGAACGGGAGCCGCACCCCGTAGATGAACTTGTTCACGAAGACCTGATCGCCGATCTCGAGCGTGGGCAGCATCGACCCCGAGGGAATCTTGAACGGCTCGAGGAACACCGTGCGCACCAGCAGCGCGATGGCCAGCGCGCGCACCAGGCCGCTGCCGGTCTCGAGCCAGGCGGCCGACTTCAACTTCACGAGGTGCTTGTCGTACGAGTCGTGGAGCTTGCGAGTGGCCTCACCGATGGGCGTGGGATCGGCGGAGGGGATCACGCGGGCCAGCGCCGTCGAGCGCTCGACGAGCTCTCCCCAGACGGTCTCCTTCAGCTGGGCGCGCTTCTTGTCGGCGAGCGCCTCGACCACCGAGAGCAGCTCCTCGGCCTCGTGGCGGGCCATGCGGCGCGCTTCCCACTCGCGCCACGCGTAGCGCAGCACCACGAGCACGGCCCACCAGAGCACGCAGGCCAGCCCGATGGCCTTCATGACGGGCTGGAGCCACAGGTACGTGCACACCGACGTCTCGACGATGGCGAGATAGACGAGGAAGACGAGGGCGAGCACCGTCACCGG
>JALOQF010000181.1 GCA_025459425.1 Myxococcaceae bacterium | reverse complement strand
ACCGAGACGCGGCGAAGCTCCACGAAGAAGCGGTCGGGCTGGGTCGATGAGCCGGGAGCCATCGTCAAGCGCACCGAGCTCGGCAAGCTCTAGTCGGTCAGCCCCAGGTCGCCGGTCCAGCCTGGCCAGGGCCGGCGCTACCGCAGCTCGACGGGCACCACCCGAACGAGGGCCTCACCAAAACGCGCCCGGAGCCCTGCTGCATCGCCCTGCCAGGCGCGCTCGACGGCCAGCACCGACACCGGCGCGTCCAGCACCATCGTCACCAGCGAGGCCGGGCCAGGCGCGAGGTCGTCGAAGGCGACCGAGTGGTCCAGCGACAGGACGTGCTCCGGGTTCGTTCGAAAGCCACCATCGACCCCGAGCGCAGCCGCCGTGGGCACCGAGCGCTCGTCGAGCCAGGTCGGGGCGACCCAGTGAACGACGCCCTTCGAGTCCGCCACGAAGGCGAGCGTGAAGAGCTGGTCCGTCGCGAGCACGCCGAAGGAGGCGACCGTGAACCGCGTGGTGACTGGCACCACCGCTCCCGGCTCGATGAGGCCAGCCGAGGTCGAGACCAGCCGGGTGGTGACGCGCGCTCTCCACGCCGGGGCCTCACCACGGGCCGTCATCGTCTCCATCTCCGGCTGACGCCCCTGGAGCGCGAGCCCGCCGATGGCCAGCACCGTGAGGCTCGCCGCCACCGCCACCAGCGCCCTCACCGGTCGACGTGGCCGGAGCGCCGTCGCCACCACGGCGTCGACCGAGAGCCTCGACTCGAGGCCGACGTCATCGCTCGCGAGGCGCTGGGTGAGGCGGGTGAGGTGCGCCACCGTCGCCTGACACGCTGGACAGGCCGCGAGGTGCTGCTCCAGCGCGGGCTCCGAGCGCGAGACGACGAACTCGGTCCATTGCGCTTCGTCGGGACACGTCATGGCGTTTCTCCCAGGAGTTCGCGGAGCCGACGCAGCCCGTGAAAGACACGGCTCCGGGCGGTCGACGCGTTGCAGCCCAGGGCTTCGCCAACGGCGGAGGAGTCGAGCCCAGCGGCGTACTGAAGCAGCAGCGCTTCACGCTGGGCGTCGGGAAGCGACTCGAGCGCCCGTCGCAGGCGGGCCGTGTCTTCCTTCGCGTCGAGAAGCTCGTCCGGCGCGGGCGCGTGCGGCTGGCCCTCTTTCTCCACGAGGAAGAAGGCGCGTAGGCCGCGGCTCTGGCCCCGGGCGTGGTTGCGACAGAGGTTGAGCGCCACGGTGTAGAGGAGCGCGGTGAAGCCGGTGCCGGGCTTCCAGCGCGCACGCGTCTGCCACAGCCGGGTGAACGTCTCCTGGGTGAGCTCGTCTGCGAGGTCGGCCCGGGTCGCCCTGGCACAGAAGCGGCGCACGCCCGCGAGGTGCCGCTCCACCAGAACCCTGAAGGCTTCGGCATCACCAGTCGCGACCGCCCCCATCAGGGCTTCGTCCGAGCGTTCGACGTCGGCCGTGACGATGCGCAGGACGGGCTTGGCAGCCATGCTCATCAGTACACCGGAGGCGAGCCGCTGTTGAAGCCAGTGCTGATTCAACAGACGCATGGCTGCGGGGTGCCCTGCTGTGAAAGGAACCCACCGTGCGCCGACTGTCTCTCCTCCCCGTCCTTCTCCTCCTCGGCTGTGCCCATGTTCAGGTGCCAACCGTCAACCGTAGCTTTGGCTCGAATTCCGCGAGGTTGGGCGTCACCAATCCCGACCGGAGTGGAGGCCGGGTCCACTTCATCGAGGGCCCGCGCGGGCGACGCCGGGCCACCGACGTCATGCGCGGCTTCTGTGGCGGAGCCCATCGCGTCACCGGTGAGCGGTTGCTGTGGGTCTCGGCGTGGGGGTGGTCGGGCAGCGGGCCCGTGGTGATGGCCGTGCCGACCACCGACGACATCATCGACCCGAGCTTCGACCGCGAACTCACCTTCGCCTGTGAAGCGCAGCCGAAGGACCAGACGCTGTGAGTCCGCTGCTCCTCGGGGCGCTGGTCGCCTCTGCCGTGCCCACCGAGTGGCACGCGCTCATCATCGGCAACAACGCGTCGCCCACGCAGGGCCGGGAACGGCTGGCCTACGCCGATGACGACGCCATTCGGTACGCGCTCACGCTCGGCTCCACGGTGCCCGAGGAGCGGCGCCTCGTCCTCACCCGCCTCGATGACGACTCGAGCGGCCTTCGCGACCTGGGCGTGCGGGTGACGGCAGCGCCAACCGAGAAGGCCGTGAAGGACGCGCTCGAGACCGTCCGCCAGCGCCTCGAGCGGGCCAACGGCGCGGCCGGCCTCTTCCTCTTCTTCGCAGGGCACGGCGACGTGGAGGCCGGTCAGGGCTTTCTCGAGCTCGAAGATGGCCGCCTGACGGGCGCGGCCCTCGAGGCCTGGCTGTCGACGGTGCGGGCGGCCGAGGTGCACCTCGTGCTCGACAGCTGCAACTCGTTCTTCATGCTCAGCCCCCGGAAGCCGGGCGGCCGCCGCTTCGGGACTCCGGAGGACCTGGCCAACGGCCTCGCGCGCCGGCTGCCGCAGGTCGGGGTGTTCTTGTCCACCGGCGCCAACGCCGAGACGTGGGAGTGGAGTGAGCTCGAGTCGGGCGTCTTCAGCTACCTCCTGCGCTCCGGGCTGGCCGGGCCGGCCGACCTCGATGGAGACGAGGTCATCACCTATGGCGAGCTGAGGCGCTTCGTCGCCATCGCCGCCTCCGACGTGCGCAACGCGCGCCTCAGGCCCACCGTCTTCGCGCGAGCGCCAGCCGGCGTCGATGACCGCGCCTTTCTCCGGCTCCCGCGCGCGGGAATGGTGGGCTTTCGGCGCCCGGCCGGCTCCGCGACGCGGCTCGCCCTGCGCGACGTCGCTGGTACCCGCTGGCTGGAAGCCCACGTCGAGGCCGAGCAGCCGCTCCGCGTGAGGGTGCCCGCCGAGCTGGCGCGACACCTCGTGGTGGAGTCATTGGCGACGGGCACGCGGAGCCGTCTCAGCGAAGACCCGGAGCAGCCCCTCGACGCACTCGAGCCCGTCGAGGAGCGGTCGCCGGGCCGACGTGGGGCGCCGGCGCTCGCCGCGCTCTTCTCGACGCCCTACGGCCCCCGCGCGGTGGCAGCGTGGGAAGCGTCGGCGCCGGTCTCGACCGGCTTTGGCGTGACGGACGACGAGTTCACGAGGCTCCTCGGCCTGCTGGAGCAGCTGACGGCCGTCGAGGCGCGCGACCGCACGCGCTCCATCCTCCTCGGTGCGACGTCGTCGGCCACGCTCATCGGCATCGGTGCCGTAGGCCTCGCGACGGCCAACGCACCCTGCGCGACGTGGTGTGACGTTCGCGCCGACGGGGCGTCCATGATGATTGCAGGGGCCGTCGCCGCGCTCCTGTCGACGTTCGACGTGCTGTCCAGCTCCTGGGTGGTGGATGGACCGCGCAGGCTCCTCGACGATGCAAAGCGCCTCGCGCCCTCGCCCGACTTCGACCGCGCGCAGTTCTCGGAGCGCGCCGAGCGCGTGTTCATGCAGGCCCTCGAGGCCCGCAAGTCCGCCCTGCGCGTGCAGCGCTGGGGCTGGGCCCTGGCGCTGGTGGTCAACGCCGGCTTCGCCCTCGGCCGCCCGCTCGTCGAAGCCTCGGCGCAGCAGCCATTCGACTACCGCGCCACGGTCATCGACCTCGCGGGGCTGGGCGTGCTGGTGGCGAACCTCGTCATCGACTCGCTGCGAGAGGGCGAGCGGGAGCGGCTGATGGAGCAGTGGCTCCGGTCGAGGGTCAGCGGAGCGCCAGAGCCCCCGTGAGTGACGTGAGCCGCCTTGCAGAGGCCTCGCCCTCGAGTTGAACGGAGACGGCTCACCCGCGCGAGAACCACCACGCGCCGAGGCCCGCGAGCAGCCCAACGCCCGCGAGCACCACCCACTTCACCGCCCCGCCACCTGGGGGCGCCTCGACCTCGCGCATGCGCGCCACCATCTTCCGGTCGATGGCCGTCGCCACCACCGCCTCGGGCACGGGCGCCGGCTTCGATTCCACCTTCGGCGTCGCGCGCGTCGACGGCTCGTCGGCCTTCTGCTTCGACATCGACGGGTTGCTTCCGCGCTGAGGCGGCGGCATCGCCGGGGCGGGCGCGTGCCGGGCCTCCCAGGCGGGCTCGGTGCGCTGCCCCACCTCGTGCATGTCGACGCTCGGCCGGTGGGCCTTCACCTGGTTGGTGGCCTTGTCGTCGACGCCGGGCACCATCGGGCGCTTCGCCGGCTCCTTCACGATGGGCAGCTCGGAGCGCGTCGGCAGGCTGCCGTGGTGCTGCAGCTCGGCCTGGAGCCGCCGCAACGTCTCCAGCGCGGCGCGGGCGCTGGGAGGCCTCGATGACGGGTCGCGCTCGAGCAGCGAGGCGACGAAGTCGTCCACCTCGGCGGGCACGTCGGGCTTCACCGACGACGCGCGCCGCGCCGGCTCGTGCAGCGCCTTCAGCAGCAGCTGGCCGATGTTGCTCCCCTCGAGCACCCGCTTCCCGGTGAGCAGCTCGAACAGCACCGCGCCCGTCGAGTAGAGGTCGGTGCGCGGCGTCACCGGGGCCGAGTCGATCTGCTCCGGCGCCATGTAGCCGGGCGTTCCGAGAATCGCGCTGCCGGTGAGCTGCTGCTTCAGCTCCGCGCTGATGGACTTGGCGATGCCGAAGTCGAGCACCCGCAGCCGCTGGCCAGACGGCCCGTCTTCGACGACGAGGTTCTGCGGCTTGAGGTCCCGGTGCACCACGTTCGCCTGGTGCGCCTTGTCCAGCACCTCGAGCAGCTGACAGCCCAGCTCGAGCGCCTGGCCCAGCGGCAGCGGCCCGCCCTCGACGAGCTGGTCGACGGAGCGCCCTTTCAGGAACTCCATGACGAAGTAGTGCAGGCCCTCGCTCGTCTCGCCGAAGCTGAAGATGTCGACGACGGCCGGGTGCCCGATGGTGTTGACGACGCGCGCCTCGTTGACGAAGCGCTCGAGGGCCTTGGGGTCCTTTGCGAAGGCCGGGTGCAGCACCTTGATGGCCACGCGCTTGCCGATGACGGGGTGCCGGGCCTCGAAGACGGCGCCCATGCCGCCGGTGCCGAGCCGCGAGACGACCTCGTAGTCACCCAGCTTCTGCCCGATGAGAGACGCGGCCACGATTCCGACAGTCTCGCTCAGAGTGGCGCGGAAACCGAAATGAACGTGCGCTCCCGTCTGGGGCGACGCCGGCGACACCAGCGCTCACTGGTTCCTCGACGGAGAGGGACCGAAACAGCGCCGCGTGAGGTGAGGCCTGCGGTGGTAGCGTGACGCGCATCATGCGCCTCGTTCTCCTGTGCCTGTCCCTGCTGTCCGTCGTCGCGCATGCCCAGGACTGCGCCGTGGAGCCGAAGGTGTTGGTGGCGCAGTACGCCGCGAAGCTGCCGAAGGGCCTCAAGCTGCTCTCCACGAAGAAAGAGAAGCGGCTCGTGCGCCAGGCGCTCAAGCTGGCCGACGGCACCGAAGTGACGGTCGAGCTCGGCGGGTGTGAGCGGGTGCAGTACCGCTTCAGCATCAAGGCGGCGGGGCTGACGACGAAGACGGTGGGCGCCGAGGCGGTGGCGGTGGCCAAGCGCGTGCTGCCGACGCTCCCGATGTCGAAGGACGCGCTGGCCGAGCCGCGCGTGGTGCTGGCCGCCATCGAAGAGGGCAGCTTCACGTCGCTCCCCGCCACCATCAGCTGTGGCACCTCGGGCAGCTGCCGGCTCGAGCTGGTGCCAGATGCGTCGAAGGCGAAGAAGAAGCCCACCAGGGCGGCGCCGAAGGGCAAGGCCGACGACAAACCGGCCGAGGAGCCGGAGAGCGCCGCGCTGCTGGTGCTGTCGTACGACGCGGCTCCGTGAGCTGTCGTGGCGCCGCCCGTTGCTTTCGGGCTAGGAGCCCGCGCCATGTTTTCGAATGCATGGCGCTACGTCGTGGGCACGGTGCGCTTCTTCCTCTTCGACTTCGGCCTGGGCCAGCTCCTCACCGTCCTGCGGACGCCGCGCGGCGCCACCTTCGAGGCCCGCTTGTCGGGGGTCCCCCACCCGCTCACGATTCGGCCCACCAAACCCGACGTGCTGGTGCTGTGGCAGACGTTCGGGTTGCGGCAGTGCGCGCTCTCGCTGCCGTCGCCACCCACCCTCATCGTCGACGCGGGCGCCAACATCGGCTGCACGGCGGTGTTCCTCGCCCGCGCGTACCCGACCGCCCGCGTCGTCGCCGTCGAGCCAGACCGGGAGAACGCCGACCTCGCCCGGAAGAACTGCGCCTCGTACCCGAACGTCTCCATCGTCGAGGGCGCCGTGTGGCCTCGCTCGGTGATGCTCGAAATCGAGAACCCGCAGGACGAGAGCTGGGCCTTCCGCATGCGCGAGGTGCCGCTGGGTGGTGAGCGCTCCGGCATGCGCGGCCTCACCATCGACGAGCTGTCGAACGGCGCGCGCATCGACCTGCTGAAGGTCGACATCGAGAGCGGAGAACGTCAGCTCTTCTCGGAAGAGACGGCGTGGCTGGCCCGGGTGGGCGCGATGCTGGTCGAGCTGCACGGAGAAGACTGCACGAAGACGGTGGCCGAGGCGGCACACCGAACCGGCTTCAAGGCGCTCCCGCCGCAGGGCGAGTACGTGGTGTACGCGCGCTGACGCGCAGGCCTTCGTCGTTCCAGTTGCCGAAGCGCTCCCTGGCCGCGGACTTCGTGATGAGGTTCTTCAGGCGCCGCTCGAACTCGGGCCGGTTGCGGCGCTGCTCCTCGACGTAGCCCAGGCGCACGCGCTGGTAGAGCTCGGGCTGGGCGCGGAAGAAGGCGAGCGCCCCGGGCGCCTGCTCGAAGGCCGCGGTGACGTCGGGAGCGAGCACCACCGGCCGGTCCGTCAGGTCTGGCAACACCGCGCGGCCGGCGGGCGTCATCAACCCGAGCGCGAGGAGGCGGCGGGCGCGCTCCTTGTTGAGCTCGGTCCACTGGCTGCCCTTGCGCCGGGGTGTGAGCCGCTGGGCCGTGCGCTCGTCGTCCCACTTCTTCGCCAGCCCGTCGATCCACCCGAAGCAGAGCGCCTCTTCGACCACGTCGAGGTACGACAGGCCGGTCCCGGACTCCTTCAGGTTCGCCACCAGCCACACCTCGCGCGCGGTGGAATGGTGCGCTTCGAGCCACGCACGCCACGCCGCTCGTGTCTCGCACTCGAAGGGGTTGGAGATGTCGGGCACGTCGGCAGCCTGCCTCGCCGCACGCGGGGAGCTCAAGGAACGTCCAGCTCGGAGAGTCCGAAGCGCGCGGGCTGCTCGCGCAAGGTCGGTGCACCTGTGCAGGCCAGGGCTACAGCGTCAGCACTGACACCGTCGGCTCGGCGCCCTGGTGCTGCGGGTCCGAGTCCCAGACGAGCAACACGTGCTCTCCCCGGGCGCCCAGTCCCTGCTCCAGCACGTGCGCGCGCGCGGTGCTGGCCGGGTGGCGCAACGCCTCGGCGCTCATCAGCACGGGCGTGACGCCCCACGAGAGCGACAGCCTGCGGCACGACGCCTCCTTCGCCGAGAGCGCCAGCACTGGAGCGGCAGGGCGCTCGGCGCTCACCACGCGGGCCGTCGCGCCGGAGTGCGTCGGGACCACCACCGCGCGCACCTCGAGGTCGCCAGACAGCATCGACACCGCGCGCGACACGCCGGACGACACGCGCACGGCCTCGGCGTCAGCGAGCGGCGCCACCTTGCCGAAGTAGCCGTGCTTCCAGCTGTAGCCTTCGACCATGCGCAGCACGCGGTCCATCATCGCCACCGCCTCGGCCGGGTACGCGCCCGACGCCGTCTCGGCCGACAACATCACCGCGTCGGTGTGCCCGAACGCCGCCGACGCCACGTCCGTCACCTCGGCGCGCGTGGGGCGGGGCGAGTCGATCATCGACTCGAGCATCTGGGTGGCGACGATGACGGGCCGGTGGTGCCGGCGGCTGAGGCGGACGAGCTCCTGCTGAATGAGCGGCACCTCTTCGGGCGGCAGCTCGACGCCCAGGTCTCCGCGCGCCACCATGATGGCGTCGGACGCCTCGATGATGTCGCCGATGCAGCCGAGCGCTTCGGGCTTCTCGATTTTCGACACCACCGGCGTGGCGTGACCGTGCTGAGCGAGCAGCGCCTTGAGGCCGCGCACGTCATCGGCGCTGCGCACGAAGGACAAGGCGAGGAAGTCGACGCCCAGGCCCGCCGCGAAGAGCGCGTCGGCCCGGTCCTTCTCGGTGAGCGCCGGGGCCGACACCGCGACGCCAGGCAGGTTGATGCCCTTCTTGTTCTTGAGCGTGCCCCCATGCACCACGCGGCAGCGAACGTCGGCGCCGTCGGTCGACAGCACCGAGAGCTCGAGGTTGCCGTCGTCGAGCAGCACCCGGTCGCCCACCTTCACGTCGCTCGCCAGCGCGGTGTACTCGGACGGGATGAGGCCCTTGCGGCCCACCACGCCGGGCCGCGTCGAGATGACCACCTCTTCGTCGCGCTCGAGCGGAATCGACCCGCCCTCGAAGGTGCCCGCCCGAATCTTCGGGCCGCAGAGGTCGGCCAGCACCGCGACGTGCCGGTTCGCCTGCGCCGCGGCCTCCCGAATGAGCGAGAACGCCTGCCCATGCAGCTCGTGCGTGCCGTGCGAGAAGTTGAGGCGGAAGACGTCGACGCCCAGCCCCACCAGCCTCGCGAGCATCTCGGGGCTGTTCGACGCCGGGCCGACGGTGGCCACGATTTTGGTGCGCCGGCGCTTCAGCATCACGCGGGAAAGGTCCATCGAGTCGGGGGGCATGGGCGTCACTCTCGTCGAGCCGTGTCGGCTTCGCCATCGGGTCCGCGCGGCCCCTCACCCTTTGCGTCGAAGTGCAGGTTCACCATCACCTGCGAGGGCTTCTCCTGGGTCCCGAAGTCGAGCTCGGCGAGCATCGCACGCAGGCACGGGGGCCCGCCGAGAATGGTCGTCTTCACGACGCGGCCCTTGCGTGACACCACGAAGCTGACGTCGACGGCGAGGGGCTTCGACGCAGGCGCCTCGCCGCGCGCGCACCGCTCGATGTCGTCACGTTTGGGCTCGAGCTGTTCCCTGACGGCCGAGGCTGACACGACACCGAGCACGAGCACTCCGGTCCACGAAGGAGGAAGCGCCACGCGGCGGCCGCGCTCGAAGTCGAACGGGCTCATCGGGCCGGTCGGAACCCCGGCGTCGGCGCGCAGCCGGTACGGACTCGATGCACGCGGCTCGGCTCCGGTGGTGACGAGCCAGGTGAGGTGCAGCCACAGGGCGAATGACGTCATGGGCAGCTCGAGCGAGGGAGGGTCACCACCTCGTATGGACGAGCGCCTCCCCTGCCCAGCCGAGCGTCGCCCCCGTCAGCGGGCAGGGCACGCAGCGGGCGGCCGCAGGCCTCGTCAGACCTTCGGGCACCAGTACGAGTGGAACCCGAGCGGAATGCGGCGCGGCAGGTGCACGGTGCTGACGAGCTCCATCGTCTTCGCGTCGAGCACGAACGCCGCCGACTGCTGCTCGCGCGCGTTGGTGCCGTAGGTGACGAGGAACCCGTCGTCTTCCCCGCGCGCCGTGTCCGACGGAGCGAACGACGCTTCGCCCACGAACCAACCCGTCGGCGCCGACCAGCTCGCGAGCTGCTTCGCCGACCCGTCACCGAAGCCGTACTTGATGAGGCCGTCGAACATGAGGTCGGGCCGCTTCGCCACGCGCGGGTGGTACGCGAAGGCCGCGCGGCGCCCCTGCACGACGTCGTTGATGCGCGGAAACTCGGTGGCCACGTCGTCGAGCTGCCGCTCGGTGGTGGCGCCGGTCTTCAGGTTGAACCGCCACTCGTACAGGTGCGGCACCAGCTCGATGGTGTCGAGGCGCGCGACCTGGCCCGTGGTGTCCTGCGTCTCGGGGATGAGGTCCTTCACGCGACAGCCCAGCAGCACCACCTCGTCGCCCGCCTCGTAGGCGTTGACCGTGTGGTACATGTAGCAGGGCTCGGCCTCGAACCAGCGCACGTCGGCGGCGGTGCCCAGCCGCGGGAGAAGCCCGAAGCGGCTCGGCGTCGAGCGGTCGAAGGCGATGCGGCGCTTGCCCTCCTTCAACTTCGCGAGGTCCCACCCGAGGGGAAAGTCCATCAGCACCGAGAAGCGCTCGGTGATGGCCATGTCGTGGAGGATGTGCGGCGCCGGCGTCTCGATGGCCTCGTACCGCACGAGCTCGCCCTGGGCCGACACCACGCCGTAGCGCATGAACGGCCGCTTCATCAGCGAGTAGTCGAAGAAGACGAGCTCGTTCGTGCGCGGGTCGACCTTCGGGTGCGCCGAGAAGCCACCGGTGAGCCGGCCGCCGAACGTCTGCGGGCCCTTCGTGGAGAGGTCGGTGACGTCGAGCTCGTACGGCGTGCCCGACAGCCACCACAGCGCGTAGAGCCGGCCCTGGTGGAAGACGAGGTCGGTGTTCGCCGTGTCCTTCAGCGGACCGCCGGGCAGGTCCTTGCGGCGGGCGGGCTCCATGATGCCGGTCCACAGGGCCTGACCTTCGGCGCGCTCCCGCTCGAAGCCGGCCGTGCGGATCCACCGGTTCGTGTAGCTGGCCTGCCCGTCACGAAACCGCACGCCGTGCACCATGCCGTCGCCGTCGAACCAGTGGTACCGGCCGATGGGCGCGAACTGTGGGTTGGGCGAGTTGCGCACGTAGAGGCCGCGGAGCTCGTTCGGCAGCGCGCCCGTCGTCTTCAGCGCGGCCACCTGCAGCTCGTCGCGCACCGGCTCGTGTTCGGTCTGGAGGTAGAGGTTGTCGGACATGCGCCGAGTGTAGGCAGCCTCGGAGAAAGAGACACGCGGCCCGGCGGTCGCACGACGGCCTGGCGCTACTCGACGCCGAACAGGCGCTTCTGCCACGCGTTGAGCATTCGGCCGTTCGGGTCGAACGAGCGTCGCACCGCGTCGAACTTCTCGAAGCCCGGGAAGCTCGCCTTCAGCCGCTCGGGCCCGTCGGTCTCGTTCGGCTGCAGCTGACCGAAGTGCACGCGCACGCCCGGCCCGAAGCGCGCGCGCAGCGCCGTGTCGTAGGCCTGCGTCAGCTCACGCGCCAGGCGCTGGTCGCCCTTGTCGTTGCCCGAGAAGATGATCTCGAACTTGCACACGTCGACCGGGTCACCCAGGAGCGCCTTCGAGCCCTTCACGAAGCGCAGCGAGATGGGGCCCGTCTGGTACTGGCCCTTCTCCTCGGCGAACTTCCTGGCGGTGTCGCGAATGATGCTCATCGCCTCGAGGTACTGGTCGCCTTCGAGCGGTACCGACAGGGTGGCCGACTGGGCCGGGAGCTGGTTGGGCCCGTCGCCGATGTTGAAGACGTTGTAGCTGCGGGCGACGTAGCCATCGCGGTCGACCATCATCGACAAGAGGCTGTCGACCGACTTCACCGCCATCTTCGGCGCGACCTCGAGCACCACGTCGTTGACGGCCGAGACCGCGCCATGGAGGTGCGTGAACAACGCCTCGGCCCAGCGCGGGCGACCGAGCTCGGACGGCATGGTGAAGGTGCGGAAGAGGCTGCGCGACGGGCGGGCCGCGTCGGCCTTCGTGCCCTCGAGGCGCTTCCCCTCGGCCTCGGGCAGCGGCTGGCGCGAGGTGACGATGACCTTGTCCGAGTGGGGGTTCCAGAGGAACTCGAGGTGGTACGCGTGCGGCGGGTGGCCGTCGAGCGGCTGCGTGGGCGCGCGGGTGTCGTCGCTCTGGGCGAGCCGGCGAATGTTGCCGCCAGCGAGCTGCTGCTGGAGCGCCTCGCCGGTCGTCTCGGTGCGGACCTCTTTCATGAAGAAGCGCGGCACCGTGTCGAGCACGTAGCTGTGCACCACGCCGAAGGTGCCGACGTTGATCTTCGCGGCGTCGAACACCTCGTCGTCCTGAACCAGCTTCCACCCGGGGTTCGTGCGCGCGAAGGCGTCGGGGTCGGTCAGCCCGCCGCGGGGCTCGATGCGCACCTTCTCACCCTGCGGCGTCACCAGGTCGATGCTCTTGATCAACCGCTCGGCCAGCGGCCCGGAGCTCAAGACCGAGCCATGGGTGCCCGTCGGCAACACGCCGCCCACCGTCTGCCCGTCGAAGCCGCCCAGCACCGGGAGCGACCGCCCTTGCTGCCACAGCGCCTGGTTGAGCTCGCGAATGCGCGTGCCGCTGCCGACGCGGAAGAGCCCGGCCTGGGGCATGCGCTCGATGAAGCTGAGGCCCGTCGGTTGAATCGAGACGCCGTTCGTCGCGGCTGCGGGCGACCACGAGTGCTTGCTGCCGGCGGCCTTGAGGGGCAGCCCGGGCGGTACGTGGTCGCTCACCCACTTCATGATGTCGACGAGCTGCTCGATGTCGCGGCCCGGGCGAAAGGCGAAGGTTGGCGTCCACTCGACGTTGCGGCCGTGGTTGAGCTGCTTCGTGGCGGGAACGGCCGGGAGCGCCGAGGCGGTGACGCGTGACGCCGCCGCGGCCGTGAAGCCGTCGGCCAGCGGAACGAACTGGCCTCCCCTCGACGTGTGCAGGGTACCGGCGGCGTCGACGAGCAACGCCTCGCGGCTGCCTGCCACCGCCGCGGCCGCCGCGCGCCCTGAGACGGGCTCTGCCAACCACCCCTCGGGTTGACGGGTGACGACGACGTCTCGGGCCTGCGTGCGCGCATGGGCGACGGCTTCGTCACGCGTGGCGAACCGGCGTTCAGTGGTGCGAGGAGGAACGTGCGAGAGGTTGGAGGCGCTCGTGCGGGAAGACATGCGACCTTTCGTTTCGAAGCGCGCGCACTGTAGCGGCTGTCGAGGGCGCGCCAAGGGGCTCGACCCTCGGGTTTGGGAGCGCCGGCGCGGATTGGGCGGCAGGACGGAGAATGAGCGCTGGCCCATCGAACCTTCAGGTCTTCATCTGTGCCTCGCCCGCAATGCCCCAGTTGTCGGTCTCGACCTCGTCGATGATGACGATGGTCGTCGCTGGGTCCTTCTGCAGGACCTGCTGCAGCAGCAGCGTTGCCCCTCGAATGAGCGCAGCCTTCTGGTCAGCGCTCGTCCCTTCCCGGGTGATTCGAATCGTGACGAGGGGCATGTGGTCTCCGGTCGTACGAGGTATGCGGTGCTGCGAGGTGCTGCTGTGCGCGCCGACGTCAGTGCGGGGGAACTGGCTGGCTGGTGCTCGAGACGCTGGCATCGCGAAGGTGCTGAGCGCGGTGCACGCGTCGCCCGGACAGCCGTGGACGGTGGCGAGACTCGCGCGCCTTGCCTCGCTGTCCCCGTCGCGTTTCGCGGCGAGGTTCCGTGAGCTCGTCGGCTGCAGCCCCATGACGTACGTCACGTCGTGGAGGATGTCGCTTGCGGCTCAGCGACTGCGGGAAGGGGGCGACTGGGTCGACGAGGTCGGTCGTGCGCTCGGCTACGAGAGCCACGCCGCCTTCAGCCGCGCCTTTCGTCGACATGCAGGGCAGCCGGGCCTGCCGCAGCACCCGGGCCAGCATCGCCGTCACCTCGTCGTCGGACGGCAGTGGGACGGGGAAGGCCTCTCCTTCACCACCGTGAAGCGCAGCGTGAAGGGAATGCTGACGCTCAACTGCCGGTGGGCAACATGAAGTCGAGTCCGTACCCCCAACGCCTCAGGCGCGAAGCTCGTGTTCTGGAGACGAAGAAGTGGCCTCGTCTCGGGCCTCTACAACGGCGGGTGGGCGGTCTCGGCTGCCGGGCTCGGATCTCGCTTCGCAGTTGCCCTTCCTGTGAACGCGAAGTGTAGAGACACACATGAACCGAATTGCCTTCGTTGCATGCGCGCTGGGTCTGATCTCGGCGTGTTCGATGCCGACGCCGACGCCGACCTGCGGACCCGGCACCTGCCAGGGGTGCTGTGACTCCACCGGTGAGTGCGTGCTTTCACAGAGCTCGAGCCAATGCGGGTCAGGCGGCTCGCAGTGCACAGCGTGCGAACCCGGGCGCGTCTGCATCATCGGTACCTGCGTGACCCAGGGCGGCACTGGCGGCGGTGAGGCGGGTGGCTCGGCATGGCTCGGCAGCGGGTGGCTCGGCAGCGGGTGGCTCGGCAGCGGGTGGCTCGGCAGCGGGTGGCTCGGCAGCGGGTGGCTCGGCAGCGGGTGGCTCGGCGGGGGGCGGTTCGGCGGCGGGCGGCTCAGCGGGCGGTTCGACAGCGGGTGGCTCAGCGGGCGGCTCGACGGCGGGTGGCTCAGCGGGCGGCTCAGCGGGCGGCTCCACCGCGGGCGGCTCGACGGCGGGTGGAACGACCGCTGGAGGTTCAGCGGGCGGCTCGAGCGGTGCCGACGCTGGCGTCGCCTTGTGCGGTGGCACGCTGATCCGCTGCGGCACCGTGTGCCTCGACCAGCTCAGCGACGAGAACAACTGCGGCGGCTGCGGAGTCCAGTGCAGCTCGGGCCAGGTCTGCACCGCGGGCGCGTGCCGCCCGCTCCCAACCGACTGCGTGGCGGCTGGAGGCTGCGCTCCAGGTTTCAGCTGCGACCCGGTGACTCGCACCTGCTCGGTCGGCTGCCGCATCAACTCTGAATGCCCGCAAGGCGCGACCTGTTCCGGGAACACCTGCACCTGCCCGTCGGGTCAACACGCCTGCGGCCAGACCTGCGTCCCCAACACCGCGGTCAACAGCTGCGGCCCGTCGTCATGCAGTCTGTGTCCCAGTGAGCCGAACGCCGTCGCCGCCTGTACGAACCAACAATGCAGCGTCACCTGCGACCCTGGCTTCCTGCGCTGCGGCAGTGCGTGCCTCGCGTGTAGCGCGCCAGCCAACGGAACACCGTCGTGCGCGGGCACGACTTGCGACTTCACCTGCAACGCAGGCTTTCGGAAGTGCGGCGCCGGCTGCGCGATGTGCCCGACGATTCCCGCCAACGCCTCACCCGTCTGCAATGGGAGCGCGTGTGAATTCACGTGCAACGCCGGCTACCACCGCTGCGGAAACCAGTGCTTGCCCGACAACAGCGTGAACTCGTGCGGCACGCGCTGTTCGCCGTGCACCGCGCTCCCGGGGAGCACGGTGACGTGCCAGTCCGGTATCAACCCGACCGAGTACTTCTGCAGCTGCAGCAACGGCTCTGCCCTGTGTGGCTCGACCTGCGTGCCGCAGGCTCTCTCCAACTGCAGCTTTCGGGGGACCTGCTCGGACTCGACCGGTACGCCCCGCTGCACCTGCGACCCGGGCTTCGGAGGCACCGAGTGCCAGACCTGCGCGGCAGGCTTCCAGGACAACGACAACAACCAGACATGCCTGCCGACGTGCGCGACCTTCTCGCCATCGTCGTGCAACGGCCATGGCACCTGCTCCGACGCCAGCGGTACGGCTGCCTGCACGTGCCAGCCGGGCTGGGTGGGCCCCGAGTGCGCGACACAAAGCACCGCAGGCTTCGTGAAGGTGTCTGCGGGCCAGAGCCACACGTGCGGGCTGCGCTCGAACGGCGCCGTGGAATGCTGGGGGCTCAACAGCAGCGGACAAACCGCCGTCCCCGCTGGCCTCGTCGCATTCGACATCGCAACGGGAATCGCGTGGTCCTGCGCCTTGCCGACGAGTGGCGGCGTCAGGTGCTGGGGGACGTCGCTGAACGGCGGCGTGGTGATGGACACCGCGCCCAACAAGCCGAACTCGGGAACTTTCGCTGCCATCTACGGTGGTGGGCAGTTCGCGTGCGCCATCACCAGCGCGTACACAGCCACCTGCTTCGGCGACTCGCCTCCCACCCTGTCGAACGTCTTCTGGCTCTCAGGACGGAGCTCGCCGGGGAGTAACAGCTACGCAACACTCGACGCGACGACCGGTGCCATCACCTCGGTGAATGTAAGCGGAACGAGGCCCACCACGCCGAATGGCTATGCGTTGGTGCAATGTGGATTTTCCCACTGCTGCGCGGTTCGCGAGACGCGGGTGAGCGCGACGGACCGGCTCCAGGGTCGAGTCGACTGTTGGGGCCCGTCGGGTTCGCCAGCGCTGGTCGGCGTTCCGACGAGCAACTTCGTGCGCCTTGCGGCAGGCAGCGGTGTCTCGTGTGGCATCGTCAGTACGCCCGGCCAGCCGACCGACTTGACGCTCTCGTGCTGGGGCAACAACTTCGATGGCGTTCGGGACAATCGCCCAACCGGGCAATTCGTTTCGGTGGGGCTTGGTTCGAGCCACGGGTGTGCGGTGGCGCCCTCGGGCATCATTCGCTGCTGGGGGGCTAGCCGGGATGGGGAAGCGCCGCCGGTTCGATACTGAACGGCCTCACATCAACGACCGGCCCGTGGCCTCGAGCTGCCGACGACGCGGCGCTCTCGAGGAACGGCGTTCGCGCCTTCGAAGAGCCCGGACGGACCAAGGCAGTCCGCGCCCAAAAGGCGCTGTGGACGAAGGACGGCCAGGCCAGCTTCTCGTGTCGCCTGAATGGCCCTGAGCCTCGTCACCGGCCGCCTGCTGGCCGAGGAGCGCGCGCTGCTCGTGTTGCTGCCCGGCCAGGCGCCGCGGCTGCTCGACGGGTTCGACTGCGCCGACTGAGCGGACGCGGAATTGCGTGGCCGGGCCCCGATGGTACGGATCAGCGATGGTCGAAACGGAGTTGGCGCTCTGGAAGCCTCCAGCGGGCGCGGCGACGGCGGAAGACGAGCTGGCCACCCTGCGCGCCGTGCCGCTGTTCAAGGACCTGAAGGACCGCGACCTCGAGCGGCTCCTCACGCTGCTCCACGTGCGCGAGTACTCGCCCGGCGAGGTCGTCTTCCGCGAGGGCCAGACCGGCGCCGGCATGTACCTCATCAAGTCGGGCGCGGTGGACATCGTCATGCACCTGGACGACGGCAGCGAGAAGCTGCTCGTCACGCTCGGCGAGCGGCAGTTCTTCGGAGAGCTCGCGCTCCTCGAGTCCATCGCCCGCACCGCCTCGAGCGTGGTGCGCAAGCCCACCGTGCTCTACGGCCTCTTCCAGTCCGACCTCGAGCGCCTGCTGGAGCGTGACGCGAAGCTGGGCGCGCGCATCGTCTGGAACCTCGCCCGCATCACCGGCATCCGCCTGCGCGAGCTGTCCGACTCGGTGCGGAAGACGTCGAAGACGACCCCGCCGGTCCTCGAGAAACCGGGAGAGAACCGGTGAGCACGCCAGGCTCGTTCCCGGCTGGCACGCTGATTCCTCCCCGCGTCCGCCTCACGCTCGCGGAGCAGGTCGTTCGCGCCATCGTGCTGGCCCTCGCCCTCGCCGCCATCGTCGGCCTCGGCTGGCTCCTGCGCTTCCTCGTCGTGCCCGTGGTGGCGGCGCTCCTCTTCACCTACGTGGTGGGGCCGCTCGCCGACTTCCTCGAGAACCGGGGCCTGTCACGCTCGAAGGCCGTGGCGGCCTGCTTCGCGGTGCTGCTCGGTGGGCTGGCGCTGGTGGCCGCCGGCGTCTGGCCGTCCCTCGCTTCGTGGCTCGAGCAGGCGCCCGAACCTGGAGAGCGGAGCACCTTCGAGGTGCAGCTCGAGCAGCGCCTCGACGGCTGGCAGGCCTCGCTGAGTGCCCGGTACAAGCAGGTCGACTGGCACGCGGCGTTCGACAAGCTCCGCCACGTGCTCCAGGCGCAGCGCAAGTCGCTGATGGAGGGCCTGCCCACGATGGTGCTGGGGCTCCTCTCGCAGGCCGGGAGCCTGGTGCTCGCCCTCATCATCGCCTTCTTCGTCATGCTCGACGGCGCGGCCATGAAGCGCGCCGTCGTCTCGCTGGTACCGAACCGCTACTTCGAGAACGCGCTGGTGATGATCGACCGCGTCGACCGGCAGATTGCCTCGTACCTGCTCGGCACCGCCGTCGAGAACCTGCTCGTCACCGTGCTGGTGGCCATTCCGCTGTGGCTGGTGGGCATGCCGAACGCGTTCCTCTTCGCCGTCATCTTCGGCCTGGCGAACGTGATTCCCTTCGCGGGCCCCTTCATCGGGGCCTCGGTCGGGCTCTTCTTCTCGCTGCTCGACCCGAGCGCCCCGTCGATGGGCGTGCTCGTCGCCATCTACGTGGTGGTGCACTTCGTCGACGCGATGGTCATCAGCCCCGTGGTGATGGGGAAGAGCCTCGACATGCACCCGATGACCGTCATCGTCGGCATCAGCGTCGGCGGCACGCTCGGCGGCATCGTGGGCATGCTGGTGGTGATTCCCCTCATCGCCATCACCAAGGCCATCGTCAGCACCCTCGCCGAGGGCGTGCGCAACGCCGCGACCGAGTAGCCAGAGGGCGCGCCGAAACATGCGGCCGTCGCCAGGTGCCGGCGTTATGTCGCCGCGCCCGTGACGTCCCGCAGTGCCCTCACCACCATCGTCCTCCTCTCCGCGCCGGTCCTCGCCGACGTGATGAAGGACTTTCCGCCGCCGTCACCACGGCCTCAGGTGACGGTGCCGCGAGCCGAGGGCTCGCTGGTGCTCGATGGACGGCTCGACGAGCCGGCGTGGATGACGGCGGCGACGCTCCCGGGGTTTCGGCAGGTCGACCCGGACCAGCTCGAGCCCGCGCGGCACCCCACCACGGTGAAGGTGCTCGCCACCGACGACGGCCTGTGGGTGGGCGCGCGCTGTGACGACGAGGCCGGCACGCGCGGCATCCAGCAGACCGACCTGCGCCGCGACTTCAACCTCTTCCGTGGCTTCGACTGGTTCGGCGTGGTGCTCGACCCACTCGGCGACGGCCGCAACGCCTTCGGCTTCTTCGTCACGCCCTGGGGCAGCCAGCACGACGTGCAGGTCATCGACGACGAAATCATCGAGACGCAGTGGGACACGGTGTGGAACGTGCGCGTGACGCGCGACGACGGCGGCTACACCGTCGAGCTCGAGGTGCCGTGGAAGAGCCTGCGCACCGAGCCCGACCGCCTCGTCTGGGGCTTCAACGCGGTGCGGGCCGTGCGGCGCACCATGGAGAAGTCGGCCTTCAGTCCGTACCCGCGCACCTTCAGCCCCTTCCGCATGCCGTACGCGGGGCAGCTCGTCTTCACCGAGCCGCCGACGACGCGCACGCGCCTCAACCTGCAGCTGCGGCCGTACGCGATTCTGCGCGGAGACTGGCGCGGGGGCGCGCCGACGCTGCGGCCCAACGCCGGCGGCGAAGTCACCTGGTCGCCCACGCCGAACACCGTCGTCGACCTCACCGGCAACACCGACTTCGCCGAGGTCGACGTCGACCGCCGCGTGGTGAACCTGTCGCGCTTCAACGTCCTCTTCCCCGAGCGACGGCAGTTCTTCCTCGAGAACGCGGGCCTCTTCACCATGGGCCAGGGCCTGGTGCAGCCGTTCTTCAGCCGCTCCATCGGCCTGTCGAACGGCCAGCCGCAGCCGCTCTCGGGCGGCGCGCGCGGGGTGTACCGCTCGTCGGAGCGCAGCCTGGGCGCGATGGTGGTGCACACGCTCCCGACGGACGCGCAGCGCTCGAGCCTCTTCGGCGTGGCGCGCTATTCCCACCACCTGCTGGGCGAGTCGCGGGCCGGCGGCATGGTGGTGCTGCGACACGACTTCGAGGCGATGGGCCAACCCGGCGCAACCAACGTGGTGCCGGTGGTGGACACGCTGCTGCGCCGCGGGCCGCTGTCGTTGACGGCGATGCTGTCGGGCAGCGTCAACCAGGTGAATGACGGCACGCCCACGACGCTGGGCCTCGCCGGCACCGTCGAGGGCAGCCTGCAGGGCAACTGGGGCGACCTGACGCTGCGGCTGTCGGGCCTGTCACCCGGCTACCGCGCGCGCTCGGGCTTCGTGTCGCGCACCGAGGCGCTGCAGGCGTCGGCCAACTGGTACCTCGACTACCGGCCCGCGTGGCTCCCGAAATGGGTGCGCACGCTGCAGCAGTTCCTCGACGCGCAGGTGCTGTGGAGCACGAAGGACGGCTCGTTCCAGGAGGCCAACGCGTACTTCGAGGCCTTCTGGGTGACGCTCACGGGCGGCGACCGCGGCTGGGTGTACGGCCAGCGCACCTGGCAGTTCCTCGACCGCGAGTTCGCGCCGGTGCCTGGCGTGGCCTTTCCCGCGGGGCAGTACGTCTACGACCGCGTCGGCGTGGCGGCCTACAGCGAGCAGAGCCGGCTCTTCTCGGCGGGCGGCAACGTGGGCGTGGGGCGCTACTACCTCGCCGACTTCGTGCGCGCGCAGGGCCAGGTGGGCTTCTCGCCGCTGCCGCACATCGGCCTGTTCCTCAACTACGAGCTCAACCGCTTCGAGGGCGAGGGGGTGCTGTGGGCCTCGCGGGTGGCCGTCACGCACCTCGTGCGCGCGACACCGCCGGCAACATCGGCCTGCTCAACGCGCGCCTCGCGTGGGAGTTCCTGCCCTTGTCCTTCGTGTACGTCGTCTTCACCGACACGCGCGGCGCGTTCCAGGCGGGCATGGCCCCGGTGCCGGAGCAGCGGCTGGTGGTGAAGGCCACGTACACCTGGCGCCCGTGACGGGACCCGGCTCCCGACGCGACACGACTTGCAGAAAACACGACGCCCCGCGGCCCGTGACGGCGACCGCGAGGCGTCGGTGCTTCGAAGATGGCTGAGACGTCAGAACGCCGCTTCAGCACCCGCCGTCAGCGCGTAGTCGAACGGCCGCAGGTTCGCCGCGGGCGGCTGCGTGTCGATGTTGATGAGGAAGCCGAGCGCCAACGACACGCTCTCGGTGATGCGCGCGTTCAGCTTCGTGTTGCTGTTGATGAGGAAGCGGCCCGCGATGGGCGGCAGCGTGTTGATGAGCACTTCGAAGTCCTCCGAGATGCGGAAGTTCTTGTTGAGCGCCCAGCGGAACGTGCCGGCGACGCGCGGCGCGAGAATGGCGACGGCGGGCGTCCTGACCGGCCCCGGCGTGGGGAAGTACGTGAAGCGCGTCTCGTAACCGCCACGGAGCGCCGCATCGAGCCGGAAGAAGAGCTTCTCGAGGTCCTCCACCTTCTCGTTGAAGATGGTGAAGCTGGCGCCCGCCTCGCCGAAGGAGCGCGACTCGATGTTCTTCACGTGGTCGAACTCGAAGCCGCCGAGCGCGAAGGCCGCCACGATGCCGCCGAACGAGCGGTCTCCACGCACCGTCGCCCCCGCGCGGCGGGCCACCGTCTGCGCCTCCGTCATCGAGTTCTCCGTCGTGTCGGGGTTGGTGACGCCGTAGGCGCCGGTGGCGCGAATGCCGAGCGTCCAGACTTCCCACTTCTTGTCGAGGCCGACGTTGCCCGTCAGCGTGATGGTCTGCGTGTTGCCGCCCAGCAGGGACAACCCGAGGCCAGCGGTGCCGGCCCACGCGCCCGCGGTGGGGGCAGCGGCCGGCGCTGCTGGAGGCAACGGGGGCGCGACGCGGTCGGCGATGCGCTGAGCGGCCTCGGCGGCCTTGGCAGCGGCTTCGGCGGCCTTCTCGGCGGCGAGGGCCGCGCGCTCGGCGGCGGACTTCTCGGCCACCGCGTCGGCCTGGGTGAGCAATGAAATGACGAGCAACGAGCTGAGCATGCGAACCCCTCCCTGGGGCGACTGCAGAGTGTGGCCCGCGAGTACCAGCGGCGAGGGGGAGGGAAAACCCTTTCCTGCGGGAGTGGGACCGCGGCCTGCGGTCGATTGTGGCGGACCCTCGTCAGCGGCGCTAAGGGGCCACGGTCATGGCGGTGGCGAAGTGGATTCTCGTCGGCGGGACCGGCCTGCTCGGGCTCGGCGCGCTCGCCTTTGGCGTGATGGGGGCCACCTCGCTCTCGAACGCCGGGCCGCAGGCCCCGGTGGCCATCTCGCAGGTGGCGGTGCGCCCCTTCCCCGTCATGGGAGCCCGCGCAGCCCCCACGGAGCGCGCTGCTGACGCCGGGACCACCCCGCCAGCCGCCGATGCAGGCGTCGCGGCACCGACGCCAACGCCCGCCCCCGCGCCCACCCCCGCACCAACGCCCCCTCCAGCGCCCGCCCCGAAGCCCGACGCTGGAGCGGCCGCGCCGAAGCCTCCGGCGGCTCCGCCGCAGCCCGTTGGTGAGGGGTACTTGAACCTGCGCGCCTCGGACACCGCCGACGTCTTCGTCGACGGCAAGAAGGTGGGCGGCTCGCCCATCGAGGGGCTCAAGGTGAAGGCCGGCACGCACAAGGTGCGGTTCGACTGCTACGACGCCGCAGGCAACACCCTGCCGGGCGCGACGAAGACGGTCACCGTGGCCGCCGACGCCGAGGCCTCGGTCGACTTTCCCTGCCCCGTGGCCGAGTGACGGCGCTGCGGCAGACGCCCGCGAACGTTCTCAGTCGCAGGTGAAGAAACCAGCCGCGCGTTCCGTCACGAAGCCCTCATGCTCGCCGCCGTCGTCATCGGTGTCCTCACGGCCGCCCCGTGCGTTCCGTCGACCGACGTGTGCGCCCCCGAGGGCTCGACGCTGACGAACATGCCGGGCGGGCGGGTGACGCTCACCACCTCGAAGGCGTGGCGGGCCCTGGGCGTCGACTTCGCACCCGGCACCACGCGCGTGTCCGTCACGCCCTTCGGTTCGACTGGCGCCGTGGTTCGGCTCGATGGCCCGCTGGCCCGGCCCCAACGGGTGTCGGGCGTCGTCGTCGAAGGTGACGTCGGAATCGCGCAGCGGCAGGGAGCCGGCCTGACCGCGCCCGTCGTGCTGGTGCGCGGCACGCTGACCGAAGCCGGGCGACTCGAGCTCTCGGGGTTCCCACCGGTGGCGCTCGAGCCGGGCAGCTCGGTGAATGGCCACCTCGACCCGTCGGGCCCAGGCCTCGAGCTCGACAGCCGCGGTCCGGTGCAGGTCGATGGCGTTGGCTTCGGCGTCGGCACGCTGCGGCTCGCGACTCGAAACGGAGCGCCAGAGGTGACGGGCACCCTGCAGGGACGCCAGCGCGTGGCTGGAGCAGAAGCAGTCGGCTTCGTTCGGCTCGAGCTCAGCGTCGACGGCGGCGCGCCGCAGCTTCGGGACGGCACGCTGGCGGCGGCGGCTCCACTCTCGGCGTTGGTGCCCCTCGAGGGCGTGCTCCCGGCGGGCGCCTCGTTCACGACGATGGGCGGCCAGGTGCTCGTCCGGACGAACGAGCCCATCGAGGTCGTCGGGCGTCGCTTCCTGGGCCAGCCGACGGCAGACGTGCGCGTCTGGCGGGTCAGCGTCGTGGCGCCGAATCAGCTCAAGGTGGGTGGCTGGGCGACGGACGCGGGCGTGTCCGTCACCGATGGCGTGACGCTCGAGGGCTGGGTCGACCTGTCCTTCGTTCGAGGGCAGCGCGAGGTGGTGTTCGCCTGGGGCCTGCTGCGCGGACCCGGACGGTACGAAGGCCTGCGCCTCGCCGCGAAGACGCCCTTCACCGCGAGCCGCGACACCGGGTTCATCAAGGCCACGCTGGCCGAGCCACAGCCCGTCGGTGACGTCTGGGCGAAGGGCGAGGTCGAGCTCCAGGCCCTCGATGGTGGAATCGTCGCGGCCCACGCCACGCTCGCCCGGCCGCTCCCGTTCGAGGGGTGGGTGTTGCCGACGGGCACGACGCTCCAGCGCGGCGCGTGGGGGTGGGCCTTCACCACGCCGAAGGCGACGCCGGCGCGGCGCAGCCCCGGGTCGACTCGTGACGTCGACTTCGTGCTCGAGGCTCGTCGAGACGCCCAGGGCCTGGTGGTGACGTCGTCGAAGCCGTGGCGGCCGAAAGGGGTGCCGTTCAGCTTCAGCGGCACGGTGCAGGAGACGACGGCCGGGTGCCTCGTGGGCCAGGCGCCGCGCGCCACCATCGGGCCCTTCGTGCTGCCGCCGCGGGGCAATCTCTGGTGGTGCAACGGCCGCGTGGTGCAGGCGCAGGGCGACTTCGCCGTGCCGACGCTGGGCGTGGGGCCCTGGTTCGCCACCCACGCGGTCGCCGGCGAGCCGTCCAGCCAGCCTCCCCGGCGGCAGGAGGTTTCCCGGCTGGTGCCGACCGACGCGGCTGCGAGCGGGTACTGGATTCAGGTCGACCGGCTCTGTCAGCGCCCGGCTGGCATTCCCCAGCCACCGCCACCGGAGCGCTGGGTCTTCGTCGACGCGAGGGGCGAGCCCACGACGAAGGCCGACGCCGAGCTCCTCGAGCGCCTCGCGCGCCAGCCGGGCAAGCCCTGCGAGCCGGTGCGCTGCTGCGTGCCGTAGCGCACGAAGTTGACCGCGCCCGAAAGGGAACGAGGCTGGCGCCATGGTTCGTCATGGCGTGCTGGTGGCATGGCTGTTGGTGGGGGCTTCGTGCGCCACCGTGGGCCCCGGCGCGCTGCGGGCCTCGCGGGCCCGCTACAACGAGACCATCAAGACGACCGCCGAAGAGGAGCTGCTGCTCAACATCGTGCGCCTGCGCTACGGCGACACGCCCAGCAGTCTGTCCATCTCTTCCATCGCCGCGCAGTTCGAGCTCGCCGCGTCCCTGGGTGGCACGCCGTTCTACAGCGCCAGCGCCGACCCGACGGCCCGCGCTCCGTTTCCCCTCGTGCTGCCGCAGGCGCAGGTGGGTGGCGCCGACCGACCGACGTTCAGCCTGACGCCGCTCGACGACTCCGAGTTCGCACGGCGCCTCTTCACCCCGTTGTCGCTCGAAGGCGCCGTGTACCTGGCGCGCACCACGTGGCCCATCTCGACCGTCTTCCGCCTGTACCTCGAGAACCTCAACTGGGTGCCCAACGCGCAGACGGCCAGCGGCCCCACGCCGGCCCGCGCTCCCGTGGGCTCGGCCTTCCTCGACGGGCTGCGCGCGCTGCAGGCCCTGCAGGACCGGGGTGACATCGTCTTCGGTCACGAGGAGCGGCTCGTCGCCTCGGGTGGCCCGTTGCCCGCGGGCACCGTGACGGCGCAGGCAGCCGTCGACGCCGCGGCGCAGGGGCTCGAGCTGGTGTCGACGGGTGAGAGTGGCTGGCGCCTGCAGAAGAAGGAGCGCGTGCCAGTGCTGTACCTCAACCCGCGCGCGCTCGACGCTCCCGAGAGCCAGCAGCTCCGGGCGGCCTTTCATCTGGCTCCCGGGCGCACCTCGTACGACGTGGGTGTCGAGTCCATCGTGCCGTTCGCCGAGCCCACCGGGGGCTTCACCCGCATCGACCTCGAGACGCGCTCGCTGCTGCAGGCGCTCTACTTCGTCGCGCAGGGCGTCGAGGTGCCGAAGGAGCACCTGGCGGCCGGGTTCGCCCGGGAGACTCGCCGCGACGATGGCGCGCCCTACGACTGGACGCAGCACCTCGAGGGGTTGTTCCGCGTGCGCGCCTCACCGGGGAGCTGTGGCGCGGCCGGTCAGGTGCGCGTCGAGTACCGCGGCTCGTGCTTCTTCATCGACGTGGCCGACCACGACACCCGCGCGACCTTCGCGCTCCTCATGGAGTTGAGCCGCCTCGAGGTGCCGTCGAGCGCGCGGAACGCGCCCATTCTCACGCTGCCCCTTGGCCAGTAAGGGTGCGTTCACGATGCGGTTCGGTGGCTGCCCGCGTCGATTCGCGTCGGTTCTGGTGTCGTCGTCGGCGGCCGCAGCTCACATGGTTGTAGTGCGGCGGCAGGGTGAGGCACCGGCCGGCGCAGGATGCGGAGGCGCACAGGACGAAGGCGCGGCGTTCGCGGATTCCCGCGAGAGAATCCGAGGGTTCCGCCAGAACGTCGGCGGTTCCGTGGTTCTTCCGCGGGGTTGGGCGAGCGCAGAACCCGATACAAAGACGGGCCGCGGCGAAACGTCCGGCGTGTAAAGCGCACGTCGCGCCCATTCCCTTGGAGAGAGCCATGTCGTCGATTGTGCGGTGTTCTGTCGTGTTGCTGGTCGCGTGCGGTGGAGCGCCGTCGATGAACGATGGAGGTGTGTCGATGGGCGGTGGCGACCCTTCAGCCGGTGGCGTTGCGGGCGGTGGCGTTGCGGGCGGTGGCGTTGTGGGCGGTGGCGTTGCGGGCGGCGGTGGCGCTGCGGGCGGCGGTGTCGCCACGGGCGGTGGAACGGCGGCCGACGCGGGTGTTCTGCCGCGCATCGACACCATCGTGCCGGCGGACGTCACCGTAGGTGAGCAGATTGTCGTGCTGGGCGAAGGGCTCGCTGACGTGCAGGCGATTCGCTTCGACAGCACGCCGGTCCCCGTACAGCGCATCAAGCAGGGGAGCACTGACCGCCTGTTGCTGGTCAACACACCTGCAATCATCGGGCTCCCGGCGACTGGCAAGGTGGTCGTGCTTTCGGTCACGACGTCGAAGGGCACGGCCCAGGGCACGTTCACCCTGCGCCCTGGGGTGTCGACGTCCCTCGGGACGGCAGTCCTGCTCACGCCGCGGAGCGTGACGCCGGCTGGTTCGATTCAGCCGGGCACGCTCGTCACCGTCACGGTCGACGTTCAAATCGCGGCGAGCCAGGCAGAGACCTTCGACGTCAGCGCTGCCGTCGAGGGTGCGGGCTTCAGCATCGTCGACGTCGTGCCAGGCGCCATCGCGGTTCCAGAATCGTCGGCCGTGTCGCCGGTGGTGACTCCGGTGAACGTGACGGTGCGGACGGGCACCGTCGGCCGGGGCGAGCTCGGGCTCAAGGTGCGGCCCCGCAACTTCCGGCAGGACGACGGGAGCATCTTGATTCCCCGCGTCGCGCTCGAGGTCGGCGCTGCGCCTGTCGTGACCGACGGCGTGCTCTTCGGCGACCTTGCAGTGCGAGGGCCCAACGCGCTCGACAGCTCGAACTTCGTGCCCCTGGTGCGGGTGTTCCCGGGCCAGACGGTGTTCGATTTCGTTTTCCAAGTAGGCAGCCCGGTCGACGGTGGCACACTCGCCGTGTCCAACCTGCTCGCACCCGCAGGCTGGGCTCCAACGACGTCGGTGCCTGTGCTCGGAGCTGCGGGCACGTTTTCGAGGCTGAACGTGCTGCTCCGTGCAGCAGACGGTGGAACTCCACCGCAGAGCGGCGAGCTGTCATTCACCGTCGAAGACACCTCGACGGGGAAGGCGCGCCCGTTCCGAGGTCAGGTGCAGCTCGTCCGCTGAGCCGCGCGGCCGGCCCGCGCTTGACGACACGGGGTCCGAGGGCAGCCCGGGGACGAATGGCGTTCTGCGCAGGGCGACGCCTGTCGCGCGCAACCAGCCGAATCGATGGTCGACCTCGGGACGCGGGGCGGGCGGGATGAGAGGCCGCTCGCCTTGCACGGGCCGCGAGACCGTC
Source organism: Myxococcaceae bacterium (assembly GCA_025459425.1). GTDB lineage: Bacteria > Myxococcota > Myxococcia > Myxococcales > Myxococcaceae > Xiheimicrobium. The sequence continues at coordinate 2,617 of JALOQF010000181.1, read as the reverse complement.
CGCGCTCGCCAGACTCGAGTTGTGACACCAGGCGGGGAGCGTCTTCGCGGGCCTTCGGGCGGCTCCGGCTTCGCGTGGACGACCAGACCGACAATCTGTCGCACGAATTCGACCATCGAATGCAGGACGCGTTGTAAATAATTGAATTCATTCTGATTTCGAGCCGTATCAGGCCGTCGCAGCATCCGATGCCGATTGACACCCAGGCCTGAGGCCCCGGCCCCTGGGACGTCGACAATCGGGCATGACCACGACCCGCATCGGCACGCCGTTTCAGAACATCCTCTCGAAGGTGAAGGACGCCCGCGTCGTCTCGGAGAAGACGGGCGCCCCCAACGGCATCCTCGGCACGCCGACCACCCGCGAGTACGACCTCGACGGCAACGGCACCGTCGACGCTCGGAGCACCGAATGGGCGCACCGCCGCAACGGCACGCGCACCGTGCTGAGCTTCCTCGACGGCCAGGGCCGGGCGGTCGACACCTTCGTCAGCGGCGGAAAGTCGGGGTGGACGATGAAACCCGGCGAGCCGGCCCAGGTGTGGAGCCACACGCACACCGAGTACGGCTCCGGCGCCAACAAGCGCGTCGTGCACGAGCGCGCGAACTCCGGTACCGGCGAGCTGGGCTTCCGGGCGTCCACCACGCTCGACGGGAAGACCGAGCGGGCTGTGTATGAGTCCGACCGCGACGGCAACGGTACGCTCGAGACCGTCGTTCGAAACTGACAAATCGGAGCCAGCCGCACCTCGTCTTGAAGCGCGAGGCTGACGCCCAGCGCATGAGCCTCGACTGACAGCAGCGCCCTTCACGGGTTCGCCACCTCGGCGACGAGTCGCTCCATCGCCCGGTCGATGCGCCACGAGGCGTTGCCCGGCACCAGGCTGGGCGTGCTCGAGTTCGCCAGCAGCACCACCGTCGCGCGCGCGGCGGGCACCGAGTACGCGTGCGCCTGGTAGCCGAAGCCATCGCCGCTGTGGCCCACCGCGCGAAAGCGGTCGGTCGTCCACTCGATGAGGCCCAGGCCGTAGCCCACCCGGCCCGGGAGTGACGCCCAGCCGCCCCGCTCGACGTCCTCCGAGGTAGGGCGGAAGGTCTCCATCAGCCCGTGCGTGCCGGCCGAGAGGAGCCGTCGCTCGACGAGGAGGCCGTGGAAGAGCGTGGCCAGCGACGACGCGTCGCTCACCAGGCCTCCGTCGGGGCCGACCTGCGCGCGGCCCAGCGTCTCGGTGACGTCGACGAAGCGGTCGGTGCCGGTGGCGTCGAAGAGGCCGCGCACGATGCCGGTGTGGTCGAAGTCGTCCGGGCGGTAGCGGGCGCGGCTGGCGCCGAGGCGCTCGAGCACACGCTCCCGCAGCACCACGTCGTGGCCCTGGCCGGTGCTCGCCTCGAGCACCTGCGCCAGCACGAGCCAGTTCGAGTTGCTGTACGAGAAGCGCGCGCCCGGCGCGAACAGCGGCGGCCGGCCCCGCACGAGGTCGAGCGCCTGCGCGTTCGTCCACCGCTGCGCCGGTTGGTCGAACGCGCGCAGCACCTGGGTGGTGTCGACGTAGTCGGGCAGCCCGCTCGTCTGGCCGATGAGGTCGCGCACCGTCAGGCGGTCCGCGTTCGCCAGGCCCCGGAGCGCCTCGGCTGAGAGCTGCGTCTCCACCCGGTCGTCGAGCGACAGCGCGCCGGCCTCGACGAGCGACAACGTGGCCGCCGTCATCACCGTCTTGGTGACGCTGAAGATGGGCGACGGCATGCAGGGCTCGAAGGGGACGTCGAACGTCGGGTCGGCCATGCCAGCAGTGCCGGCCCACAGGCCATCGCCGTCCACCACCGCGACCGACAGCCCGCTGACGCGCGTCTCGACCGCGAGCGCGTCGAGGGTCGCCCGCCAGCGGGCCGCCTTCGGGTGGGTCGAGGCTGGCGCGGGCGCACAGCGCTCGAGGGGCGGCGCCGTACGAGCCGGGCCACACGCCGAGAGGGCGACCGAGAGGACGAGCAGGCGAATCATGGAATCTCCCGCGGCGTGAAGCCGACGACCAGGGACAGCGACGACAACGGCAGCAGCGGAATGCCACCCATCGTCGCGAACCCGACGAGGAGCGATTGGTCGAGGCGAATGGCAGGTGCGAGGTCGAGGGGACCCGCGGCCACCTGCGTGCCCACCGAGAGAGAGACCGTCGCTCGAAATGACGCCGTGAGCCGCGTCGCCGCGCGCCGGGCGTTGCCTTCGTCGAAGTCGAAGCCGGGCGCCGTCGGCACCAGCACCGCGGCGCCAGCGCTCAGCCCCAGGCCCAGCCACAGCCGCGCGTGCGGCGCCCAGCGGAGCTCCGTCACCGCCAGCGGCGAGACGAGGCCGCCGAAGGTGCTCGTCGCGTCGAGCTGCAGGCGCACGCCGGTCAGCAGCGCGAGGTGTTTCGTGCGCACCGGCACCAGCGCCACCTGGGCGCCACCTCCGACGCCACCCAGCGCGGGGGCGAAGCCCACCGAGGTGCCAGAGAGCCAGACGTCGACCGTCGGTGCGGCCGTGAGCGCCAGGGCGAGGAGGGTGGACATCATGGCGTGGTCCCTCTCGAGGCCGCGCAGCTCTGCGCCAGCCGGTTGGAGTCCGGAGGCAGCACGCCGCCGAT
>JALOQF010000180.1 GCA_025459425.1 Myxococcaceae bacterium | reverse complement strand
GCCTCGTAGCCGTCGGCCTGAATGCGAAGGAAGCGGCCATCACCGCAGCAGTCGCGGAAGAGCGTCGCGCCCGTCTGCGGGTTGTAGAAGTCCGACTCGTAGCGGCCCCAGGTGCCGAGGAACTCCATGTAACCGGGGTACGGCCCCACCTGGAACTGCGGCGGCTGCGCGGGCGCCTGCAGGTTCGAGGGCGGAGGGCGGTTGAGCAGCTTGAGCGCCAGCGGGTACGGCCCGTTCGACAACTGCATCTGGAGCGTGGTGTCGAGCGAGGTCGGGTAGTCCGACACCACGGCATCGAACGTCACCGGCGCCAGCGGCTGGGGGAACGAGCCCGAGTTGGCGCAGGCCGTCGCGTCGACGCGGCGCTCGCGCGGCCGCAAGGTGAGGCGCCCGTTCGAGAACTCGGCGAGGCCCGTCATCTGGTCGAAGAAGCTGACGAAGCTGCACGTCGACGACACGCCCGACGAGTAGTGCGCGAAGTAGAACTCGCCGTTGGGCTGCACCTTGAACTGCGCCGAGTAGCCCTGCGTCATCGAGAACTCGACGCCCGTGGCCACGTTGACGAAGGTGCCGCCGCTGGCGAGCGTGTTCTGCCAGACGCCCGAGAGCTCGACCGGGAAGCTGCCAGTCTCACCGCCGCCCGCCGAGCCTCCACCCACCGAGCCGCCGGCGGTGCCGGCGCCCGAGCCACCTGACCCACCGGAGCCGCCGAACCCTCCGGGGCCACCGCCCGGGCTCAACCCACCGGCCGAACCGCCGCCCGTTGGAACGCTGGGCCCGGGCCCGAAGTCACACGCGACGAGGAAGGACAGCACGACGACACAGAGCAGACGAATCAAGGCGACACCCCCACGGCAAGGACTCGTCGCGTTTCTATCGTCGAGCGCTCGCGGCGACCACTTCGGGGCCATCGCTGCACCGCAGCTGAAGGTTTCCGTCAGACGCGGAAGCGGCGAATCTCACCGCGCAAGACCTCGCCCTGTTGCCGCAGCGTCTCGATGGCCTCTTCGAGCTGCTTCACCGAGCGGTTCTGCTGCTCCGAGACGGACTTGATGGTCTCGATGGCCTTGAGGACCTGCTCCGAGCCGCGCGTCTGCTCCTTCTGGGCGCGGTTGAGGTGCGTCACCATCTCGTTGATGTTCTCGATGGAGCGGCTGATCTGCTTCGACCCGTGGGCCTGCTCCTGCACCGAGCGGGTGACGTGGGTGGTGAGCATCTTCATGTGCTCGGCCGACTTCATGATCTGCTCCGAGCCGCGGGCCTGCTCGTTGGTGGCCTTGCTGATCTGCTCGACGGTCTCACGAATGCGGTCGACGGCGGCGGTGACGTCTTTCGAGCCACGGGCCTGCTCGACGGTGGCGCGGGCGATGGCCTTCACCATCTGGGTCGAGCGGTTCGCCGAGTCCTGGATCTTCTTGAGCGCGCCTTCGGTCTCACGGCCGAGCAGCACGCCGTCTTCGACGTGGCGCACGCCCTGGTTCATGGCGGTGACGGCGTTGCGCGACTCGTCCTGCACGGCGCGAATGAGGTCGCCGATCTCCTTGGTCGAGGCGCCGGTGCGCTCGGCGAGATCTTTGATCTCCTCGGCGACGACGGCGAAGCCCTTGCCGTGCTCGCCGGCCTGCGCGGCGATGATGGCGGCGTTGAGGGCGAGCAGGTTCGTCTGCTCGGCGACCTCGTCGATGACGTCGACGATGTTGCCGATCTCGAGAATGCGCCGGCCGAGCTGCTCGATGACGGTCGAGGCGGCGCGCGAGCTGTCCTTGATCTTGTCGATGCCGACGATGGTCTTCTGAATCGACTCGGCGCCCAGCTCGGCGTCCTTCGACACCTGCTCCGACAGGCGCGCGGTCTCGTAGGCGTTGGTCTCGACCTGGCTGATGGCGACGTCCATCTCGCGGATGGAGGAGGACGTCAGCTCGGAGCTCTTGAGCAGATCCTCGACGTTCCGGGCGACCTCCTTGATGGAATACGTCGTCTGCTCGATGGCGCTGGTGGTCTGCTCGACCGACGCGGCCATCTTCATCACGTTCTCGGCCACCTCGTCGTTGGTGGTGGCCATCTCGAGGATGCTCGAGCTCGAGTCCTCGGCGCTGCCGTAGAGCGTCTCGACGTTCTCGGCGATGCCCTTGAGGCTGGCGAGCATCTCGACCATCGCGCTCGAGGTCTCTTCGACGCGGGTGAGCACCGTCGACGAGCCGCCCGAGGTGGTGGCGGCGGTGCGGCTGATCGAGTCGATGACCTGCGCCACGCTCTCGGCGACGCCGCGCACCCGGCCGATGGTGTCGCGCAGGCCCTGGCCGATCATGTTGAGCGCCTCGGACAGGTCCTGCAGCTCACGCGTGGTGGCGCCCTCGACGCGGCCCGAGAGGTCGGCCTCCGACAGCCGCAGCGCCTGGGCGCGCATCTGGCGAATGGGCGCGATGATGAGCACGCGCGAGAGCACGCCGACGAGCGCGATGAACACCACCACGCTGATGAGCATCGCCACCAGCAGCGTCTGGCGCAGGCTCGAGATGGCCTCGCGCACCCGCACCGTGTCGAGGAGGATGAGCACGTGCGCCCGGCCGCTGCCGGTGCGCGGCTGCACCTCGTCGGACACCAGCAGATCGCCCGAGTCGAGGGTGAGCCGTGTGCGCCGGTTGCCCGCGTTGAAGGCGTCGAGCGCCGCGCGGGTGAGCTCGGGGTTCGTGTTGGGCTTGAGCGCGATGAGATCTTTCGGGCCGCACTCGAGGTCGGGGCAGACGAGCACCCACACGGCGCGAATCTCTTCTTCGTTGCCGATGATGGTGCGGATCTCGTTCGAGGCGTCCTGGTCGATGCCGTCGCGCGCGCCGATGACGATCTTCCGCTCGATCTCGCGGGCGATGGCCTTGCCGCGGTCGAACAGCGTGTCTTCGAGGGGCCGCTGCGCCTGCTGGGGCAGCACGATGAAGAGCCCGAACACCAGGCCGAACAGCGCGAGGGTGAAGGTGCCGAAAATCGCCCAGGTCAGGCCCACCCTTCGAGATCGCGCCGCCACGGGCCGGACTGTATGGAGCACCTTCGGAGGCTTCAAGAATGACGACCCGGCTCTGGTGTGATTCCCGCTTCGAGCTGCACGTGGCGGGCCCCATGCACCCCGAGTCGCCCGGGCGGCTCGCGGCCATTCGGAGCGTGCTCGACCGCGCGCCCATCGCCGGGACGACCGTCGAGGTGCCGCGGCACGCGACGCGCGAAGAGCTGCTGGCCGTTCACCGCGAAGCACACGTCGACCACGTGCTGTCGCTCCAGGGGCGCTCGGCGCAGCTCGACCCGGACACGGCGATGAGCCCCGGCAGCGCGGACGCGGCGCTGCTGGCGGCGGGCGCGGCGGTCGACGCGACGGTGGCGGTGCTCGAGGGGCGCGCCGCCAACGCCTTCGCCCTCGTGCGCCCGCCGGGCCACCACGCCGAGGCCGACCAGGCGATGGGCTTCTGTCTCTTCAACAACGTGGCCGTGGCCGCCGAGGCGGCGCGACGGCACGGGGCCGAGCGGGTGCTGGTGCTCGACTGGGACGTGCACCACGGCAACGGCACGCAGCACGTCTTCGAGGCGCGCCGCGACGTGCTCTTCTGCTCGTCGCACCAGTTCCCCTACTACCCGGGCACCGGCGCGCCCGACGAGACCGGCGTCGGTGAAGGCACGGGCTACACCGTGAACGTCGCGCTCCCCGGCGGCCGCACCGACGCCGACTACGGCGCCGTCTTCCACGACGTGTTCCTGCCCATCGCGCGCGCGCATCGGCCCGACGTGGTGCTGGTGAGCGCGGGCTTCGACCCGCACCGGGCCGACCCCATCGGCGGCATGAACGTCACCGAGCGCGGCTTCGCGGCGATGACGAGCGTGATGAAGCAGCTCGCCGACGAGGTCTGCCGGGGGCGCCTCGTGCTCCTACTCGAGGGTGGGTACGACCTCGACGCGCTCGGGCAGTCGGTGCACGCCTGCGTCGAGGTGCTGGCCGGTCGACGACGAGACGAGTTCCCCGACGGCGCCTCCCCCGAGGCGCGCGCCGCCATCGCCGCCACCCGGGCCGCCCTCGGGAACGTCTGGAGCGCGCGCACGTGAGTTCCAGCGGCCGCTGGGGCGAGGCAGGCTCGGGGCTTCCGGGTCCGTGGACCACGCACGCGAGCCAGGCGCCTTCAGGGCGCAGCCGCGCGAGCCAGGCCACTGGAAGAGGCGCCCATGGCTGACGGCTACATCCACGGTGCGACGTCGCCGCGAGAGATCGCCCGGCTCGAGAAGCAGGGCGACTGGACCGCGGCCTTCACCTTCCCCGGCTTCGGCGCAGGCCCCGGCGAGCGGGTCGTCGACCTCGCCTGTGGCGTCGGCGCGATGTCGTCGCGGCTGATGAAGGCGTTTCCGGGCGTCCACCTCGCGGGCGTCGATCTCTCGCCGACGCAGCTCGCCGCCTGCCGGGCGAACCATCCTCACCTGCCAGTGCTGCGGGCTGACGCGACGCGACTCCCCTTCCCCGATGGGAGCATCGACAAGGTGTTCTGCTCATGGCTCCTCGAGCACGTCGCTTCACCGGTGGCGGTGCTGCGCGAGGTGCGCCGGGTCCTCAAGCCCGGAGGGATGTGCCAGTTCGTCGAGGTCGACAACGACTCGCTGGTCACCAGGCCCCACCTGCCAGCCACCCACGAGGCCCTGCGCCGGCTCAACGCAGCCCAGGTTCGCGCTGGCGGAGACCCGGGCATCGGCGTGCGCCTCCACCACCTCTTCCGCGCAGCCGGCTTCCGGCGCTTCACGGTCGAGCCGGTGGTGCTCCACGGCACGCAGGCACGACCTGCGTTCCTCGCCGCGTTCGTCGACGAGTTCGTCGAGATCTTCGAGAGCGTCGAGGGCGCCCTGGGAAACGAAGCCAGGCCCGTGCTCGAGGCCGCGATGGCCGAGCTGCGGAGCCTCGCGCACGCACCAGCGGCCGAGCTCAAGTACACGCCGGTGCTCGCCCGGGGCTTTCGCTGAGGCCTCGTCGGCGAGCCGGGCTATACGAAGCGGCATGGTGCTCCGAGGGCTCTGGTCGTGCGGTCTCGCGCTCGTCGTCACGGGCTGTGGCCCGCAGACACAGCGCATCGTGATGAAGGCCGAGAACAACTCGGGCCAGTCGGGCTTCGCCGTGCTCACCGCGCTCTCGCCGAGCTCGACACGCATCGACCTCGACCTCGCTGCTTCGAACGACCCACGGCCACAGCCCGGCCACGTCCACGAAGGGCGCTGCGGTGAAATCGGCGCGATTCGGGCGGGCCTCGCGTCGGTGGCGCCGTCACCGACGAAGCCCGAGCGCTTCGTGTCGAGCACCGAGGTGTCGTTGGGGTTCGAGCAGCTCCTCTCGGGCACCTACGCCATCAACGTGCACGACGCGCGCGATCTCTCGCTCTACATCTCGTGCGGCGATTTGACGCGCTGACGTCAACGTCGCCTGCCGATTCGCGCTCTTTCCGCATCGAGGCGACAGACCGCTCCGACGACCGACCATCCGTGGTGCCGCGGACTCGCGTGTCCTCCGAGTTTGCCGGCAGGCGTTCGCACCGGCCGCCGGTCCAGTACATGCCGACGCATCAGGAAGCGACGGCGCCAACGCGCGCACGGGTGCCGTGGGGAACGCCCACGTTTCACGAAACGACGAACACCAACGCTGGCGCCGTTGGCGTGGAGAACGCCCACGCTGCACGAAACGACGAACACCAGCGCTGGCGCCGGTTGGCGTCCGAGAACACTCTCGCTTCACGAAACGACGAGCACCAGCGCTGGCGCAGAGAACGCCGACGCGTCACGAGACGACAGGCACCAGCGCACGCACCGGCCTCCGGCTCAGCCACTGAAACCGCGCGAACACGGCGACGGCCACGGCCGACAGGCCCGCCGAGAGGCCCCACCACAGCCCCACCACCCCGAGGCCGCCGCGAACGCCGAGCCACCACGACAGCGGCAGTCCGATGAGCCAGTGGCCCACGAGGTTGGCGAAGAAGGTGAACCGGGTGTCGCCGTAGCCGCGCAGCACGCCGGCGCCGACGCCCTGAATGCCGTCGGACACCTGGAAGACGGCGGTGACGACGAAGAGCGCGCCCGCCACGGTGACGACCCCTTCGTCCGGAGAGAGCAACCGTGCCAGCGGCTCCGGCAGCGCGACGAAGAGCAGCGCCGTACACGCCATGAAGGCCGCGCCGCTCGCGAAGGCCACCAGACCCGAGCGCCTGGCCGCGGGCAGATCGTTCGCCCCGACGCCCCACCCCACCCGCACCGAGCCCGCGCTGCCGATGCCGACCGCGACGCAGAACGTGAGGCTCGCCCAGGTGAGCGCGACCTGGTGCGCAGCGCTGCTCGAGCCGCCGAGGCGCCCCGCGAGCAGCCCGGCCAGCCCGAAGACGCCGCCCTCGGCGAGCAGGTGCGCTCCGACGGGAATGCCCACCTTCGCGGCGAGCCCGAGCGCGCGAAGATCGGGCCGGCGCCGAACGCCCTCGGGGGCCGGGCCGAGCGCCAGCGCCAGCACGATGAACTGCACCCAGGTGCACACGGTGGTGACGATGGCGGCGCCTTCGAGCCCCAGCGCGGGAATCGGCCCGGCGCCGAAGACGAGCAGCACGTCGAGCGCGGCGTTCAGCACGTTCGCCACCACCATGGCGACGACGATGGCCCGCGTCCGCCCGAGGCCCTGCAGGTAGGCGCGAGCCACCACGAAGAGGAGCTGCCCCGCGACGCCCGGCAGCCGCCACGCCACGTAGTCCGTCGCGCCCTCGGCGATGGCCGGCTGCACGCCCACGAAGAACAGCACCGGGCCCAGCGACAACAGCGGCACGAGCAGGAGCAGCGACGTCACCAACGCGAGCCACACGCCCGTCCAGTAGTGCGTGCGCGCCTCGGAGGGCCGCTTCGCGCCGATGGCCTGTGACACCAGCGGATCGAGGGCGAACAGCACGCCCATGCCGAAGAACAGAATGGTGAAGGTGAGCGAGTTGCCGAGCCCCGCGGCGGCCTGCGCGGTGGGCGACAGGCGGCCCACCACCGCCGTGTCCACCAGCCCCATCGACGCCTGGCCGGCCTGCGCGAGCGCGAGCGGCAGGGCGAGCCGCCACAGCGCCCGAAGTTCGACTCTCACCGGGTGCGCGTCAGGCGTCATGGCGGGCCGACGACGAATAGCCTCGAACTCACCTGACCGCAGCGAAGATTCTGGAGCCTGCCATGACGAACCGCCCCCGCGTCTCCGTGTACCTCGGCGTCTCCCTCGACGGCTGCATCGCCCGGCCCGACGGCGCCCTCGATTGGCTCGACCCGTTCAACGACGCCGCCATCGGTGACTATGGCTACGCGGCCTTCGCCGCGTCGGTCGACGCGCTGGTGATGGGGCGGACGACGTTCGACACGGTGCTGGGCTTCGGGGCCTGGCCCTACGAGGGCAAGCGCGTGGTGGTGATGAGCGGGCGGGCGCTCCCCGAGGGTGCGAAGGCCGAGCGCGCGCAGGGAGCCCTTGCGCCGACGCTGAAGCGGCTTCACGACGAGGGTGTTCGACACGTCTACCTCGATGGCGGCGCGCTGGTGCGCCAGGGCCTCCAGGAGGGAGTCGTCGACGCGCTCACGCTGTCGGTGATGCCGCTGGTGCTGGGCGCCGGCCGGCGGCTGTTCGACGACTCGGTGCCACCCCTCGGGCTGTCGCTCGTCGAGAGCCGCGCCTTCCCGAACGGCGTGGTGCAGCTGCGCTACCAACTGCGCCGCTGACGGCCGACGCTCACGCGGCCGACGACGCACGCCTCGGGGCGCTCCGCTTCGACCACCACCAGTAACCGAGCGGCCCCAGCGCCAGCACGAGCTGCGGCACGAGCGAGACGAGGTCGGCGTGAATGCCGAGCGGCTCGAGGGTGATGAAGGGCACGGGCGACAGCGGCAGCACGCCGAGCTCCTGCAGGCCGTGGAGGCCCTTGCCCAACAGCATCACGGCCGTGGCCACCAGGAGCACCGTCGACGCCTTGAAGAGCGTCTGCATTGGAAGCCGGAAGCCCACGGTGCGAACGAAGAGCACCAGCCCCAGCAGCGCCACACCACCAGCGAGCGAGCCCCACCGCACACCCTCGGGCGAGTCCCCCGCGAGGCCCTGGAGAAAGAGCGCCGTCTCGACCGTCTCGCGGCCCACCGAGGTGAACGAGATGAAGAAGAGACCCACCATCGAGCCCCGGCCCAGCGCGTCCTTCATCTTCGTGCGCAGCTCGGTCATGAAGACGCTCATGTTCGCGCGCGCGTTCAGCCAGAGCGCCGCGTACAGCAGCATCACCACCGCGAAGAGGGCCACCACCGTCTCGAGCCACTCGCGGTTGGCGCCAGCCAGCAGCGCCTGCCCGAAGACGAACGCCAGCACGCCGAAGACGAGCGCCGACACCCAGCCGAGGTGAACGACTCGCACGTGCGCGTCGGCCTGCATCTTCTTCATCACCGCCAGCAGCGCTCCGACGACGACGGTGGCCTCGAAGCCCTCGCGCAGGAGGATGAAGAGGGCCGCGACGAAGACCGACCAGAAGTCTCCCGCCGTGGAGCCGCGCGTGTCGTCGAGCAACCCCAGCAGGCCCGCCACCTCGGCGTCGAACTGGGGCGAACGCGACTGGGCCGCCACCCGGGCCTTCGTGAAGCCCTGCTCGAGCCGCTCGACGAGCGCCCCGTTGCGCGCGCGCAGCGTCGGCTCGAGCGGCTCGATGCCCTCGAGGTAGGCGTCGACGACGGCCGTGCGCGCACCGTCCCAGTCGTTCGCCGCGGCGAGCTGGCGCGCCCGCTCGAGGCCCGAGCGCGCCTTCGACACCGCGCCACCCTCGTCGACCGAGGGCATGACCGACCTCAGGCACGGCACCGCGGCCGCGCCATGCGCACGCGCCAGCTCGTCGTCGGTGCTGGTCGCGAGCGCCTCGAGGGTCACGGCCGGCGGCGCGCCAACGCACGCGGGGTGTCGCAGGCTCGAGATGAAGAACGCCACGTTCCACCGGTCGGCGTCGGCGAGCCCCGGGAAGGCCGGCATCGGCGTGCCGGTGATGCCGAAGGTGGTGGTGTTGAACACCTTGTAGGGCGACAGCGTCGCCATGCGCTCGGCGTCGTGGAAGTTGGCTGGCGCCGGCGTCAGGGCCTTGCCCGCGGGGCCATCACCGCGGCCTTCGGCGCCATGGCAGCTCGCGCACTGCGCCGCGAAGAGCGCCTGGCCGGCCTTCAGGTCTGGCGCCGCCCGCGGAGCCCGCGACAACCCCCGCGCCTTCACGAGGTCGGCCGCCAGCGCCCGGCACTGCGGCACCACCTGCTCGGCCGGTGCCTCGGCCACGATGTCGGCCTTCAGCGCTTCGGCCCGCACGAGCCAGGGCGCGCCGTCGGGGCCCAGGGCCTTCAGCGCCTGTACCGCTTCGTCGGCCAGCCCGCGCTGCTCGGCGAGCTCCTCGGCGTCCTTCGTCGCCAGCGCGCCCGCGTAGTCGCCCTCGAGGTACTGCAGGAGCCCCACCACCCGGTGCCACTCGGAGCGCGACTCGTCCGCCCAGCCCACCGCCGCCGCCGTCATCACCACCAGAGCCAAAAGCCGCATGCGGGCCTCCTGTAACGCGCAGGACGCACATTCTCGATTTTGAAAGTGAAAGTCAAAATCACCCAACAGCAGGGCTGATGGAATCGACCGCGTCACCTCGGCGTCACCGTCGGCCCTCGTCACCACGCGCGGCGGAGCGCGCCACCAGGCCCCGCCGCGAAATAGGCTCGCCCGCCCATGACGACGACAGTTGAGGCCGCCCTGCGGGTTCGAGACGCGCTGACGACGGCCGGCCAGGGCCTGGTCGACCGGGAGCAGCTCGTCGACCTCATCGCGCTGTCGGCCATCGCGCAGGAGCACCTGCTCGTCATCGGCCCGCCGGGCACCGCGAAGTCCGAGGCGGTGCGGCGCGTGGCGAAGACGTTGGGCAGCCGGTACTTCGAGTACCTGCTGGGCCGCTTCACCGAGCCCGCCGAGGTGTTCGGGCCCATCGACCTGCGCAAGCTGAAGGAGGGCGTGGTCGAGACGCAGACGCAAGGCATGCTGCCCGAGGCCGACCTCGCCTTCCTCGACGAGGTGTTCCTCGGCTCGACGGCCATTCTCAACACCCTGCTCGGCCTGCTCAACGAGCGCGTCTTCCGCCGCGGACACACCACGGTGCAGGTGCCGCTGCGCGTCTGCATCGCGGCGTCCAACGCCATTCCCGAGGAGCCGGCGCTCGCGGCCTTCGCCGACCGGTTCCTCGTGCGGGTGTTCGTCGAGCCCATCGCCGACGCGAAGCTCGAGGCGCTGCTCGACGGCGGTGCGGCGCTGGGCCGCGCGTCGCTCACCCAGCGGGCCTCGTTCGACGACCTCGACGTGCTGGCGCGCGCGGCGAAGGAGGCGTCGACGGCACGCCTGCGAGATCCGCTCGCGCACGCCGTGCGGCTCTTGCGGCGCGCGGGCGTGGAGCTGTCGGACCGGCGCGTGGTGAAGGTGCAGCGGCTGTGCTCCGCGGCGGCGGTGCTGTCGGGCCGGCTCGAGGCGACCGACGCCGACCTCTGGCCGATTCTGTATGCGGTGCCCACGCTCGACGGGCAGCGCCTGGCCCAGGACGTCCTGCGCGGCGTGCTCGCGCACTCGCAGTCGTCGACGCTGCTGGCGGCGACCGAGGCGGCCTCGAACGCTCCGGCCGCTCGGGCGGCGCGCCTCGTCGAGACGGCCGAGGCCCTCTTCTCGCAGCCGCCGCCAGAGAGCGACCCGAGCGCGCAGGAGCGCTGGCGCCTCAAGCTCGAGGGCGTCGCGAGGGAGATCGACGCCTCGTTCGACCCGAGCGCCCTGCCCGACGCGCTCGCGCCGATTCGCCTCAAGCTCACCGAGCTCATCGGAGCGCCATGACGCCGACGTTGCGCCCACGCGCCGTGCCGCTCGAGCCGAAGGCCGTCGTCGCCCTGGGAGCGGTCGCCCCGGTGCTGGCCCGTCGCCTCGCTGGCGGGCCGGTGGAGCGCCTCGCCTCGCTCAGCTTCGTGCGCACGCCCGAGCTGCTCCTCGCCGTGGGCCCCGCCGACGCGCTGCCCTGGGTGCCTGGCGTCATCTACCTGGGCCACGGCGCAGCTCACCCCGGCCTGCTGCTGCCCACCACGAAGGAGCCATCGGTGCCTGTGTTTCTGCTCGAGCGCGCGCTCCGAAAACGCCTCGGGGTGCCCACGGGCCCGCTCGCGCTGGTGGAGCCCGGGCTCGTCGTTCCCCTCGCGCGCGCCACCCGGCTCGGCGTGGACGCGTTCCGTGAGGGCACAGGCGCGCTGACGCTCCGGTCCACCGCGGCGCCGTCGCCGGGAGCGCTGTGATGACGACGTTGCTCCCCGCGCCACTCAAGCCCTGGGCCGCGCAGCTGTCGCAGCTGCAGCGGGACCTCGCCCTGGCCCTCGCGCCGTGGGTGCAGCGCCTTTCGCTCGGCATCGGGCCGCTCGCCGACGCCGAGAGCCTGCCCACCGGCGCGCCCGACGGCCTCGACGGCGTCTCGCGCAAGGGCCCCTACGAGCGGCTGCTCACCACCGAGTGGCTCTACGCCGAGGTGGCGCCCGAAGAGTTCCTGCGCCGCGCCGCCCAGGCCGAGCACCTCTTCACCCGCCTCGCGCTGCGGGAGCCGCACCAGTCGCGGCAGAGCCTCGCGCTGTTCGACACCGGCCCCACGCAGCTCGGAGGGCCGCGGCTGGTGCACCTCGCCGCGCTCATCGTCTTCGCGTCGCGGTGTGAAGCGCGGGGCGCGAGCCTCTCGTGGGGTGTGCTGCAGGCGCCGCCGCGCTCACGGCAGGAAGGCTTCGGAAAGAACCAGGCCCTCACCCTGCTCAAGAGCCGCACCACCCGCGACGCCGCCGAGGCCGACCTCGAGGCCTGGCTCCTCGAGCACGGGCCCGCCGCCGACGAGGTGTGGCTCGTCGGTGGGCCGCGCGTCATGCAGGCGAGCGCGGCCAGACGGCTCCAGCACCTCGAGGTGCACGAGTCGGACGCGGTGGGGCGCCGCTGCGTCGAGGTGCAGCTCCGTCGCCCGGGCCGACCGCGGCTCGGCCTCACGTTCGACTTGCCCGATGCGAGCATCGGCGCGGCGCTGCTGCGCAACCCCTTCCCCGACGAGAAGCCTGCGCGTCCGGTGGGGGGCCTGCGGCCGACGTCGGGCCTGGCCTTCAGCGCCAGCGGCAACCGCCTCTTCACGCGCGGGCCCCACGGTGAGCTCATCTCGGTTACCGTGCCGTACGGGGCGCCGGGCTCGGTGAAGCAGGTCGTCTTCCAACCACCGCCGGGCGAGCGCGTGGTGGCCGCCGGCTTCAGCCGCGAGCTGCTCGCCGTCACCGCCCAGGCCGACGCGAAAGGAAACGTGCTGCGCCTGGTGGTGTACCCACTCACCAAGCGGGGCGAACGCAAGGGCCCGCCACAACGCTTCGAGCTGCCCGGCCCGACGGGCCTGCCGCTGCCCAACGAGGCCTTCACCAGCCTCGCGGTGCTGTCGACCGGCGGCGAGCGGCGCTACGTGCTCGTGCTGCTGGGCCGCGCCTTCACCCTCGCGCACGGCCGCGCCATCGAGGGCCGCGACCGCGTGCTGGCCCACACCCAGTTCAACGATCGCGTCGTGCACCTCTGCGTCGACGAGCAGGGCCGGCGCGTGGTGCGCACGACGCACCACACGAACCACGAAGAGCGCACGATGCTCGACGGCCTCGGCGAGGTCGAGGCCTTCTTCGCCGCCGGGAGGCGCTACCCCCTGCCGATGCTGGGCTTCGGCGCCCGCGCCGACGTCGCCCCGTGGACGCTGGTGGACGTCTCGCGCAAGTCCATCGTCTTCGACGACCTGCGTGGTGGCCGGGTGATGGGCGTGACGCACCCGACGCTGTGGCCGCCGGGGTTGCTGGTGCGCTCGGCCGACGGCACGAAGCTGTACCACTTCAGCGAGAAGGGCTCGACGACGCTGGTCGAGAGCGAGCACACCATCGTCGCGGTGACGGGAGACTTCGAGCGCCCGCGGTCTGCCTGGCTCGACGCGAGCGGAGCCATCGGCCTCTTCGACGTCGAGACGCCACACCGCTCGTGGCTGGGCCTCCCAGACGGGCACGCGCGCCGGCTCATGCACTTCACCGAGGTGCGGCGATGAGCCTGTCGTCGCGCCGCCTCGTACTCGAAGGGCGACAGCGCGTGGCCGCGGTGATGCTGCCCGACACGCCCGAGACGCGCGCACGGGTGCTGCGCGAGTTCCAGGCCGGCGACGCGGTGTTCCGCCTCGCGCCCCCGAGGCCAGCCCACTTCGTCGTCCGCTTCGGTGAGCCGCGTGAGCTCGACGTCGGGCTCCTGTCGGGGACTCCCTTCATCCTCGTTGGGGCGGTGCTGTGTGCGGTGCCGCCGACGACGCCGGGGCTGTCGGCGCTGCCCTCCACGTCGGGCCACCTCGTGCTGGCGCAGGGCGGGCAGCTCGTCACCTGGCGGCTCGACACCAGGGAAGAAGACGTGTCGGGCTGGCTGGACGTGTCGGCCGCGCGCCTCGTCGACGTGCCGGCGCGCCCGCCGGTGGTGGTGTCGCTCGCGCCGCAGCCACCCGCCGAGGTGACGCTCCGGCCGACGCCTGGGACGGTGGCGCCCGAAGCGTCGCAGGCGCTGGTCCAGGCGCTCGAGGGTGTGCCCGGCGTTCCAAAGGCTCAGTGGTGGAAGCGCGCGGGCGCGGCGGCGCTCCGGTGGGTCCGCGCCAGACGGCCTCCCCAGCGCACGTTGCCCGATGGAACGGCCGCCCCACCTTCGCGGGTCGAGCGGGCCGAGCGATGGGTCAACGAGCAGCTCGACCGTACGCCGGTGGGCCGCTGGCTCGACGACTTCAACCGGCGGTACGTCGACCGCCTCTTGCGCGCCTTCGAAGCCGAGCAGCTCGACGACGCGCTCAAGCACGCCGTGCCCCTGAGCCGAAAGCCGGCGTCGAACGACGCGCCGACGCCTCACCTGCCCTTCGCGGCGCGAGCGTCGCTGCGGCTCGACTTCCGGGCGCGGGGCCCCACCGGTGGCGCCAGCCCCGCCCTGCCCCATGACGTCTACGAGGCCCTCAAGGCGCGCTACCGCGAGGCGGC
>JALOQF010000528.1 GCA_025459425.1 Myxococcaceae bacterium | reverse complement strand
CGGCCCACACCGTCGCCGCCAGCGTCATCGTCACAGCCAGAAACCACCGCATCATCGGTCTCGTCCCCCGCACGGAGGCAGCCCCACTTCGTGCCCGCAGGTGGGCTCCCCGTTCACCCGGCCGACTGTAGCGGGTTCTGCCTTCCCGCACAGGTCAGCCGAACTCGGCCACGCGCGCGCCGAAGAGCCGGTTGACCGCCTCGAGCAGCTCGTCCGAGACCTGCACCTTCAGCGCCGTGTTGCCGATGAGCGTCTCGGCTTCACCCGGCATGAGCACCGACACCGCGATGGGCGTGGCGCCGGCGTACTTCTTCGCGAGCTCGGCGAGCTTGAGCAGCCGCTCTTCGCTGGCCATGTCGACGTGCAGCCGCAGCTCGAGCCGCTTGACGCGCTTCTCGCGCACTTCGCGCAGCGACTGAATGTCGTCGACGATCAGCTCGGCGATGGGGTTCTCTTCGTCGCGGTTGTTGATCTGCACCGTCGCCGTCACGAGGATCGGGTCGTCGCTCTTGAGCAGGGTCTCCCACTGATCGAACCCCGGCTTGGGCCCGGCCTTCGTCCACTTGCCGTCCTTGCCCATCACCGAGCGGGTGCCGTCCTTCCCCGGGAAGCAGACGAGCTCGATCGAGCCCGACAGATCTTCGAGGGTGACCCAGGCCATGCGCTTGCCCGTCTTGGTGGGCCGCTCGCGCATGGCGGCGACGATGCCGGCCACGACGACCTTCTCGTCCTTGCGCGCGCGCTGAATCGAGGCGACGGGCCGGGCGTAGCGGCGCAGCTCCTTCTGGTACTGATCGAGCGGGTGGCCCGACACGTAGAAGCCGATGGCCTCCTTCTCGAACGACAGCCGTTCCTTCTCGTTCCACTCCTCGACCTTCACGTAGTCGCTGGCGATGGGCGTGGCGGTGGGGCCGCCGCCGAGGAGCCCGAAGAGCGACTCCTGGCCCGAGAGCTTGTCGCGCTGCGTGGCCGCGCCACCGTCGACGGCGCGATCGAGCGTCTCGAAGAGCTGCCGCCGGGGCCGCTTCTCGAAGTCGAAGGCCCCGGCCTTCACCAGCGCCTCGAGCGTCTTCTTGTTCACGCGCTTGGAGTCGACCCGCTCGCAGAAGTCGAACAACGACTTGAACGGGCCGGCCTTGCGCGCCTCGAGAATGGCCTCGACCGCGCCCTCACCCACGCCCTTGATGGCGCCCAGCCCGAAGCGGATCTTCCCCTCGACGGCGCCGAAGGCCATCTCGGACACGTTGACGTCGGGCGGCAGCACCTCGATGCCCTGCTCACGCGCCTCGGCGATGTAGGCCACCACCTTGTCGGTGTTGTCCTTGTCGCTCGTGAGGATGGCCGCCATGAACTCGACGCGGTGGTGCGCCTTGAGCCATGCGGTGTGAATGGTGATGAGGCCGTAGGCCGCCGAGTGCGACTTGTTGAAGCCGTACTGGGCGAACTTCTCCATCAAGTCGAAGACGCCCGAGGCGATCTTCTCGTCGACGGCCTTCTTCTTCGCGCCGTCGAGGAAGAGGGCCCGCTGCTTGGCCATCTCTTCGGCCTTCTTCTTGCCCATCGCGCGGCGAAGCAGATCGGCGCCGCCCAGCGTGTAGCCGCCCAGCACCTGGGCGATCTGCATCACCTGCTCCTGGTAGACGATGACGCCGTAGGTGTCCTTGAGCACCGGCTCGAGCGTCGGGTGCGGGTAGGTGATGCTGTCACGCCCGTGCTTTCGGTCGATGTACACGTCGACCATCGTGCGGCCGTCTTCGAGCTTCTGGTCGAGCGGGCCTGGCCGGTAGAGCGCGCCGGCGGCGATGACGTCTTCGAAGCACGACGGCTTCATCTTCATCACCATCTCGGTGAAGCCGCTCGACTCCATCTGGAAGACGCCGGCGGTGTCGCCCGCGCTGATGAGCTGGAAGGTGGCGGCGTCGTCGAGCGGAATGGTGTCGCGTGAGAGCTGCCGGTCGGCCGGCAGCTTGCGGTTGATGAGCTTGATCGCGTTCTCGATGACGGTGAGCGTCTTGAGGCCGAGGAAGTCGAACTTCACGAGGCCCGCGGCCTCGACCTCGTCCTTCGCGAACTGCGTGACGAGGAACTTCTCGCCCGGCGGCTGGTACACCGGCACGAACTCCCACAGCGGCTTGTCGGCGATGACGACGCCGGCGGCGTGCATGCCGGCCTGGCGGTTGAGCCCCTCGAGCGCCATGGCGACGTCGAGCACGTCCTTCGAGGTGATCGAGCGCCCTTCCACCTCGGCCATCGGCTGCGGGTTCTCGTACATCTCCTTGAGCCTGGGCTCGCCGGCGATCTCCTTCTCGGGGTCGCCGAAGATGGCCTGCTTGAGCGTGATGCCGAGGATCTCGGGCACCAGCTTCGCGAGGCGATCACCTTCCGAGAAGGGCAGGCCGTACACGCGGCAGACGTCACGCAAGACGCTCTTCGCCTTGAGCGCGCCGAAGGTGATGATCTGCCCGACGTTCGACTCGCCGTACTTGCGCTCGACGTAGCGGATCACCTCGTCGCGGCGGTCCTGGCAGAAGTCGATGTCGAAGTCGGGCATCGACACGCGCTCGGGGTTGAGGAACCGCTCGAAGAGGAGGTTGTACGGAATCGGATCGAGGTCGGTGATGCGTAGCGACCACGCGACGATCGACCCGGCGCCCGACCCACGCCCCGGCCCCACGGGGATGCCGTGCTGCTTCGCCCAGTTGATGAAGTCCTGAACGATGAGGAAGTAGCCCGAGAACCCCATCTTCTGAATGACGCCGACCTCGAGCGCGAGGCGCGCCCGGTACTGATCGGGATCCCACTTGTACGAGACCTTCTGCGCGGCGAGCTCCTTGAAGCGGGCCTCGAGCCCCTGCGCGGCGAGCTCGGCCATGTACGACTCGGCCGTGTGGCCCTCGGGCACCTTGAAGCTCGGCAGCATCGGCTTCTTGATGAGATCGAGATCTTCGCAGAGATCCGAGATGCGCATCGTGTTGTCGACGGCCTCGGGCACGTCCGAGAAGTAGGCGCGCATCTCGTCGGGGCTCGACACGTACAGGCGATCGGTCGAGTGCTTGAGGCGCTTGTTGTCGGCGAGCGTCTTGCCCGAGGCGATGCACATGAGCAGCTCGTGCGCGCGCGCGTCTTCCTGCTTGATGTAGTGCGCGTCAGCGGTGGCGGCGAGCGGCAGGTCGAGATCGCGAGAGAGCTGCTTCAGGTTCGCGTTCGCCTTGTCCTGCTCCTCCATGCCGTTCCACTGGATCTCGAGGAAGAAGTGGCCCGGCTCGAAGATGTCCTTGTACTCCTGGGCCGCGCGGCGGGCGTGATCCATGTCGCCGCGGAAGCACGCGCTCGTCACCTCGCCGCCGAGGCACGCGGTCAGCGCGACGAGGCCCTTCGAGTGCTCCTTGAGCACCTTCTTGTCGATGCGCGGGTGGTAATAGAACCCGTGCATGTAGCCGGTCGACGCGAGGTACCTGAGGTTCTGGTACCCCTCCTTGTTCTTCGCGAGGAGGATGAGGTGGTTGGCGATCTTCTCCGACCGATCCTCCCGGCCCTTGGGCCCGGCGACGTAGGCCTCCATGCCGACGATGGGCTTGATGCCGGCCTCCTTCGCCTTCTTGTAGAAGTCGATGGCGCCGAACATGTTGCCGTGGTCCGTCACCGCCACCGACGACATGCCCTTGGCCTTCACCGTCTTGATGAGGTCCTTCATGCGAATCGCCCCGTCGAGGAGCGAATAGAGCGTGTGGAGGTGCAGATGGGTGAAGGACATGGAGCGAGAGCCTCCCGGGACGACGTTGGCTGAACGCTCGTACACTACGCCGGCAGGCGTCCGGTCAACCGGTCGAAAAATGGAAGCGCCGTGACGATGGGCTGGCGCCGCGACGCGCCTTCGAGAGGTTCGACGCGCCGCCCGTCAGGCGACGGCCTCTTCCCTCGGCGCGAGCTGCCGACGAACGGCCTGCAGGTTCACCATGGGGAAGATCTGGGCGAGCTTGTCGATGGTCGCCTTGAGCTCGGCCTTCCGCCCAGCGCCCACCGCGTGCACCTCTTCTTCGATCGCACACACCAGGGCCAGCGCCGTGGGCACGTTCGCCGTCGCCGCGGCTTCGGGGGGCGTGTGGTGCAGCGTCACCGCCTCGACCAGCGCCGTCGGCATGTTCCACAACGAGAGCAGCGCGCCGCCCAGCTCCGCGTGGGACGAGCCCAGCCGCTCGCGCTCGGCCTCCTCCTGCGTGCGCCCGACCTGCGCCTTGACGATGGCCTGCAGATCGATCGGCAGCCTGGTGGCGATGAGGAGTTGCCCGAGGTCGGCCAGAATGCCCGCAGCGAAGGCGGCCTCGGCCATGGGCGTTCGGCCGAGCAGCTCGCGCATCGCACACGCGCGGGCCAGCGCGTCCATCTGGAGCGCCTTGGCCGTCTTGCCCGACGCCATGCCCTCGAACACCTCGACGGTGAGCACGATGTTCTTGAGCGGCTGAATGCCGAGGTACTTCACCGTCTCACGCACGCTCGACACCCGACGCGGCAGGCCGAAGTACGCCGAGTTGATGATCTTCAGCACGTTGGCGGTGATGGCCGGATCACGCTCGACGACGGCCGCCACCTCGTCGAGGGACACGTCGGGGTTGGCGGTCAGCTCGGCGAGCCGGCCGTACGTCGCGGGCAGCGCTGGCAGCGACCCGAGCTTCGAGAGCACCAGCTTCACGCGCTCGCTGCGCACGGTGGCGAGCACGAGCGAGGCACGCTCCACGAGATCGAACATCTGCCCGGGAATGAGCGGCTTCTTGAGCACCTGGTGGGCGATTCGACCCAGGCGTTGGGCCTGCTCGGGCTTGACCTCGGCGCCGCACAGGACCGCGCGAACGACGACCGGCCAACGCTCCCGCACCTGGTCCAGGAAAGCCTCGAGCTCGAGCCCCGTCACCTTCGAGTCGCAGATGAGCGCCTCGACGGGGTGCAGCGTGAGGGCCGCGAGGGCGTCGGTGGTGGACTCGACGAAGTGCGTCACCCAGGCGTTCTGGAAGACCCGAAGGCTCCGCCGCATGCCTTCGAGCACCTGCGTGTCAGCGCTGACGACGACGACGTGTCTCACGGGATTGACGGAATGAGCAGGCCCCATGCCGGAACGAAGCGCTCAAGATCGCGACGGCCCTCCCGGGTCCCCGCGGAGCTGCGGGTCAGCCTCGACCCGCCCCTTCGCGTCAAAAGGGTCTGCGTCACCGAGCGCCCGGGCTCCTTTGAGAGGCGACCGCACCGAGGGTGTTGGCTGCGAGGCTTCGTCACCAGTCGCCGGGGCGACCTGCGCGCTCGACGACATGCCTTCGAACGCCGAGGGTTCGGCTGAGCAGGCAGCACGGCTGCTGCTT
>JALOQF010000527.1 GCA_025459425.1 Myxococcaceae bacterium | reverse complement strand
GGCGCAGGCCAAGTACAAGGAAGGACGTGCGCGATGACCCCCACCACCAGATTGTCCGAGAATGAGATTCGTCCGCAGGAACTCATGAGTGAGCAGCAGCGGCGGTTTGCCAACGACATCGCGCGCCTCCATGAGCACGTAACACGGTTCGTTGGCGTGCCCTGTCCCTCGTGCGGGGCGATCGAGTCTCGCTTCGAGTGGACAAAGTATAATCTCTCGTATGTGTCATGCACGAGCTGTAGAACTATCTACATAAATCCTCGGCCACCGCCTGACGTGCTTGAGTACTACTACAAGAATTCTGAGAACTACGCGTATTGGAACGACGTGATCTTTCCAGCGTCGGAGGATGCCCGCCGAGAGAAGCTGTTCAAGCCGCGGGCTGACCGGCTCATCGACATCTGCCGGCGGCACGGAAATGAGGCTGGCACTCTGCTCGAGATTGGTGCGGGCTTCGGCACGTTCGGGCAGGAGGTCACTCGCCTCGGGTTCTTCAAGCGCTTCATCGCCGTCGAGCCGACGCCGCACCTCGCGGCGACTTGCCGTAAGCGTGGCCTTGAGGTTCTGGAGGCGCCGATCGAGAAGGTGGCTCTTCCCGAGGCCAGCATCGACGTGATCGCATCGTTCGAGGTGATCGAGCACCTTTTTGACCCATCGGCCATTCTCCAGAAGGCAGCGGCGCTATTGAGACCGCGCGGGCTTATGGTCGTCAGCGTGCCGAGTTGTACGGGCTTCGACGTGCAGCTCCTGCGGGAGAAGAGTTCGTCGGTTGACGTCGAGCATCTCAACTACTTCAGCCCAGAGTCGCTCGGGCACCTCTTTGGACGCTCCGGCTTCGATACGGTCGAGGTCCAGACACCGGGGAAGCTCGACGCCGAGTTGGTGCGCAACAAGATCCTTGCGGGGGAGTTCGAAGCCCCGGATGCGTTCTTGAAGACGGTGCTTATCGAGCGGTGGCACGAACTCGGCGGCCCGTTCCAAGACTTCCTCGCCGCCAACCAGCTCTCATCACACCTCTGGCTGGTGGCGAGGAAGCGATAGAGTCAGCTCGGCTTCTGAACGACTTCGGCATTTAGCGCCAAGAGCGCGGTGTCATCGCCGACGACGTTCAGCACCTGGCGGAAGGTTGACCCGTCTGCACGGTCACCGAGCCGAGAGAAGACCGCGTGCAGGAACCGGTAGTCTTCGACCGTGTCCAAAGTCCATCGATGACGCGAGTGATCTTCACCAATGTGTCCCACCACCGACAGGCAACGGAATACCTCAGGTCTCCGGTAGATGTGGGCCGTTACGTGCTCACGCTCCGTCAGCTCCGTCGCGTTCCTGTTCGCGCGGAGCAACGCCATCGCGCTGAACACCTCGGTGTCCAGCCCTCGCGGAAGCCGACGCTCCATGACGTTCGAGGCGTAGTCGGCTCGAGGGTCTTCGAGGAACCGCTCGATCACGAGTGACGACACGTCCGGGTCAATCAAGGGGCAGTCCGACGTGACCCGCACAACGACCTCGGCATCCGTCCGCTCAGCGGCAAGGACGTACCGGCTGAGCACATCGGTCTCGCTTCCGCGGACGACCCGGAGACCCAACCGCTCGCCCACTCGCTCGATGATCTCGTCTCCCGGAGTGTCGGACGTCGCGATGACGACCTCGGCAACGTTGCGGAATCGGCGCACCCTCCGAACACAGCGCTCGAGAGCCGTCACTCCCCCGAGATCGAGCAACACCTTCGCTGGAAGGCGAGTCGACTTCAGCCTCGCCTGGATGACCGCGACGACGCGCTTCATGAACCGTATCCCGCGATACGTCGCTCGCAGTTGACGAACACGCCTTCAGTGCGCGTTCGCTCGACGAAGCCGTAGTAGCCCGCCCGCTTGAACGCCTTCACGCTCCGCTCATTCGCCTTGCGAATCTCGGCGAGCAGCGTGCGCACGCCCCACTCGCGCGCCGGGCCTTCCGCAGCCTTGAGGAGCGCTGCCGCCAGCCCCCGACCACGAGCCTCGGGTGCAACGGTAAAGGAGATCTCGGCCGTCGCTGGGCCACCACGATCGAGTCGCACCTGGCCAACCGCCGCCCCACCTGATTCGGCGACGAAGAGCCTCCGTTGCTGGTTCGCGAGCGTCTGGGCGAGCCAGGCTTCGTGGGCCGGCTGCTCGACGACGCCGGTGCTCCTCGACTGCGCACGGGTGTCTGCGTCGTTTCGCCACGTCAGCAGAAGAGCACTATCTGGCACGGTTGCTGGCCGCAGGACGACCTCGGGGAGTTCAGCCGCACCGCCCACCATCTCCCAGGACAGCGGGTCGGCCGCCTTGAGCGCTCGACTCGCCGTTCGCCCGAGCACCGCTGGCAGGTGATGTGGAGCCAGCCCATTCGAGGGCCTGACGCTTCGAATGTCATCGCAGGTGAGGACCTGCCCCGGAGCAACATCCCGGGCAACGAAGAGACTCCTCCGGAAGGCGAGGCTGTTCTGCTCCTCGGCCGATGGACCGAAGCGCGGCCGCCCCAATGCCGCCTCGCAGGTTCTCACCTCGTCAACGAGCCGACGAAACTCCGCTGGCTCCAACGAGAAGAACGCATCGGGTCCACCCCATGCGCGGTCGACGATGAAGTGCTTCTCGATGAACCGGGCCCCGAGAGAGACCGCGGTGATCGCTGCGACGTTGTCCCTCGTGTGGTCGGACAACCCGAGGACGACTCCCAACCCACGCAGCACCTCGAGGCTGCGCAGGTCCATCGAACGCGGGTCCGCTGGGTACGCAGAGACACAGCGAAGGACCGCGACGTCTCGGTTGCCGACCTCGTGGCAGACCCGAACGGCCGCCTCCACCTCGGCAAGTGACGCCATTCCACTCGAGATGATCATCGGGCGGCCCTGGCGGGCCATCGCCTCGACCAACGGAAGGTCGGTCACCTCGAACGACGCCACCTTGTAGGCAGGCACATCGAGGTCGGCGAGGAATCGCACCGCTGTCGCGTCGAAGGGCGTCGAAAAGCACGCGAGGCCGACTTCGGCTGCGGCCTGCATGATGGTGCGGTGCCATTCCCATGGCGTCATCGCCTCGGCATACAGGTCGTGCAGTGTGCGGCCTGCCCAGACGTTCTTCGTCTTCACCACGAATGGCGGTGCATTGCTCTTCAGCGTCAGCGTGTCGGGCGTGTACGTCTGGAGCTTGATCGCATCGGCCCCGGCCTTCGCGGCTGCGGCGACCGTCTCGAGCGCCTTGTCGAGGCTGTGACCGTGGTTCGCCGACAACTCGGCCACGAAGTAGACCGGGGAGTCATCGGCGACACGCTTCTGGCCAATCGAGAAACCAGGCATCAAACGACCTCCAGCAGGTGGGTAACGATGCGATCGGCCCCTCGACCATCGACGATCCCTCGCGCCGCGTCGATGAGTCGTTGGCGCTTCGTCGGGTCAGCCGCGAGCTGTTCGAGCTGTGCCACCCACTCCGGCGCATCGACTCCGAGGCGAGCATCTCCGAGCAACTCGACGGCACCGAGCTCAGCGAGTCGTTCCGCGAGCGCGACCTGATTGGCCGCAACCGAGACGACGGCACTTGGTACGTTCAAGAGCGCCAATTCCCACACCGTCCCGCCGGCGGCTGCGAAGGCCAGCTGACACCGAAGCGCCTCGCGCGCAAAGAAGGGGGTGTTGGCGACCAGCGCGACGTCGTCCCGCTGCAGACGTTGGTACGCCTCCAGCCGTGGATTCGCCGCTCCGATGAGCACACGCCACCGAAGACGGCCTGGGGGAACGCGAAGGAGCCGCCCAGTCAGGTCGAGCGGGTCTGCGCCCCCGAGCGTCACCAGGCACTCGGACACAGGGCCAGCCGGCGTTCGACCGCGCGGGACCGCGTCGAGAATCTCTCGTCGAATCAGGGCGTATGAGGGCCCGAGCAAGAGGTGGGTCCCTGTGCCCCGTCGGCGATACATGCCTTCGTCGGCG
>JALOQF010000526.1 GCA_025459425.1 Myxococcaceae bacterium | reverse complement strand
CCATGGCCAACCCCATCGCGACGTTCGAGACCTCGCTCGGCACCTTCACCGCCGAGCTGTACCAGGACCAGATGCCGCTCACCGTCGGTAACTTCGTGAAGCTCGCCACCAGCGGCTTCTATGACGGGCTGCACTTTCACCGCGTCATCAACCAGTTCATGTTGCAGTTCGGCTGCCCCTTCTCGAAGGACCCGAACAGCCCGCGCGCCGGCACCGGCGGCCCGCCGTGGGGCGACATCAAGGACGAGTTCACCGCGAAGCTGTCGAACGAGCCGATGACGCTCTCGATGGCCAACACCGGCCAGCCGAACTCGGGCGGCAGCCAGTTCTTCATCAATACCGTGCACAACGCCTTCCTCGACTGGTTCTCGCCCGGCGCGTCGCGGCACCCGGTCTTCGGCAAGGTCATCTCCGGCCAGGACGTCATCAAGAAGATCGAGACCGGCCCCACCGACGGGAACGACCGGCCCCGCACGCCGGTGAAGATGATCAAGGTCACCGTCGCGCAGGGCTGAGCTTCGCCGACCCGCGGCCGGGAAAGACGCGCTTCGAAGAGGTCGATCCCGAGCTGCGATTCGTCGCTGGCCTCCACTTCACCCGCTGAACGGCTCGTCCGACGGGGCGGTCACGGCGGCACCCGGCCCGTCGACGTCAGCTCGGCGACCAGGTGCCCCGCGTCGTAGACCTGCTTGAGCGCGGTGACGATGAGGTCGCCGTGCACGGCGACCGCGCGGTTCCGGTCGGGCTCGTAGCCGAAGTTGCCGCCGAGCGAGGGCAGGTTGCCGTCGAAGATGAGCCCCACGACGTCTCCATTCACGTCGAGGAGCGGCGAGCCCGAGTTGCCTCCGATGATGTCGTTGGTGGTGGCCACGTTGTACGGCGTGCCCGGAGGCACTTTCGCCTTCGCGGCAACCCACCGCGACGCGAGCGCGTAGGGCGCCTTGCCCATGGCCCGCTCGAAGAGGCCTCTGGCCGTCGTCATCGCCGGAGCCCCGCCGACGCCCCGGATTCGGCCGTAGGACAGCCGGAGCGTGAAGGTGGCATCGGGCGCGCCCGTCGTGCCCAGCACCGCGCGCCGCGCCTCGGCGAGCAGCTCGCCGTTCTTCTTCACCACCGAGTCCACCTCGTCTTCCCACGTCTTGCGCACGGCGCGCGCGTCGGGGTCCACGAGCTGGGCGAAGGCGAGCATCGGGTCCGTCTCGTTCTCGGGAGGCCTGGCCTCGAGCCGCTCCTTCCGGAAGGCCGCCTCGCCCACGCGCGTCCCGTCGACGAGCTCGGCGGCGCGGTCTTCGGGCGCCTTGCCAGCGAGGACCTTCTTCACGAACGCGTCGTCCGCGCCTGCGACCTCGCGCAGCCGCTTCAAGGACCACGTCAGGCGCGCCTTCTCGAGCTCGTTCGAGATTGGCGCCGCGTCGAGGAGCCCCTGCTTGAGGGCTGGCAGCTGGGCGTCGGTGTACTCACGCAGCCGCTCGCCGTTCGGCTTTGCGCTCTCGACGTGGAAACGCGCGAGCCGCCGCGCGTGGTTGAACAAGTCGGACTGGAACGCCTGCGCGCCCTCGCGCAGCACGTAGTCGACGTACAGGGTGCGCTGCGCCGCCATGGCCCTGGCGATGGCGTCCCACGCGGGCTTCGTGTGGGGCGGTGCCTGGTCGCGCAGCGAGGCCTCGGCGGTGCGTTTGCCGTCGAGGAAGTCCGGTGAGACGAGGAACTCGCGTCGCCCGCGCATCGCCTTGAGCGAGTTCTCGACGGCGCGCAGCCGCGACTTCGTGACGCGCTCGCGCTCGGGCGACTGCTTCATCCACTCGTCGAGGCGCCCGCGCAGCTCGGACAGCATGAGCAGGTTCCACGGCAGCGACACGTCGCGGAGGAACTCGTACTGCGCCACCGTCAACGACCGCTCGGTGCCGCCCGGGTGGCCCGAGACGAAGACGACGTCGTTCTCCTTCGCGCTCTTCTTCGCCCACCTCAGCGCCGTCGGCGTCTTCGCGGGCTGGCCGTCGACGTACACGCGCAGGAACGCCGCGTCGAACCCGAAGCGGGGGAAGTTGAAGTTGTCGGGGTCTCCGCCGAACGCCGCCATCTGGAACTCGGGCGCGAAGACGACGCGCAAGTCCTGCAGCCGCCGGTACTCGTAGAGGTGGAACTTCGCGCCGTGGAAGAGCACGACGACGTCACAGCGCTTCGCCGCATCGCCCTGGCTGCACTCGCTCTCGAGCCGGCTCGTCTCGGCCTTCAACTTCTTCTGGTAGTCCGCGCCGGTCGCGTCCTTCGTGGCGGCCGTCACCTGCGCCGTCACGTCGGTGATGCGCACGAGCTGGTTGCCCTCGAACTTCGGGCAGCGCTCCTCTTGCGCGCGCGACTTCGCCAGAAAGCCCGTGTCGAGCAGGTCGCGCGTCGGCGTCGACAGGTCCTCGAGGCAGGGCCTGATGCAGTGGTGGTTCGTCATCACCAGCCCGTCGGGCGAGACGAGCGAGGCGCTGCACCCGTTGGCGAGGCGAATCGAGCCGAGGCGCACGCGGTCGAGCCACGCCTGGTCCGGTGAGAAGCCGACGTCTTTCTTCGCCTGCGCCGCGGGGAACTCGTTGAAGAGGTACATGCCCTCTTCGGCGAAGGCGAGGGCGGGCACGAGGGCGACGAGCAGGAGAAGCCGCATGGCGCGGCACCCTATCGACTTCTCACGCGCTTGCGTGGGCGGCCGGCGAACGCGGGATGGGCTGGGTGGCGCGGTGGCCGACCTCGCTTCGCGTGCCCGTCTGGTGCTCCGATTGAGGACTCTGGAAAGGGACCGCGCACCCGTGTTGGTGCTCGCGTAGACTCGGCACATGTCGACGAGGAAGAACGCTGGGAGGAGCAAGTCGAATAGCGGGTCGAAGAAGAACGACTGGAAGGGCGCCCGGGTCGCCAAGCACTTCAGAGAACTCTCGGGAGAGCAGTTCGAGAAGCTGATGCTTGGCTTGTTGGGCGCTGACTGCTGGGTCGCTGGGCTCGAGGCCGGAGATTTTCACTCGGAGTTGGCAGGCAACAAGGGTGATGGAGGGGTCGACGCGCTGGTCCGCCGTGCTCCGCCCGCCCCCACGAAGTGGGTCAAGCGGGCGTCGGTCTTTCAAGCGAAACTGTCGTGTCCCGCGCGAGCAGTAATGGCCAAGGAGTTGAAGAAGGCCGGCGTTGCCGCTGCCCTGAAGAATGGGCATGACTACGTGCTCGTAACGGGGGCGTCCATGGGCTCCGAGCGGTCACAAGCGCTCGCGGCCCTGATCCGGTCGGTGTACCCGGCTTGGCAGGGCTCAGCTCTGGTTCTGGGCGAGGCGGAACTCGTCGACTGGCTGCGGGTCTACCCGTCGGTCTGGTCCCTCATGCCGGAGCACCAGCGCCCCAATCGACTCGTCAGATCGTTCGACAACTGGGAGGAGTTTCTCGTGG
Organism: Myxococcaceae bacterium; assembly: GCA_025459425.1. Classification (GTDB taxonomy): domain Bacteria; phylum Myxococcota; class Myxococcia; order Myxococcales; family Myxococcaceae; genus Xiheimicrobium. The sequence continues at coordinate 521 of JALOQF010000526.1, read as the reverse complement.
AACGCGACCGCGTCGAGCTGCTTCCCGCGTTCATCGAGACGCCTGAACGGCTCCAGGTCTTCGACAGAATTCGTAGGTCACTTGCGCACTCGGTCCACATTGAGGGGTCGCCTGGCGTCGGGAAAACACGGTGCGTCCTGGAAGCTTTTCGAGCCCGGCCTGAGGTGGTCGCATACTCCCCGAGCTTCAATGAAAGCCTGCTCGAGTTGCCCACGGAACCCGGACGGTCACTCTACGGGTGGCTGGTGGTGGACGAATGTAACGAAGCCCAGCGGGGGCAACTCGAGACCCGCTTCGCCAACTCACCGCTCCGCCTCGTGACGATCGCCGCTGATCTCGTCTCGGCTCAGTACGCGCCGCGCCCGAATGCCGTTCGCCTGGAGGTGCTCGAAGGCGCCCAACTTGCCCAGGTCGCCGAGAGCCTGGGCCCAGACCTGCCGGTGGAGGAGCGCGCCCGCCTCGTTGCGCTATCGGGGGGCTACGTGAAGCTGCTTCGCGTGCTCTTGTTTGCCCGGGAGCGC
>JALOQF010000525.1:459-5526 GCA_025459425.1 Myxococcaceae bacterium | reverse complement strand
CAAGAGCGACATTCTCGATCGCTATGCCGCCGACTATCCGGTCGATCCGGACCGCGGCCCGCACGACCAACCGCAATCCATGTGCCCCGCCTTCGGGTCACTCCGGGTGGGCCTGAGAATGCGGCGCACCGCGACCGTGCTCTCGGGTTCGGCCTGCTGCGTCTATGGCCTCACCTTCACCTCGCACTTCTACGGCGCGCGGCGGACGGTGGGCTATGTGCCGTTCAACTCGGAAACGCTCGTCACCGGCAAGCTGTTCGAGGACATCAAGGAAGCGGTCGAGGATCTCGCCGATCCGGAACTCTACGACGCGATTGTCGTGACCAACCTGTGCGTCCCCACGGCCAGCGGCGTGCCGCTGCGGCTGCTCAAGAAGCAGATCAACGGCGTCCGCATCATCGGCATCGACGTGCCGGGCTTCGGCGTGCCGACCCATGCCGAGGCCAAGGACGTGCTGGCCGGCGCGATGCTGCAATATGCCCGCGAGGAAGTGAAGGCCGGTCCGGTCGCCGCTCCGCGCGAACGTTCCGACAAGCCGACGGTGACGCTGCTGGGCGAGATGTTCCCGGCCGATCCGGTGGTCATCGGCCAGCTGCTCGCCCCGCTCGGGCTGGCGGCAGGCCCGGTGGTGCCGACCCGCGAATGGCGCGAGCTTTACGCCGCGCTCGACTGCGCCGTGGTCGCCGCGATCCACCCGTTCTACACCGCCTCGATCCGCGAATTCGAAGCCGCCGGCCGTCCGATCATCGGCTCGGCGCCGGTTGGCGCGGATGGCACGGCGGCGTGGCTGCAATCGCTGGGCGACACGCTCGGCCTGCCGCAAGCGCAGGTCGAGGCCGCATCACGGTTTCGGGCTATGAAGGCTCCGAGCTGCTGGTGGCGCGCCTGCTGGTCGAAAGCGGCGCGGAAGTCGCCTATGTCGGCACCGCCTGCCCGAAGACCCGCTGGTCGGATCCCGATCGCGAATGGCTCGAGGCCAAGGGCGTGAAGATCCAGTTCCGCGCCAGCCTCGAACAGGACATTGCCGCGGTCGAGGAATACCGCCCCGATCTCGCAATCGGCACCACTCCGGTGGTGCAGCACGCCAAGTCGAAGGCGATCCCCTCGCTCTACTTCACCAACCTCATCTCGGCCCGGCCGCTGATGGGCCCGGCCGGCGCAGGCAGCCTCGCCACGGTGATCAACGCGGCGATGGCCAACAAGACCCGCTTCGATGCGATGCGCGACTTCTTCGAAGGCGTCGGCACCGAACACGCGGCGGGGGTGTGGGAAGATATTCCCGTCGACCGGCCCAAGTTCCGCAAGAAATACGCCGCCCTCAACGAGGCTGCGCGCAAGGCATCGGAGGCGATCGGCTCATGACCCTCGTTCTCGATCACGGCTTTGTTCGTTTCGTCGTGCTCTCGTCACGTTGCGCGGGAGGTGAGGCATGACCCTCGTCCTCGATCACGACAGGGCCGGCGGCTACTGGGGTGCCACCTACGTCTTCACCGCGGTGAAGGGGTTGCAGGTCATCATCGACGGCCCGGTGGGCTGCGAGAACCTGCCCGTCACCTCGGTGCTCCACTACACCGACGGCCTGCCGCCCCACGAGCTGCCCGTCGTCGTCACGGGCCTCGCCGAAGAAGAGCTCGGCCAGAAGGGCACCGAGCAGGCGATGAAGCGCGCGCACCAGGCGCTCGACCCGTCGCTGCCGAGCGTCGTCGTCACCGGCTCCATCGCCGAGATGATCGGCGGCGGCGTCACGCCCGAAGGCACCGGCATTCAGCGCTTCCTGCCGCGCACCATCGACGAAGATCAGTGGCAGAGCGCCAACCGCGCCATGCTGTGGCTGTGGCAGCAGTACGGCCTCAAGAACGGCAAGATGCCGAAGGCCCGCGCGCGGAAGGAAGGCGAGAAGCCGCGCGTCAACATCATCGGCCCCTGCTACGGCTACTTCAACACCTGGTCCGACCTCGCCGAGATCCGCCGGCTGATCGAGGGCATCGGCGCCGAGGTGAACCTCACCTTCCCGCTCGGCAGCCACCTGCTCGACGTGCCGAAGCTGGTCGACGCCGACGTCAACGTCGTCATGTACCGCGAGTACGGCCGGCTCCTCTGTGAGGCGCTCGACAAGCCGTACCTCCAGGCGCCCATCGGCCTGCACAGCACGACGAAGTTCCTCCGCTCCCTCGGAGAGCTGCTCAAGCTCGACCCCGAGCCGTTCATCGAGAAGGAGAAGCACACGACGCTCAAGCCCATGTGGGACTTGTGGCGCTCGGTGACCCAGGACTTCTTCGGCACCGCGTCGTTCGGCATCGTGGCGAACGAGACCTACTCGCGCGGCGTGCGCGCCTTCCTCGAAGAAGAGCTCGGCCTGCCCTGTCACTTCGCCGTCGCGCGCAAGCCCGGCGCGAAGACGAACAACGCCGAGGTGCGCGAGCTGGTGCAGAAGAAGACGCCCCTCATCGTCTTCGGCTCGTACAACGAGCGCATGTATCTGGCCGAGGCGGGCGGCCGGGCAATCTACATTCCCGCGTCGTTCCCCGGCACCGCGATTCGACGGCACACCGGCACGCCCTTCATGGGCTACTCGGGCGCGTCGTACCTGCTCCAGGAAGTGTGCAACGCGCTGTTCGACGCGCTCTTCCACATCCTCCCGTTGGGCACCGATCTCGACAAGGTCGACCCGACGCCGGCGCGGCTCCACGAGGAGCTGCCGTGGGACGAGGCGGCCGAGCACTCGCTCGACGCGGTGCTCCAGGCGCTGCCGATTCTCACCCGCATCTCGGCGGCGAAGCACCTGCGTGACGCGGCCGAGGCTGCGGCCCGCAGCGCTGGCGCCGACCGGGTGACGCCGTCGCTGGTGGCGCTGGCGGCGCGGAAGACGTCGATGGCTTCGCAGGGAGGTGTCGCGTGAACGACGACCACGGCGTGCCGCTCTTTGGCGCCTCACTCACCGGCGGCCTCTCGTCGCCGCTGACGGCCAGCTTCCCCTTCTCTTTTTCCGAGGTCGCGCGGTGGCTGCGCGAGCGCCTCGCTCGAACTCACACCCCGCAACCGGTGGCCGGCGCTGAAGGCGCTCAGCCAGCCGCGGCGAGGTGACAGGAAGTCGGAGTGCCCGTTCGGACTCCAACAGACGCGCCGTCAGTCTGGTGACGGCAATCCCAGCCGTGCGGGATGGGCACGGGGTTGAACAGTGGAGGAAGTATCAATGGCAGACAACAACTCTTCGCTCAGCGGATGGACCGAAGCTGGCGCGAAGGAATTCCACGGCCTGTTCGTCACCAGCACGATGATCTTCGTGGCGGTGGCGATCGTCGCCCACATCCTCGTGTGGATGTGGCGTCCCTGGTTCCCCGGTGTCGACGGCTACAAGACCGGGTCGCTCGTGACGCAGCAGTCCAGCCAATCGAAGTTGACCTGAGAGGGAAAAACCATGCACAAGCTTTGGCTGTTGTTCGATCCTCGCCGCGCACTCGTGGCGCTCGGGGTGTTCCTGTTCTCGCTCGCGCTCCTGATCCATTTCATCGTGCTCAGCACGAACCGCTTCAACTGGATCGAGGGCACGTCGAAGGCTGCCGCTGCGAACAGCGCGCTGCCGTCGAAGTAAGCGACCCAGCTCTCCCGGACGAAGCCCGGGACGTCGACGGGCTTCGTCTGGGTGTTGGTCGCGCCGCACCGCCGTACCGCAGCACTGCAGTCCCCTGGTCGTGGTTGTCGTGAACTGAACTTTTTTCGGGTGGCGTGCCTGGATCTCGCCACGGGAGGCCGTGATGGCCCTGTTGAGCTTCGAGCGACGGTACCGCGTACGCGGTGGGACGCTCATCGGCGGAGACTTGTTCGATTTCTGGGTCGGGCCCTTCTACGTGGGCTTCTTTGGCGTCACGACCATCTTCTTTTCCATCCTCGGCACTGCCCTGATTCTCTGGGGTGCCGCCATGGGGCCGACTTTCAACCCCTGGACCATCAACATTCAGCCGCCCCCGCTGGAGTATGGGCTCAAGTTCGCCCCGCTCCGCGAAGGTGGCATCTGGCAGTTGGTGACGATCTGCGCGATCGGCGCCTTCACCTCATGGGCGGCGCGGCAAGCCGAGATCAGCCGGAAGCTCGGCATGGGCTACCACATCCCCATCGCGTACAGCGTGGCCATCTTCGCGTACGTCACCCTGGTGGTGGTTCGCCCGATCCTCATGGGTGCGTGGGGCCACGGGTTCCCCTACGGCATCTTCAGCCACCTCGACTGGGTGTCGAACACCGGGTACCAATACCTGCACTTCCACTACAACCCTGCACACATGATCGCGGTGACGTTCTTCTTCACCACGACGCTCGCGCTGTCGATGCACGGCAGCCTCATTCTGTCGGCCGTCAACCCGCAGAAGGGTGAACCGGTGAAGTCGGCCGAGCACGAAGACGGCTTCTTCCGCGATCACATCGGCTACTCGATTGGCGCCCTCGGCATTCACCGGCTCGGGCTCTTCCTCGCGCTCTCGGCCGGCATCTGGAGCGCCATCTGCATCATCATCAGCGGGCCGTTTTGGACGAAGGGCTGGCCCGAGTGGTGGAACGTGTGGCTCAGCCTGCCCATCTGGAACTGATTGGAGCGACTTCACATGGCTCAATACTGGAATATCTTCACACAGTTGCAGGTCGGCTCACCGCCGCACGACAACCCGGCGACCGATGACCCGATTCCGTACCGCACGAAGTTCAAGACGCTCTCGAAGCTCATTGGCTGGTTTGGCAATGCCCAGCTCATGTGGGCGTCGGTGGGCTGGAGCGTCAAGGAGTTCATTCGCCAGCTGCCCTGGCTCGCGCTCGAGCCGCCCGCGCCGTCGAACGGCCTCAAGTTCCCTCCGCTGGACCAGGGTGGGTGGTGGCTCGTCGCGGGCTTCTTCCTGACGGTGTCGATTCTCTTGTGGTGGCTGCGCACGTACCGCCGCGCCAAGGCGCTCGGCATGGGCACCCACCTCGCGTGGGCGTTCGCCTCGGCCATCTGGCTCTACCTCGTGTTGGGCTTCTTCCGGCCGCTCCTGATGGGCAGCTGGGGTGAGGCGGTGCCGTTCGGCATCTTCCCGCACCTCG
>JALOQF010000525.1:0-434 GCA_025459425.1 Myxococcaceae bacterium | reverse complement strand
TCTTCTACAACCCGTTCCACGCGCTCTCGATCGTCTTCCTGTACGGGTCGACGCTCCTGTTCGCGATGCACGGCGCCACGGTGCTCGCCCTGTCCCACCTGGGTGGTGAGCGCGAGATCGGGCAAATCGTCGACCGCGGCACGGCGGCCGAGCGCGGTGGCCTCTTCTGGCGCTGGACGATGGGCTTCAACGCGACGTTCGAGTCGATTCACCGATGGGCGTGGTGGTTCGCGGTGCTCTGCACCCTCACGGGCGGCATCGGCATTCTGCTGACGGGTACAGCCGTCGATAACTGGTACTTGTGGGCGGTCAAGCACGACTTTGCGCCGCAGTATCCTCCCGCGTATCAGATTCTCCCGGACCCCGCGAAGCTCCCGGAGAACGCGCGATTCGAGGTGCAGCCGTGACTTTCACCATCAAGCTGACTGGCGTCA
>JALOQF010000524.1 GCA_025459425.1 Myxococcaceae bacterium | reverse complement strand
CATCTGCCCGAGGCCCTGGAAGGCCACCGCGAGCAGCCTCAGCGTGTCGATGTCGCGCGAGTCGGCCTTGAAGCAGACCTGGAGCTTCGCCAGCGCCCGAGCCCGAGCCGGCGCTCGCGCCGGCCGCGCCCGTGCGCACGGGGACCACCGGGATCTCGCAGGCCTATGCGCCCGCCGCCCAGGCCACGGTGGCGACGCCTGCGTACCAGCCGCCGGCCCGCACGGGGCAGACCGGCCAGCAGACGGCGCTGCAGCCCGCGGTGGCCTCGGCGAAGCCGCGCAACGACTCGCTCGGCAAGCTGCTCACCGAGACCGACGTCTACGTGAAGTACGGCCTGCACGACAAAGCGCTCGAGCACCTGCGCAAGGTCTTCGCGGTCGACCCCGAGAACATCGACGCGCACGAGAAGGCCTACGCCATCTACGTCGCCTCGAACAACCACGCGCAGGCAGCCGAGCAGCTGCTCAACGTGCTGCGGCTCCATACGCGGGGCGGCGACAAGGCCCGCGCGCAGCCGTACCTCGCGACGATGCTTCAGCAGAACCCGGGTCACCCCGAGGTGCCCGTGTTCCTCCAGGCGCTCCGGCAGGAGGGCAGCGGGAGCACCGCCGAGGTCGAGGCGGCGCCGACCGAGGCCGCGGACGACGCCATTCTCGTCGACTCGAGCGACGACGAGGTGATCGTCGCCGACGAGCCGGCCGAGGAGCACATCAGCGCCGAGGTGGCCATCTCGGCCGAGGAGCCGGTTCCCGAGTTCGTGCCCGACGACATGGCGATGGCGCCGGACGACGCGGAAGCGGCCGGCTCGGTCGAGGTCGACCCGCCGCCGGTCGCCGACGACTACCTCGAGTCGGCCCCCATCGTGTCGGACGACGAAGAGCTCGCCACGGGCGCGATGGTGCTCGAAGACGAGCCGCGCACCGGCGAGTTCGAGACGGCGACTGCCGCGCCCGTTGCGGAAGCCGCGCCGTGGGAGCCGCCGCCCGACGACGAGGACGAGGGCCCGACGATGGGCACGGGCATTCCGGTGCAGACGGCGCCGGCGCTCGCCGCCGCGACCCGGCAGACGCCGGCCTTCATTCCTCCTGCCGCGCTGGGCGACGAGGACGAGCACGAGGCCCCGACGCGCGCGATGAAGGCGCTCGACCCGGCGCTCCTCCGGTCTGCCTCGAACTCACGGCCCGACGTGGCCGCCTTCGTCCCGCAGCCGCTGGAGCTCGAAGAGGCCCCGGTCGGGTTCGCGGCGCCGGCGTCGACCCTGGCCGGTGAGGAAGCAGCGCCCGCGGAGTTGCTCGAGACGCCGGCGCCGGTCGAGGAGGCCATCGAGGCGCCGCCCCTCGACGAGCCGGCCTCGGAGGAGTGCGACGAAGCGACGTTCTTCATCGAACAGGGCCTCTACGACGAGGCGCGCGAGATCCTCGAGACGGTGCTCATCGCCTACCCGGACCACCAGCGCGCCGCGCAGCTCCTCGCGCAGGTCGACCAGGCTCAGACCGGCGGCGGCTCACCAGCGCCTGTGGCCGCGGAGCCCACGACGGACGAGTCTGGAGCGGGTGAGGGCCGCGACGCGTTCGATCTCGCCCAGGAGCTCGCCGACGAGCTCGGGGACTTCGGCGAGCAGGCACCGGCCGAGGCGAGCGCCGTTGGCGGCGGCGAAGACGACTACCAGGTGTCCGTCGAAGAGGTCTTCGCTGAGTTCAAGAAGGGCCTCGAGAAGGTGGTGAAGCCCGAAGACGTCGACACCCACTACGACCTCGGCATCGCCTACAAGGAAATGGGCCTGATCGACGACGCGATCAGCGAGTTCACCATCGCGCGCAAGGGCTGTGTCGGGAAGAAGAAGGAAGTCGACTGCCTGACGATGGCGGGGCTGCTCCAGATGATGAAGGGCGACTACCCGATGGCCATCGACGCCTTCCTCCAGGCGCTCACGAGTGAGCACGCGACGGGGGAGGTCGAGCGGGCGACGCGCTTCGAGCTCGCGCAGGCCTACGAAGGCGCGGGCCAGGCCGGGCGCGCCCTCGCGCAGTACATGAAGGTGCAGGCGCAGGAGCCCGGCTACCGCGAGGTGGGCAGCCATGTCGAGCGGCTCTCGGCCGTCGCCGTGCCCGAAGAGGACCCGCAACCTGCCGCCGGCGGAGGTGGCCCCAGGAAGGGCGGACCCGGCGCGTCTCGCAAGGTCGGCTACGTCTAACGCCAGGGCGCGCGCATGAGCTACCTCGACTTCTTCGGACTGTCGGCGGAACCCTTCAGCAACGCGCCCGTCAGCCGCTTCTACTTCAACGCCCCGCAGCACCAGCAGGCGCTCACCCGGCTGCTCTACGCCGTCAGCTCGATGAAGGGCCTCGCGGTGCTCGTGGGCGACATCGGCGCGGGCAAGACGACGCTCGCCCGGCGCATGCTCGACTCGTTGCCCGAGGAGGAATACGAGGCCGCGCTGCTCGTCATCATCCACTCCGGCATCACCGCGAGCTGGATTCTGCGGCGCATCGCCCTGCAGCTCGGCGTGGAGAACCCGGCGCAGGAGAAGCTCGCGCTGCTCTCGCAGCTCTACCAGCGACTGCTCCAGATCTACGAGCAGGGCCGCAAGGCCGTCGTCCTCATCGACGAGGCGCAGATGCTCGAGACGCGCGAGCTGATGGAGGAGTTTCGCGGCCTGCTCAACCTCGAGGTGCCGGAGCGGAAGCTGATCAGCTTCGTCTTCTTCGGGCTGCCCGAGATCGAGAAGAACCTGAAGCTCGACCCGCCGCTCGCCCAGCGCGTGGCCATGCGCTACCGGCTCGAGCCCTTCAACGCCGAGTCGACCGAGGCGTACATCAAGCACCGCATGCGCCTTGCCGGGAGCGCGCGCGCGCCCTTCACCGCGGCCGCGATGGAGGCCGTGCACCGGCGGGCGTCCGGGACGCCGCGGGTCATCAACACCCTCTGTGACAACGCGCTCTTCGAGGCCTTCCTGGCCCGGAGTCAGGAGATCGGCCCCGGCCTCATCGAGCAGATCGCCGACAACCTCGGCCTCGAGACGGGGGCCGTGGCGCAGCCCCCGCCCGCAGGTCCACCTGCCGCGCCGCTGACCGTACCGACCGCTGCGCCCGCGCCGGCGGTGCCGGCGACCGTGGCGCCTGCGTTCGTTCCGCCGCCGAGCCTGTCGGCCGCGATTCGTCGCGATCCGGAGCTGGCGGGCCCCGCGCTGCCCGAGGGGGGCCTGACGGTGACGGCCACCGTCTCGGGGGGCTCTGTGCCGGTCGCAGCGCCCCGCGCCATCGCAGCGCCCGCGGCGTCGTCACCGTCGGGGGTGACACGCCCCGTCGCCCCGTCGGCGCCGCCCATCGTCCCCGGCGTGCTGCTGGGGCCTCCCGCTCCCCCGGCGCCCGCCGTCGTCGCGCCTCCGCCCGTTCCCGCCGTCGTCACGCCCCCCGCGCTGCCGGTTCCGCCGCTCTCCCCTGCGTCCGTCGCCCCCGCGCTCCCGCCCGTCGCTCCGCCCCCGCCCAGCCAGGGAGGTGACGCGAATGGGCCAGGAGCGTCAGGGTCCAGACCGAAGGCTGGCGTCGATCTGGCCGAGATCGATCGCTACCTCGAGGGACTCGGCAAGCTGTAGGCCGCCAGGGCGATGACGCGAAGGTGACGCGCGCATGATGCGATGGCGACGAGGGCGCATGGTGCTGGCCGGCCTGGCGCTGCTGGCGGGCGCGCTCGCGCTGGTGTTGCGCTCGGAGCGTGCCGGCGAGTGGATCTGCGCCGAGGCGCGCGCGCGGGCGCCGGAGCTGGTGGGGCAGCCCGTGCGCATCGAGCGGTGCCGCATCGACCCGCTGACGGCGTCGGTGTCGTTGTCGGAGCTGGGGGTCGGCTCGGAAGACGCCCCGCTCCTGCGCGCCGCCGAGGCGTCGGTCTCACTGGCCGGGCTCTTCTTCGGGGGCGTGTCGCTCCAGGCGGTGACGGTGGTGCGGCCCGTCATCGACGTCGAGCTGCCGAAGGCGTCTGC
>JALOQF010000523.1 GCA_025459425.1 Myxococcaceae bacterium | reverse complement strand
GCCCGCGAGCTGCGTCTTCAGCTGCCGTACGGCCATGCGCAGCATCGGCGGCTGCTCCGACACGGGCGCGGTGGCCAGGTAGCGCTCGAAGTTCCGCACTGCGCGCGCGGGGTCGTTGTCCTCCATCGACAACATGCCCGCGTACAGCGCGCCCGGGTAGCCGTCTGGGTACAGCGTCGACAACCGCTCGAGCTCGTTCATCGCGCCCGGCACGTCGCCGTCGACGGCGGTGAGAATCGCCCGGCCCACCCGCGTCTTCACGTGGAAGGGGTCGATCAGCGTCGCCCGCTGCACGAAGGGCCGCGACTCGGCGAAGCCCTGCTTGCTGATGAGGTACAGCCCGGCCTCGGCCAGCGCGTCGATGTCGTCGGGGCTGCGCTGCACGGCCTGGAGCAGCTGCTCCATCTTCGTGTCCACCGGCGGCTCCTGCGGCGTGCCCGGGCCGGCCGCGCCCGGATCCATGCCCGTCACCTGCATGCCGTCGGTGCGCGGCTTGGCGGCCTCGTTCACGCTGATCCACAGCACGGCGAAGAAGAGCACCACGCCGCCGCCGACGAGCCCGCCCTTGAGCGCGGGGTTCTTCGCGAAGAAGCCGGTGTCGGCCGCCTGGGCCTTCGCCAGCTTCTCGGCACGGGCCTCGGCCTTGAGCTGCGAGTGCTTGAGGCCGTCGCGCTCCTTGAGCAGCTGCACGGCGAGCGCCTCGAGGCGCTTCTTCTCGGCTTCCCAGGTCTCGGGCGGGAGCAGGTGCTTGTTGGCGACGTGCTCCTTCAGCTCGCCGATGACGACCTGGTACCGCGCGTCGACGTCGTCCTTCACGCCCTCGGTCGCCTTCGCCTCGGGGCGCTTCGACATGAGGAGGTACAGCACCGAGCCGATGAAGCCCGCGGAGAGCACCAGAATGCCGGGGAGCCAGTTCGTCTGCGGGGCAGCCATCACTTCTCCAGGTCGGCGCGCACCTGCGCCAGCAGCGCGTCATCGGCGGTCGGAGCGGGCGCGGGCTCGACCGGAGCCGGCACCGCCGGGCTCACCGGCGTGCGTTTCGATTGCAGGACGATCACCAGCAGGCCCAGCCCCAGGAGGGCGAGCGGGCCGACCCACAGCACCGCGTTGAGGCCGCCCTTCGTGGGCTCGAGCAGCACCCACTCCCCGTACCGCTCGATGAAGTACGTGTAGATCTCGTCGTCGCTCTTCCCCTCGGCGACGAGCTCGCGCACCTTGTCGAGCTGCGCGCGCGCCATGGAGGCGGGGGAATCGGCGATCGACACGCCCTGACAGACGGCACACCGCAGCTGCTTGCCCAGGCGCATCACCCGGGCTTCCTTCTCGGCCTCGAGCGGGTCGAGCCCCTGCCGCTGTGGCGCGTAGCCTTGCGTCAACACGAGCGACAGCACGAGCGAGAGCGTCGTCACTGGAGGATCCCCTGAATCAGCGGGTCGAGCTGCCGCGGGTCGCTGAAGGGCGCGGCCACCTTGCCCTTGATGGTGCCGTCGCGCGTAATGAAATACGTCTCAGGCACGCCCGACACGCCGTAGTCCACCGGCACCGTCGACTTCGGGTCGAACAGCTGCGGAAAGGTGTGGCCGTTCTCGGCGAGGAAGCGCTTGGTGTTGGCCTCGGTGTCCTCGAAGACGATGCCGAGGAACACCACCTGGTTCTCGTACTTCTTCCACGCGTACTCGAGCACCGGGTGCTCCATCTTGCAGGGGCCGCACCACGTCGCCCAGAAGTTGAGGACGATGGGCTGGCCCTTGAACTGCTCGAGGGTGACTTCCTGGTCGGTGTCGAGGCGCTTGATCTTGAAGTTGGTGGCCTTCTTGCCCGACATCATGAAGGGCACCTCGTGCGGGTTGTTCCCGAAGCCCTTCGCCAGCACGTAGACGAGCAGGCCGATGACGGCGAGCGCGATGACAGGGCCGACGAGGCGTTTCATGTCGTCCCCGTCGCGGCGGCCTGCGGCACCTCGGCCTTCGGCTGCGTCACCGTCTTGCGCTGCGGCCACAGCGCGATGAGCGTGCCCAGCACGAGGAGCGGAATCGAGTACCAGATCCACCCGACGAGCGGGAACACCCAGGCGTTGAACGTCGCCGACTGTGTCTTGCCGTCGTAGGTGCGCAGCGAGACGTAGACGTCGCGAAAGAACATCTCTTGAACCATCGGCGAGCCGATGGGGTCGTTCGAGCGCTCGTAGTAGTTCATGCGCGGCGCCTCGACCGCGTGGTGCTGCCACTGCTTGCCGTCAGGGCCGATGACGGTGACATTGGCGGCGACCCACTCGCGGTGGGGCTCCTTGCCCTGCGCCAGCCCGTCGAAGCGCACCTGGTACTCACCGACCTTCACCGTCTCGCCCACCTTCAGCGTCTTCTCGGCCGCCACGCGGTAGGCCGACGACGCGGCGACGGCGACGATGATGGCGACGATGCCCAGGTGCACGACGTAGCCGCCGAAGCGCCGGCGCGCGCGGCTGGCCGACACCACGAGGGCGGTGAAGAGCGACTCCTTCTGCTCGGTCATGCGCTGCTGCGCGGGCAGGAACATCTCGCGGAGCGTCACCACCGTCACGAAGGTGCCGATGCCGAAGGTGGCGAGCGCCATCCAGTCGCCCGAGTGCATCGCCGAGAAGAACCCACCGAACGACTTCTCGCCGCCGCCCAGGGGGCTCCACACCGCGTAGCGCCACACGAGCACCGGGGGCAGCGTCACCAGCCCGAGCAGGCCGGGAATGAGGGCCTGCTGGGTGAGCACCTTCGAGTCGGCCTTGCCCCACGGGAGCATCGGGCCGACGCCCATGAGGAACAGCATCAGCAGGCCCAGCGGCAGGGCCATGGCGTTGAAGTACGGCTCGCCGACGCTGATCTTCTTCTGCTGCAGCGCCTCGGTGACGAGTGGAAAGAGCGTGCCCAGCAGCACCGTGAAGGTGAGCGCCACGAACACCAGGTTGTTCACGAGGATCGAGCCCTCGCGCGAGACGACGGTCTCGAGGTGGCTCTCGGCGACCAGCAGGTGCCCGCGGAAGGTGAGCAGCAGCACGCTGAACACCAGCACGATGGCGATGAAGACGAGGAACGTCGGCCCGATGTCGGACTGGGTGAACGAGTGCACCGAGTTGAAGACGCCCGAGCGCGTCATGAAGGTGCCGATGATGGTGAGCACGAAGCTGCCCAGCGCGAGCGCGATGGTCCACAGCTTGAGCGACTTCTTGCGCTCGAGCACCATCGTCGAGTGCATGAACGCGGTCGCCGTGAGCCACGGCATGAACGACGCGTTCTCGACGGGATCCCACGCCCAGTAGCCGCCCCAGCCGAGCACCGCGTAGGCCCACCACGAGCCGAGGATGATGCCGATGGACAGGAAGAGCCAGGGCACGAGCGTCCACTTGCGCAGGGGAATCAGCCACGCGTCGCCGAGCTCTCCGCGGAGCAGCGCGCCGGCGGCGATGCCGAACGGCACCGTCATGCCCACGTAGCCGAGGTACAGCATCGGCGGGTGGATGATCATGAGCGGGTGGTTCTGGAGCAGCGGGTTGGGGCCCGGGCCGTCGAGCGGCGGGTTGGGCAGCGCCGTCCACGGGTTGGCGGGGCCGGCGATGAGGAACGCGAAGAAGACAGCGATGGCCGACATCACGCCGAGCGACAGCTGCATGTAGCGGCCGTGCTCCTTGCGGTAGGTCCACGCGAAGGCGAACAGGTAGACGCCCATGATGGCGCCCCAGAACAGAATCGACCCTTCGAGCGCGCTCCAGAGCGAGACGATGGTGAAGAGGGTCGGCGTGGCCTTGCTCCCGACCTGCGCGACGTACTTCACCGAGAAGTCGTGCTCGAGCAGCGCCTTCACCATGATGAGGTTCGAGAGCACCATCGAGGCCGCGAAGCCGTAGACGGCGCGCTGCACCCAGACGAGCGCGCCCTCGCGCCGGGTCATGCCCGTGACGAGGCCCACCACCGCCGCGAAGGCCGCGAACGCCAGGCCGAGGAGGACGAAGCCGTA
>JALOQF010000179.1 GCA_025459425.1 Myxococcaceae bacterium | reverse complement strand
TCCGTGACGCTCCCGACCGTCGAGGTGTCCTTGAGCAGATCGCCCACCAGCCCCTCACCGTCACCCTTCGCGCCGATGACCGCGAGCATGCCGAGGCGCGACAGCTTCTCCTTCATCGCCTGCGCCGACGGCCGCTCGTCCGGCTTCGGCGCTGCGGCCACGGCGGGCTTCGCGGCCGCCGGCTTGTCGCCCGGAGTCGGCTTCGACGGCGCCGCAGCGGCGGGCTTCGTGGGCGGAGCCTCTCGCTTCGGTAGCGGCATGAGCACGGCGGCGAACCGGTCTTGCTGCAGATCGGCCAGCGACAGCTCGGGGTCCACCGGCTGGGGCTGCGCCATCACGTACCCGGCCGCCGCGAAGTGCGCCGCGAACACCACCGCGAGGATCGTCACGAACGATCGATCGAGCTGCGCGACGATGCCGCGCGCGCCCTTCGGCAACGCCACGGGCGGCGGAGCGGGCGGCGGCGTCACCAGCTGGAACAGCACCGTCACGTCCTGCACCTTCACGCGGCCCTTCGCGCCAGGCGCGAGCGGCACGTTCCGGGGCTGCTCCGACAGCGGCCGCTCGGCGCCCGAGAGCTGAATGCGGCCCTCGAGCGACGGCTCGGCCAGAAGGCACGCGCCGGCCTTCGTCACCTCGAACACCGTGGTCCGGCCGCCCGACTCGCTCATCGGCACGCAGAACGTCGACTTCGGGTCGGCGCCCACCGTCACCAGGGTCTTCTTCCCAGGCGGCAGCGTGCGGTCTTCGATGATGCGGCCGTGGTGGATGATCGCGATGCGGAGGGCCTGCGGCGACGAAGCGTTCATACCGGCCCCCGACAGCGACACGTCAGAACGGGTTCCAGGGCCCCCATCACGCATGGGGTGTGCCTTTCGCCCACCGTCCGCGATAAGGAGCCCGCCGCTGCACCTCGTTGCCATGCCCCGCTCCTCCTTCGAGATGACGTCTCGCGTCGCGCCCATCGTGCTGGCGTTCGCCCAGTCGCGCGGCCTCGACCCGAAGTCGCTGATCGAGAAGCACCAGCTGCCGGCCGACCTCGACTGGCGGCAGGCGGGCAAGCTCGAGCTGACGCTCCCGGCGCAGCGGCTCAAGGGCCTCGTCGACGACGTGGCCGACACCTTGAGGCTCCCGCACCTCGGCCTCGAGCTCGCGCGCGCGCTGCCGAAGGGCTCGTATGGGGTCGCCGAGTTCCTCATGCGCTCCGCCGCCACCGTGCGCGGGGCCTGCGAGAACCTGGTGCGCTTCAACTCGCTGCTGGCCCCGCACCAGAGCTTCCGCTTCGACGAGACCGACCGCGAGGCCCAGCTCCACCACGGCATCGTCGGCAGCCCCGACGCGATGTCGGTGCACCACCACGAGTACACGACGCTGGTGCTCGTCACCACGTTCCACAGCATGGTCGACGAGGGCCGGGTGAACCGGGTGTGGTTCACCCACCCGAAGGTGGCCGATGTGGCGCCGCTCACCGAGGCCTTCGGCACCGACGCGCTGTCGTTCGACGCCGAGCTCAACGGCTTCTCGTTCGACCGCCGCTTCCTCGACATGCCGGTGAAGACGGGCGACGCCGCGCTGTACGCCTTCCTCGAAGAGCACGCGCTCGCCGCCCTGGCCTCGCGGCCAAAGAGTGACGACCTCATCGACCGCGTGCGCCAGAACATCCGTGAGGCGCTCAAGGCCGGAGAGCCCAACATCGAGCGCATCGCCACGCGCCTCGCGCTCTCGGGCCGAACGCTGCAGCGTCGCCTGTCGGACATCGGCACCTCATTTCAGGCGGTGCTCGACGACGTGCGCTTCGACCTCGCGCGCGCCTACCTGAAGGACGTGCGGCTCGACATCACCCAGGTCGCCTACCTGCTCGGCTACTCGGAGCTGCGCGCCTTCGACCGCGCCTTCAAGCGCTGGGCGAACGTGACGCCGCGGGAATGGCGCGAGCACCGCCCTGGCTGACGGACGTCGACCGACACGGCGGCGCTTTCACCTTTTTTCGCCTCGCTCTGGCGTGAGGTGTCCAGTCCCATGTCGCGACCGCCATGAAGCTTTGGCGACAACCGCGACACTGTGGATGTCCAGATGCACTCCGACACCGACGAACTCAAGATTCCGAGCAAAATCAGGCCCTTCGATGGCGCCCGGGTTCAACGCGTGAAGCCCGTGGTGGACGACCAGGGCGACTTCAGCGGCGAACACCGGCTGGTGACGGTCGTCGGCAGCCGTGAGGTCGAGGTGCGCTACGTCGAGACGAGCGGCGAGTTCCAGGTGGTCGAGGCCGACGAGGTGCGGGAGCTGACGCGCAGCGAGCTGAAGGACCTGGCCAAGGCCCTCCTGCGTTACCAGCAGAGCGTGCCGTGGGACGACGGCGAGGCCGGCAAGGTGCTGTTGGGCCTCAACGAGGCCATCTTCCCCACGAGGCTCGACGGCTTCGCGCCGCGCTCGGTGAGCGACCTGGGCCGCGTCATCCTCGTCGCGGGGACGGCCGGCGGAGAGGCCGTCGACGTGGTGCTCGACGCGGTGACGGGCGAGCTGTCGCTCCTGCTGTCGCGCGAAGGCCGGGGCACGAAGAAGCGCGCGCCGACGACGCAGGAAGCGCACGACCTGCACCACGCCCTGCGGCCGCTCGTCGAAGGCCGGCCCGCGACGCGGAAGGTGCTGCTGCTGACAGTGGTGGTCGAAGCGGCGCGCCGGCGAGCCTCGCACTGACGAAAGACACGCCTGCCCAGTCGCGCTAGACCGCCTCGCGCTCTTGCGGCGACGAGGTGGCCGAAGCCTCCACAGCCAACGGAGCGCGAAAGGCGAAGGCCGTCTCCGTGCGCTCGATTCCCGTCTTCTTCCTCCTCCTGCTCGCGCTGGCGGGCTGCCCGGGCGAAAGGCCGCCCTGCAACGCGTCGACGTGCGCCGGTTGCTGCACCCAGACGGGTGAGTGCCTCGCGGGCAACGACAAGGCGGCCTGCGGGCGTGAGGGCCTCTTCTGCCGCGCCTGCGACGAAGCCGACACCTGCAGCAACGGCCGGTGCGATCTCGTACGCCCCGACGCGGGCGCGTGCCCCACGGGCTTTCACCGGTGCGGCGACACCTGCGCGTCCAACGACGACGTGGCCACCTGCGGCGCGCGCTGCTCACCCTGCCCCGGCTCGAGCAACGGCCGGGCGACGTGCACGAACCAGACGTGCGGGCTCGCGTGCAACACCGGCTTCCACGCGTGCGGGAGCGTCTGCGCCGACGACACCTCGGTGAACTCGTGCGGCGACCGCTGCGGCCCCTGCGCGGTGCCCGCGAACGCGACGTCGTCGTGCACCAACCGGCAGTGCGACTTCTCGTGTGCCAACGGCTTTCACCGCTGCGGCGACGCGTGCGCCGACAGCGCCTCACCCCAGACATGCGGCGAGCGCTGCACGGTGTGCCCGGCGCCCCCCAACGGCAGCCCCATCTGCGTGGCCAGCACCACCGACGCCGGCGTGACGGTGCGCTCGTGCGACTTCGCCTGCAACGTGGGCTTCCACCGCTGCGGCAGCGCGTGCCTGCCCGACGACTCGCCGAACTCCTGCGGCTCGTTCTGCGTGCCCTGCCCGACGACGGCGAACGGCGCGGCCACCTGCGTCTCGGGGCAATGCGGCTTGTCGTGCAGCGCGGGCTTCAACCTCTGCGGCAACCGCTGCGTGCCCGAGACCTCGACCGCCGCCTGCGGCACCACCTGCCAGGCCTGCGTCGCGCCCGATGGCGGGAGCCCCGTGTGCGCCGCGGGCCAGTGCGCCTTCACCTGCGCGAGCGGCTTCAACCCGTGCAACGGCGCCTGCGCGAGCGCCACCGACGTCACCGCGTGTGGCTCGAGCTGCACCCGCTGCCCGGCTGGCGTTCCGGGCTCGGTGCCCACGTGCGATGGCACGTCGTGCAGCACCACCTGCGCGGCCGGCAACACCCGCTGCGGCGGTGCCACCGGCAGCTGCGTGGGTGAAGGCATCGCGGCGTCGTGCGGCTCGGGCTGCACTGCTTGCCCTGGCGGCTCCGGGCTTTCGCGACCGACGTGCTCCGCGGGCGCGTGTGGCGCGACGTGCATCGACACCACCTGTGGGGCCGCCTGCGCCGATCGAACGCGCGACCCCGCGAACTGCGGCGCCTGTGGCACCTCGTGTGCCGGCGGCGCGTGCGTCGATGGGCAGTGCCGCACCGCCTGCACGTCGGGGGTCGTCTTCGCCGGCATCGCCGAGACGCTCCCGCATGCGTTCGTGGCCAACACCGCGCCGAGGTTCTGGCTCGTCGACACCACCCAGGACGCCCGGCTCGATCTCGTCGCCACCGCCGGCACGGCGCGGCTCGTCTTCACCAACGAGGGCAACGCGCGCTTCTCGGCGCCCGTGAGCGCCGACGCGGGCATCGCCCGGCTCCCGTTGGGCGTCGGCGACTTCACGCTCGATGGCCGGTCCGATCTCCTCGCGGGAGACGCGACCGAGCTCTGGCTCGTCTCGCAGACGTCGTCCGGGTTCCAGGCGCCGGTCCAGCTCTTCACCAACGGGCAGAACGGCATCACGCTGGCGGCCGACTTCTCGGGCGACGGGCGGCCCGACCTCGTGCGCGTGCCCCAGCTCGGTAACTTCAACGCCGATCTCTGGGTCAACCAGTCGGCCGACGGCGGAGCGCCCTTCACCCAGACGCGCAACGGCGCGCCCAACCTGCAGCAGGCCGAGCTCGCGCGCGCTGCCCAACTGAACCTCGACGGCGGCGTCGACGTGGTGACGTACTTCGCCGGCCAGGTGCGAACGTTCCTCTCGACCGGCAGCACCACCTTCTCGACGGGGGTCACCGCGGCGGGAACGCAGTCGGGGGTGGTGGGCCTTTCGACTGGCGACGTCACGCGCGATGGGCGCACCGACGTGGTCACGGTGACGACGTCGGCGGTGTTCGTCTGGGCTGGAGACGGGCTCGGCGGCCTCGCGGCGCCGGCGCTCGTGAGCAACGCGGGCACCACGCTGGGCAGCGTCGAGGTGGCCGACCTCGATCAAGACGGCTTCTCCGACATCGCGCTCGGTACCGGGCGCGGCCTCGAGGTCTTGTGGAACACCGGGCCCGGCACCTTCACCGCCGCCGAGGTGTACGAGATCGATGGTTTCACCTCGGCCGCGCCGGCCTCGTCGCTGCAGCTGGCCGACGTGAGCGGCGACGGGCGCCTCGACGCGGTGCTGTCGAGCTCGCAGGTGCGGCCGGTCTTCGCCCGCAACGGCGCGACGGGCCGCGGGTTCGACCGCACCGTGAAGACGGCGCTCACCGGCGCCGAGTTCGTGCAGGTGGGCCGCATCGACGGAGACGGCCGCGACGATCTCGTGGTGAGCCGCCGCGCGTCGATCGTCAGCATGTTGCCCATCACCACGCAGAGCCGGGTGCTGCGCGCGAGCGGCGGCGGCGCCTTCACGGTGGGCCCGGAAGACGCGCTCACCCGGCCCGAGGCGCTGGTCGACTTCGACCAGGACGGCGCGGCCGACGTGCTGCGGCTCGAGTGCCCGGCGCCCGCGCTTCCCGATGGTGGCTTCAACCCGGCGCCGGTGCCCTGCTTCGCCCGCGTCGACTTCGCCACCGCCAACCGGTTCAACGGCGCGTCGGTGTCGCTGGCGCTCGACGAGGTGGCCTCCGAGGTGGTGCTGCGCGTGGGCGACGTCGACGGCGATGGCCGGGTCGATCTGGTCGCGCGCACGCGGGTGGGCTTCTGGCTCTTCCGCAACACGGCGGCGCGGCAGTTCGGGCCGGGGCAGCTCACGCCGTTCCTCCCGGTGGTGGCCGACGTGGCCGTGACGGACGTCGATCGCGACGGCCGGGGCGATCTCGTGGTGCTGGTGGGTGCCAGCGCGCCGCGCGCCGTCTTCGTGCTGCTGGGGCGGGCGACGGGCTTCGCGCTCGCGCCGAGGCTGGGCGGCTTCGACTTCGACAGCGCGCTGGCGGCGGGCTTCGTCACCAACGACGGCTTCCCCGACGTGGCCGGTTCGACGGGCGCCTTCTTCACCGGCGATGGCACCGGCACCTTCACGCGCAGCGGAGACTGGAAGCCCGGGCCCACCTCGGCCGGTGTCTCGTTCATCGTCGACACCGACGGTGATGGGCGCGGCGAGGTGGTGAACCGGCAGTTCGGCGCCACGGTGCTGGCGAACCCGGCCGTGCCTCCGCGCGGCTTCGCGGGGCGGGTCGAGCGCTTCGCCGACGTGACGGGGGACGGCGTGCCCGACTGGGTGCAGGTGACGCCGACCGACGTCGTGGTGGGCGTCGGCCGCTGCCGCTGAGGGCCGTACCTCCCGTTCAACGGGGGGATCGCGGTGTGGGCCTCGGTCTGGGTGGTGCCCCGTCAGCCGAAGCCGCGCCAGCTCGACGACGTCTCCAGCGAGCGGCACGTCTGCAACACGGGCCGCGCCCGCTCGTCCTCACCCCGTGCCTTGGCCAGCTCCGGAATCCCGACGGGCCCCCGCCCGCGAATACCGCACGGGCGGCTACGTCCTTCGCGCGACCATGCGGTGGCGTTGGCTCCTCGTCGTCGTGAGTGCATGCGGGCCGGCTCCGGCACTCCAGGCTGGACGGCCCGTCGCCGTCGTTGGCGAGCCGAGGCGACCAGACGCTGGCCGATCGCCTGACGCCGGCGCCTCGATCACGAGGAACGAGGCCTGCCAGGAACGCTTCTGGGCCCGAACCACCTGCCCCGCGAGCTGTGACGACGGCGACCCCTGCACCGAAGACGTGTGCTCCGAGGCCACGAATTTCCATTGTGTGCCGACGCCCAGGTGCCCGGCCGGATGATGCGTGGAGGGCCAGTGCGTGAGCGAGGTGTGCACCCCCAGCGTGGCCACGTTCGGGGCGTGCGCGCCAGACAACGGCGAGACCTGCACCGTGCTGCTCCCCGACGGCGGCGTCGTCGGCACCTCGCGGCCAGGCTCGCCACGGGTCCAATGCAGCGCAGACGAGGAGTGCACTCCAGAGGGCTCCGCGTGTGTCCCCGCGCCCGACCGGGCCCTCGTCGTCATTCCCATCGACGCGGGCGTTCCACTCGCCGACGGCGGCCTGCGCGTCTCGGTCGCGGTCATGGGCGTACGCAACACCACCGACACGGCGTTTCAGCTCCGCTTGACGACGATGGCGCTCCAGTTCGCGGGCGTTCAGGCGCGAACGGAGCTCACCTTCCCCGGCTCCTTCCGGTGGAACCCCGGCTGGTCCTATGTCGCCACTCGCGAAGGAGAAGCCGTCAAGCAGGTCGAGGCGATCGTTCGGCCAGAATGGCTGTGCGAGCTCTTCGAGTGCCATGGCCCCAGCCCGTACGCGCCACGAACGACTCCGAACGGGACCTGGACTCGTCAGGACAAGAGCGCAGAGCTGAAGTTCGGGCGTACCCAACCGCGCTTCGAGGCGAGCGGCGAGTACGAGGTGCACGTCTACACCTTCTTCGATGGCGAACCGCCGGCCTGGTCGCTCGGACAGACGCTGTCGGCGTTGCCGCCCGGCTGCGACGCCGCCGTCGACGCGGTGCGAACGCGCTGGAACCGCTGGGCTGGCGAGTGGACCGACGGACGCGTCTCGCTGGAGTTCCGCTTCGTCGATCACGGCGTGATTCGGCTTCCGGCCGACGACGTCTTGCTGCGGCTGGGCCGGCCGACGGTGCCACGCGATGACTTCCGGAACACCCTGGGGCTCTTCCAGCTCGCAGCGGCCCAGCGGCCGAACCGTGGGCCGCGGGAGCTCATCCTCGTCGGGTATGTCGGAGCCGATGGCGCGAGCGGAGGCGGCGTCGCCCAGCCGGACCTGGGGGTCGCGCTCGTGAGGCTGCCGCGCGAAAGGAGCCGCTTCACCGCAGGCGTGACGCTGCACGAGCTCGGTCACCTCTTCGGGGCCGTCGATCTGTACGCGGGCGACTCCCCGACTGGCTGCGGGCCGAGCGTGCCGGAGTTCACGCCCGACCTCTACTGCTGGTCGAGCGGCGTCTCGCGGCTCAACGCGAGGGAGCTCGGGTGGATTCTGCCAGACGGGGGCCCGGCCCCGGCGGTGACGCGCACCTGCCAGAGCCCGACGTCAGCGTTCGGCTGCGACCCCGACTGAGGGCCTCAACGACGCGCCTTGAGCCACTCCTGAATCGGCCGGTACTGCCGCTGTGAACTCGCCTGGGCCTCGAGCGCCGCCACCACCATGCGCGCGGCCTCGAGCGTGGTGAAGTGCGGCACGCCCTTGAGCAGCGACTCGCGGCGAATCGAGAACGAGTCCGAGATCTCCTTCTTGCCCGCGGTGGTGTTGAACACGAGCGCCACCTCGCCGGCGTGCACCCGGTCGACGATGTGCGGGCTCCCCTGGAGCACCTTGTTCACCTTCGTGCTCTCGATGCCCTTCTTCTGCAGGTAGTCGTGGGTGCCGCCGGTGGACAGCAAGCCGAAGCCGAGCGCGCGCAGCCGTCGGCAGAGATCGACCAGCCCCGGCTTGTCGTCGTCCTTCACCGAGACGAAGGCGTTGCCACCCTTGGGCAGCTTCGTGCCCGCGGCGAGCTGCGACTTGGCGAAGGCGGCGTCGAGCTTCACGTCGATGCCCATCACCTCGCCGGTGGACTTCATCTCGGGCCCGAGGATGACATCGGTGTTCGAGAAGCGCGCGAAGGGGAAGACGGACTCCTTCACGGCGATCGACGGCACCTCGGGGTCACGCGTCAGGCCGAGCGAGGCGAGCGAGCGGCCCACCATGCACAGCGACGCCACGCGCGCGAGGGGAACGCCGGTCGCCTTCGAGATGAACGGCACCGTGCGCGACGCGCGCGGGTTCACCTCGAGCACGTAGATGGCTTTGCCCTGCACGGCGAACTGCACGTTCATGAGGCCGACGACCTTCAGCTCGAGCGCGAGCGCGACGCTGATGTCCTTCAGGCGCTCGATGACGTCCTGCCCGAGCGAGTGCGGAGGCATCACGCACGCCGCGTCGCCCGAGTGCACCCCGGCCTCTTCGACGTGCTCGAGGATGCCGCCGACGATGGTGGCGCCGGTCGAGTCACAGACGAGATCGAGATCGACCTCGGTCGCGTTGCGAAGGAAGCGATCGATCAGCACCGGGTGCTCGGGAGACGCCAGCACCGCCTCGCGCATGTACCGCTCGAGATCGCTCTGGTCGTGCACGACCTCCATCGCGCGGCCGCCCAGCACGTACGAGGGCCGCACCATGACGGGGTAGCCGATGACGCCAGCGACGCGGAAGGCCTCGTCGGGAGAGCGCGCCACGCCATTCTCGGGCTGCTTGAGGCGCAGCTTCTCGACCAGCTTCGAGAAGCGCTCGCGGTCTTCCGCGATGTCGATGGCGTCGGGCGTGGTACCGAGAATGGGCACGCCCGCGGCCTCGAGGGGCTTCGACAGCTTGAGCGGCGTCTGCCCGCCGAACTGCACGATGACGCCCAGGGGCTTCTCGCGGTGGATGATCTCCAGCACGTCCTCGAGGGTGAGCGGCTCGAAGTAGAGCCGGTCGGAGGTGTCGTAGTCGGTCGACACCGTCTCGGGGTTGCAGTTGACCATGATGGTCTCGTACCCCGCCTCGCGCAGCGCGAAGGCCGCGTGCACGCAGCAGTAGTCGAACTCGATGCCCTGGCCGATGCGAATGGGACCCGACCCGAGAATGACGACCTTCTGGCGGTTCGTCGGCGGCGCCTCGTCTTCTTCTTCGTAGGTCGAATAGAGGTACGGCGTGTACGCCTCGAACTCAGCGGCGCAGGTGTCGACGCGCTTGTAGACGGGCCGCAGGTTGCGCTTCCACCGCGCCTCGCGCACCGTGGCCTCGGTGACGCCGAAGGCCTTCGCGAGCTGCGCGTCCGAGAAGCCGCGCGACTTGGCGCCCTTGAGCTCGGCGTCGGACACCTGGTCGAGCGACCCCTTCGCCGCCAGCACGTTGTACTCGGTCACCAGGGCTTCCAGGTGCCGCAGGAACCACGGGTCGATGGCGGTGAGCGAGAAGACCTGCTCCACCGTCCAACCGCGCTGGAACGCCTCGAAGAGCGCCCAGGGCCGGTCGGGCGTGGGCACCTTGAGCAGCTCGGTCAGCTCGGCCTCGGTGCGCTTGCCCGCCTCGGCCTTCGATGGAATCGCCAGGCGCCCCTGCTCGAGCGAGCGCACGGCCTTGAAGAACGACTCGCGGAAGGTACGGCCGATGGCCATCACCTCGCCCACCGAGCGCATCATGGTGCCGAGCACCTTCGAGGCGCCCTGGAACTTCTCGAAGTTGAACTTGGGGATCTTCGTGACGACGTAGTCAATCGACGGCTCGAACGACGCGGGGGTGTCACGCGTGATGTCGTTCTTGAGCTCGTCGAGCGTGTACCCGATGGCCAGCTTGGCGGCGATCTTCGCGATGGGGTACCCGGTGGCCTTCGACGCGAGCGCCGAGGAGCGCGACACGCGCGGGTTCATCTCGATGACGACCATGCGGCCGGTCTTCGGGTCGACGCCGAACTGCACGTTCGAGCCGCCGGTGTCGACGCCGATCTCGCGCATGATGGCGATCGCCGCCGTGCGCATGCGCTGGTATTCCTTGTCGGTGAGCGTCTGCGCCGGAGCGACGGTGATGCTGTCGCCGGTGTGCACGCCCATGGGGTCGAAGTTCTCGATGCTGCAGATGATGACGACGTTGTCTTTGCGGTCGCGCACCACCTCGAGCTCGTATTCCTTCCAGCCGAGCACCGACTGATCGATCTGCACCTGCTTCACGGGGCTGGCGGCGAGGCCGCCCTCGACGATCGTCTTGAACTGCTGCTCGTCGTACGCGATGCCACCGCCGGTGCCGCCGAGCGTGAAGGCCGGGCGGATGATGGCGGGGAACCCGGTGTCCTTCACGATGGCCCACGCCTCGTCCATCGTGTGGGCGATGCCGGCCTTCGGCACCTCGAGGCCGATGCGCTCCATGGCCTCCTTGAAGAGCTGCCGATCTTCCGCCTTGTTGATGCTCTCGAGCTGGGCGCCGATGAGGCGCACGCCGTACTTCTCGAGCACGCCGGCCTCGGCGAGGGCCTTGGCGAGGTTGAGCGCCGTCTGGCCACCCATGGTGGGCAGCACCGAGTCGGGGCGCTCCTGCTCGATGATGCGCGTGGCCGCCTCGAGGGTGATCGGCTCGACGTAGGTCCGGTGCGCGAACTCCGGGTCCGTCATGATGGTGGCAGGGTTCGAGTTGAGGAGCACCACCTCGATGCCCTCTTCCTTCAGCGCCTTCACGGCCTGGGTGCCGGAGTAGTCGAACTCACAGGCCTGGCCGATGACGATGGGGCCGGAACCGATGAGGAGCACCTTCTTGATCTCGGGGCGACGCGGCATGGAGCGGCCCCTAGCCCAAAACCGGGCCGATTCGGGAGCGCCGAGTGTGTGACGGTTGGGGTGGGCGCCGGCCCTACCGGAGCGGCTGGCCGAACCGCGCCTGGTACCGGTCTGCGAGCGCCTTCGACGCGGCGACGTTTCGGGTGCGGGTGTACGCGGCGGCGAGGCGCGACCAGACGTCACGGACGGAGTCGTCGAGCTCGAGCACCCGCACGTAGCGCTTGATGGCGCGCGGCCACTCGCTCAGCACCTCGTGCACGAGGCCCAGCACGTAGTGGGCCACCGTCAGCTCCGGGTCGGTCGAGAGGGCGGCGCCGCACCGGATCTGCGCCAACGCGAGCTGCCCCTGCATGAACGCGCGCTCGCACTCGAGCACCACTGGCCCGGCGGCCGTCGGCGCGTCTTCCCGAAGGCGCACGAGCGCCTGCGCGACGGGCGTGAAGCGGCGTTCACGAACCGCCGCCTCGGCCAGCCGAAAGGTCTCGACGAAGGGCCCCTCGCAGGGCGCGCTCTTCGAGGCCGTCGCGGCGCTCAGGCCGACCCAGCGCCGGGTCGTGCGCGCCCAGCCCAGGAAAGCCGCGGTGTCGGCCGCGTCGGCGAGGCGCGGCGCGACCTGCTCCACCATCGTCACGCAGGAGCCCGACTGCGCTACCTGGGCGAGGCGGAGCCACGCGTCTGCCGGCGTCGAGGGCTTCTCGCTGAAGTCCTGAAACGCCTTGAGGAGCGCGGGTCGACCCGTCTCGGGCTCCTTCGCAGCGAACGCCGCGCCCGCCAGTCGCAGAAGGGCCTCGCCCGAGGCGTTGGGCCCCTCGCTGGCGCGCCGACACGCAGGCAGCGCCGCCCCCGGGTCCGTCTGGAGGTCGAGAACGCACGCCAGTTCGAGCGCCGCCGGATCGCCCGACGGCAGCAGCGGCGCGAGCAGCTCCCGGGCCCGCGCGAGCTCTCCTGCCCGCAGCGCTCGGCGCACCTCGCCGAGCCCACCGACCGATGGCGCGAGCGCGGGCGGCGGGGCGCGCACGCTGCCTGTGCTCTTCCCCACGGCGTCGAGGGAGGCGCGCAAGGACGCGAGCTCCGAGGCGATGAAGAGGTCGGTCGGAGCCGCGTCCAGCGCGTCGCGAATGCGCGCAGCCGCCCGGGCGGGCTTCGGCCGCTGGTACTGGACTTCCGCGAGCGTCGTGAGGACCCGCAGGGTGTCGGGGTGAAAGCCGGCCTGCTGCTCGGTGTACATGGGGAACAGGCAGCCGCTCTGGTGCCCATCGTGAGGTGCGCCGAGCGTGTGCGCCCACTCGTGGATGAGGAGCGTCACCTCCTTGTGTCGTCGACGCGCGCGGCTCAACGTCTCGCGCTCGTCGAGATCGAGCGCGGTGAAGGCCTGCTTGAAGGCTTCGGCCTCGGCGCGGTCGTCGATGGCGCGCATCACCGCGTGGCGCCCACCGAGGCGCGCGACGCCCAGCTTGTCGAGGCTCAGCTCGACGATCGTCAGCCCCGACACCCAGCCCATCACCAGGTCGACGTCGTCAGCAGGGTCGGCCGCCTCGAGGGCGCTCAGCGAATCGACGAGCTCCTGGCCCGCGCGGTGCGACCACGGCCTCACCTCGACGAGCTCGAAGCGCACCCCCATCGCTGGCTCGGTGTATTCGTTGAGGCGGGCAAATTGGGACGAGATGGTCTCGTCTGGGCGCATCACCTGGCTCTGGTAGTCCTCGGCGACGCGCGCGCGCACGCGCAGCACGAGCGAGGTCACCTGCCCCGTCGCGGGCCGCTCGGCGGTCGCGGGCATGAGTGAACGAACGCGCTCCTGCTGCTGGGAGCGCGGGGTGACGGCACAGCCCAGCATCAGCACGACGAGGAACGGCTTTCGCACGAGACCACTCCAGGGTGCAGGTCGAGAGGACGACGGGCCGCGAGGAATGGGAAGAAACGGGAAGGGGCACCGAGCGTCAAGCGGTCACTCCAGCGGCCCGCACCGTCGGCATGGGCCACCGTCGAAGCCACGACGAGCTCGAGCGACGGATCGAGGCCATGCAGCTCGTCGGGATCCAGAAGGCCTGGCGCAGCCGTCACGTGACGCCAACGCCCGTGCTCGCGCAGACTGGCGCCGCTCCGTGTCGACGCTCGAACTCATCTCTCTGGCCGCCCTCGAGGTCGCCTGCGACGAAGGCGTCACGCCGCACCTCGGCCGTCTCGAAGAAGCGGCGGGCCGGACGACGGGCTCGGAGCGCTTCGTCCTGGAGCGGGTACTCGAGGCGCTGCGGATCCACCTCGCGCTGCTGCAACGCCGACCCGACGCGCTGTGGCCTTCGCTGTACGCGCACTGCGCCTTCGTCGACTCGCCCCGGGCCCGACGCTTCGACGTCTCGGCTCCGGGCCCCGACATGCCGATGTTCCAGCAGGTGGGCCGATGGCTGGAGGAGCGCCGTTCACTGCACCGCGACCTCCCGTGGCTCAAGGCGGTGACGCCGACGACGCCCTGGGGTGGCGCGCTCGAGGCCGAGCTCCGGCTGCGTGGGGCCATTGCCGTGCATCGCCTCGAGGGCGCGACGACCCTCGTGTCGACGAAAGTCGGCCTCGTGGCGTGGCACGCGGGGACCGGGAGCGTTCTCCCCGCGCCGCAGCCTCGGCCAACGCGCCGGGAGCACCTCACGACGCCGAAGCAAGGCGGGCTCGTGCTCACGAGGGACGGGCAGTCGCGCTGGCTGCTCGGCCCGGACTGGGCGGTGAGCAACGTCGTGGTGTCGGACGCGGGCACCACGGCAGCGTGTGTCGCGTGGGAAGGCGACGGCTTCACCGCCTTCGCGTTCGACCTCGTCACGGGCCAGCAGCTCGCTGGCGAAGCCACGGCCGCGCTCGAGGTGGCCCTGTCGCCCAACGGCCGGTTCCTCGCGTTCCGCGACTTCGCCGGCGTCACCCTCGTGCTCGATCTTCAGGACGGCGCGCGGCTGGGCATCGCGTCTCGGCGCCCGACCTCGATGGCGGTGAGCGACGATGGGCGTCGGCTCGTGCAGGTGGAAGACGGGGTCGTGCGCCAGTACCGGACGCACCCGGGGCCATGGCCCTGGCCCTTTC
>JALOQF010000178.1 GCA_025459425.1 Myxococcaceae bacterium | reverse complement strand
TTCGACATGCCGACCGCATAGACGCGCGCCGGGTCCACGTGATGCGTCGCCACGAACTCGTTCACCAGCGCGACGAGGAACGCGACGTCGTCGACGCCCTCCTTCGAGGCCGGCGAGGTGTTGCGGCCATCGGCCCACGAGCGCCCCACCCCATCGGGGGCCACCAGGACGAACCGCTCACGCTGGGCGATCGGCACCAGCCCCGACAGCTTCAACATCTGCGCACCCGACCCCAGCCGGCCGTGGAGCGCGACGACGAGTGGAAACGGCCCGGGGCCCTCGGGAATGACCGCGAGGTAGCGGCGCTCCCGGCCCGCGTGGGTGAAGCGGGCCTCCGACGTCCCGGCGACCGGGCCCGCCCAGTGCGCGCACGTCCAGCAGACCGAGCCGGTGAGCGCGACGACGGCGACGAACGCCGGGAGCCGCAGGCGCTTCACGTCACTCGCGCATCAGCGCGGCGCCCCAGTGGAACCCGGCGCCGAGGCCGACGAAGCACACGAGATCGCCCTGCTTGATGCGCCCGGACTTCTTGCACTCGTCGTACGCGATGGGGATCGTCGCGGCCGTCGTGTTCCCGAAGCGCTGAATGTTGTTGTAGACCTTCTCGTCCGGCAGCTTCAGCGCTTTCTGCACGCCCTCGGAGATGCGCAGGTTGGCCTGGTGCGGAATCAACAGGTGCAGATCGTCGACCGTCGTCCCGGCCTTCGCGCAGACCTCGTGCACGGCCTCGGGCATCTTGGTGACGGCCATCTTGAAGACGGTGCGGCCGTCCATCACGGGCACGCCGCGGCCTTCCTTGACGTGCTCTTCGGAGAAGTACGGCCGGTAGGCAAAGCCCGCCGACGGCACGTAGAGCGCCTCGACGTTCTTGCCCTCGGAGTGCAGCGCGAAGCCCAACAGCCCGCGCTTCGGGTCGTCGGTGGGCCCCATCACCACGGCGCCCGCCGCGTCACCAAAGAGCACCACCAGGTGACGGAACTTCGAGTTCCAGTCCTTCTCGCTCTGCGGAATGTCCTGGTCGGTGCGGCCCATCACCAGATCCCAGCCCTGCTTCGAGAAGGGCATGAACCCGGTGTGGATCTCGGCGCCGATGAACAAGAGCTTCTTCGCCTGGCCGGCGCGAATGAGCGCGTCGGCCACCTGCAGGCCGTACACGAAGCCCGAGCACTGCTGGCGGATGTCGAGCGCGGGGATGTTGGTGAGGCCCAGCTTGGCCTGCACGAGGCTCCCGACGCCCGGGAAGTAGTAGTCGGGCGTCATGGTGGCCACGACGATGTAGTCGATCTCTTCGGCCTTCACGCCAGCGTCATCGAGCGCCTTCTTCGCCGCGCCAATGGCGAGGTCGCTCGTCGAGGTGCCCTCGTTGACGAAGTAGCGCTCCTGAATGCCGGAGCGCTCCCGGATCCACTCGTCCGACGTGTCACACACCTTCGCCATGTCGGCGTTGGTGACCTTCCGCTCGCCCGTCACGAAGCCCGAGCCGTAGATGCGCGAATACGCTTGCATTGATTCCTCGAGAGTCGACCGCCGTGAAAACCGCGCGGCTTATGGGGGTCGCTTGGCCACGGTGCAAGGCCACGAATCGACACGACGCGTCAGGCTCCCATGCGTGGCGTGGGGGCTGCACAGGCAGAACCTCATGCGGGCGCGACGCGTCGTTTCACCCACGGTCGAAGAAGACGTTCGGTATTCGGAGCAGGCCGAGGCCCTGTTGGCGCTGTGTGGCGTGACGACTGCGCCGGCGAGCGCGCTGGTGATTCAGCACGAGGGCGTGGTGCTGGCGGTGGCGAGTTACCGGCTCACGCCACCGGACGCCGAGCTGCTCGCGCTGGTGACGGAGCCCAATCACCGACATCGCGGCCTGGCGCGTCGGCTCGTGCTCGAGGTGGCGAGGCGGGCGCGGCGGTCGGGCTGTGAGCGGCTCCGAATCCACGTGCGCCGCGCGGACGATGCAGCGACCGGGTTCCTGCTCCGGCTGGGGTTCGAGGAGCTGACGATCGCGTTCGATCTGCGCCTGTGAATGACTGACCGGGCGGCGTCACGAGGAGCGCCTTGCCGCCCGTCGCGCCGACGATGCGGTGACGGTGTTGCCGTGTGGCCTGATGCCGCTCGCGTTCTGACGAGGGCCCACACGTCGAACCCGCCTGGGCCTGAGACGTGCCAGAACGTCTCGCCGTGAAGCACCTCTTCGCGCTCGACCCTGACGTCACCTTCTTGAACCACGGCAGCTTCGGCGCGTGCCCGCATGGCGTGCTCGAGGTGCAGCAGGCGCTGCGGCTCCAGCTCGAGCGCGAGCCGGTGCACTTCTTCAACCGCGTGTACGAGCCGCTCCTCGACGCGGCCCGGGACACGCTCGCGCGCTTCCTTTCGGCGAACGCCGACGACTTCGCCTTCGTGACGAACGCGACCACCGCGGTCAACGCCGTGCTGAGGAGCTTCTCCTTCGCGCCCGGCGACGAGCTGCTCCTCACCTCGCACGGCTACAACGCGTGCAACAACGTGGCGCGCTTCGTGGCAGAGCAGTCGGGTGCGCGCGTGGTGGTGGCCGAGGTGCCCTTTCCGCTGTCGGATGCAGCCGAGATCGTCGAGGCGGTGCTCGCGGCCGTGACGCCGAAGACACGGCTGGCGCTGATCGATCACGTCACCAGCCCCACGGCGGTCGTGTTCCCCATCGTCGAGCTGGTGCAGGCGCTCGAAGGCCGTGGCGTGGCCGTGCTGGTCGACGGCGCGCACTCACCCGGCCAGGAGCCGCTGGCCCTCGATGCGCTCGGCGCCTCGTACTTCACCGGCAACCTGCACAAGTGGACGTGTGCGCCGAAGGGCGCCGCGTTCCTCCACGTGCGGCGCGATCGCCAGGCCTCGGTGCGTCCGGCCACCATCAGCCACGGCGCGAACGCCTCGCGCGCGGGCCGCTCCCGCTTCCGGCTCGAGTTCGACTGGCAGGGCACGCACGATCCCACGCCGTTCCTCTCGGTGCCGGCCGCGCTCGAGCAGGTGGCGGCGATGGTGCCCGGCGGGTGGGACGAGGTTCGTTCGCGGAGCCGCGCGCTCGTGCGAGCGATGCGGGCGGTGCTGCTCGACGTCGTTGGCGGTCCTCCAGCGGTGCCCGAGTCCCTGCTCGGCATGATGGCGACGGTGGTGCTCCCGGCGTCGACGGGCTCGCGCCTGCCCCTGACCGTGGGCGGTGGGCTCGATCCGCTCCAGGACGCCTTGTGGGAGCGACACCGCATCGAGGTGCCCGTCTTCACGTTCGCCGGCCAGAAGTGCCTGCGGGTCTCGGCGCACCTCCACAGCAGCCTCGTCGACGCGCAGAAACTCGCCGAGGCGCTGCGCGGCCTGCTGTAGGGTGGAGCGCTCCATGAGCCGGTACGCCGCCATCGACATCGGAACGAACTCGGTGCTGCTCCTCGTCGCCGAGCGTGACGCGAAGGGGCGCTGGCAGGCCGTCGAAGAGCGCGCCGAGATCACCCGCCTCGGCAAGGGTGTCGACGCGAGCAAACGGCTCTCACCGGAGTCGATGGAGCTCACCCTCGAGGTGCTGACCCGCTTCGCCGCGGAAGCGCGGGCGCTCGGCGTTCGAGACTTCGCCGTCAGCGCCACCTCGGCCGCGCGTGACGCGAGCAACGGCGCCGAGTTTCTCTCGTCGGTGAAGACACGCGCCGGGCTGACGGTCGAGATCCTCCCCGGTGACGAAGAGGCGCGGCTTTCGTTCGCCTCGGCGCTGGCCGACTTCGGAGCGGAGCGACCCCTCGTCGTCATCGACATCGGTGGCGGGTCGACCGAGTTCATCTTCGGCGACACGGCCGGGGCCATCACCTTTCGCCGGAGCTTCGACGTGGGCTCGGTGCGGCTCACCGAGCGGTTCCTTCGCGGCGACCCACCAGCGCCGGCCGAGCTCTCGGCGATGGAGGACTTCCTCCGTCAGACCTTCGCGGCGCTGCCACCGCCGCCGAGCGGGTTTCAGCTCGTCGGCGTCGCGGGCACGGTGACGACGATCTGTGCCGTGGCGCGCACCATCGAGCCGTACGATCCGACGCTGGTGCACGGCGCCGAGCTGGCTCGCGACGAGATCGTCGACACCACGCAGCGGCTCGCGCACCTGCCGGTCGCCCTGCGCCGCACCCTGCCCGGCCTGCAACCCAAGCGCGCCGACGTCATCGTCGCGGGCGCGTTCATTCTCAGGGCTGCGCTCGACGCGCTGGGCGCCCCCACCGTCGTCGTCAGCGATCGCGGGCTGCGCTGGGGCCTGCTCGCAGATCGGTTCGGAAAGGCGCCGTGAGCGGACCTCCTCCTTCGTCCGCACCAGCCTCGTCGCTCGACCGCCCGGCCGCGCCCGGGGCGACGTTCGCGCTCGTCGTGCTGACGTTGATGAACCTCTTGAACTACGTCGACCGCTGGGTGCCGTCAGCGGTGAAGGCGCTGTTCAAGAAGGACCTCGACCTGACCGACGCCGAGACGAGCTGGCCGCTCACCGCGTTCGTCTTCGTCTACATGATCGCCAGCCCCATCTTCGGCGCGCTGGCCGAGACGAAGAACCGCCGGGTGTTGATCGCCATCGGGGTGGCGGCCTGGTCGATCGCCACGGCGGCGGCGGGCCTGTCACAGGGCTTCTGGACGCTGCTGGTGACGCGCGCGCTGGTCGGTGTGGGCGAGGCGGCCTACGCCACGCTGGCGCCCTCGTTGCTCGCGGACTTCTTCCCGCCGGAAAAGAGGAACCGGGCCTTCACCGTGTTCTACGTCGCGATCCCCGTCGGGTCGGCGCTCGGTTTCGCCATCGGTGGCCTGTTGGGAACCCAGTTCGGTTGGCGGACGGCGTTCTATGCGGTCGGTCTCCCGGGGCTGGCGGTGGCAGCGCTGGCGTTGCTGATGAAGGACCCGGTGCGCGGCGCGTTCGACGACACTCCGCCGCGTGAGGTGTCGTTCCCCGAGGCGCTGCGCTTGCTCGCACGGAACCCCGTCTACGTGGTGACGGTGGCGGGCTACACGCTCGTCACCTTCGCAACAGGTGGCATCGGAGACTGGTTCGCCGAGTTCCTCCACCGGGTGCGCGGCATGGACCTCGACGCAGCAGCGCTCGCCATCGGAGCGTCGGCCGTCGTCGGAGGGCTGTTGGGCACGTCGCTGGGAGGCTTCGTGGCCGATCGCGCCGTCGGGCGCACGCGGCACCCCTACCTCGCGGTGTCCGGGCTCTTCATGGTGCCCGCGACGGTGCTGGTGGCCATAGCGCTGTTCGCCGTCGAGCGGCCCGCGACCATCATCGGCCTCATCGTTGCCGCGCAGATCTTCGTCTGGGCGTACAACGCACCGGTCAACGCGCTGTTGGTGAACAGCGTCGAGCCGTCGCTCCGCGCGCGCGCGTTCGGCATTTCGATTCTCTGCATTCATGCGCTAGGCGATGCGATCTCACCGCCGATCATCGGGCTGGTGTCGGACTCGAGCGGGAACCTGCTGGGGGCGCTGACCCTCGTTCCCGTGACGCTCGGCCTGGGCGCGGTGGTGTGGATCGTCGGGTGGCGCGCTTTGAAGCCGCCATCCGGCGTGCTCGAGGGCTGAAGTCGCGCGGAAGAGTCACCACGTGGCCGTAGCTCCGCCCAGCTGGCATGCTCCCGAGCGTGGCCGAGACGAACGAGCAGCTCCTCGCCCGATGGAGGCGCACGCAGAGCGAGGTCCATGGCTATGTCGGGCAGCAGCTCGACCCCGTCGACCGACAGACGCTCAACGAGCTCCGACGACAGCTGACGGAGGCCGAAGCTGAGCTCGCGCGCCGTGGCCTCTCGACCACGGGCGGCACGCGGACCGGAACCTGGCAGCCGCTACCGCTGCATGGAGCGCCTCCGAAGGTCGAGAAACGAAGGGGCGACTTCACATGGGAGCCCTCAAGCGAGGTGGAAACCGACTGGGGTCTCCTCAGCGCAGCGCGCGCGTTTGATGAACCCGACGACGAACGGACTGCGTGGATTCTCGAGCGGCGGCCCGAACTGCGAGGCGAGTGGCGACGAGAGTTCGCGCGTTCGATTCTGGATCTGCCCGCTCGAACGCCAACTACACGACGGCGCGCGGCTCCGTTCGTGCCCGACCTCTGCGATGGCCTCACACAGGACCAGCGAACCTTCGTCGAGCAGCTCGCGCTCGGCCCGCACACCGCGAAGCAGCTTCTCACCGGGGCGTCAGAGGCCTCTGCCGCCGCACTCGCGCAGCTTCGACTGCCGCGGCCCTACCCGCTCGTCGCAGAAGACGGCGACCTGCTCCGCTTGACGCCCCTCGCGAATGAACTCGTCGAGGTCGACAGCCGAGGCGCGCGAGTTCACGGTGGCCTGTTCCCCAACCTGCTGGTCAACGGAGTCGCCGACCCGTTCTCTTTCCCGATTCGCGACCTCAGCGAAGTGCTGGCCGCCGCCAGACTGCTTTGGGCGTCGCCAGACACCGCGCTGGCCTCGCTCGAGGCAAGAGCCCGACAGCGGCCCGAGAGGTTCGAGCAATGGTGGACCTCGGCGGAGTTCGACCCCTACTCGCCAACCGCAACCGAGCTGCGGGCGACGGTCGTGCCTCGGTGGGCGCCGGGCCGGCTCGAGTTTCACTTCCTCCACGCGGACGATGCAGCCGTGGCGAATGAGACCCTCGCAGACGCAGAGGCTCGCGGGGAGCTCGTCCCAGGAATCTCTCACGCGCTCGACGACGCACGACTCGTCGTCACGCTGCCTGAAGGCAACTTCGGGCTCGGCGTCGTTCGTCGTCTCGCCCGCGACTGCGTCCTCGAGACCGACTGGACACTCGAGACGCTCGCAGCCGATGCGGGCGTGGTGCGAACCCGAACGCTCGACGAACTGCTCCGCGTCTTCCTTTCGAGGACGAGGCAGGTGGTCGGCCGCCGACTTCGCCGCCAGTTCGTCGTTCGGGAACCACGGCTCGAGGCCGTCGAGGGCCTGCTGCGAATCGCCGACGACGAACGACTTGCCGCGCTCGTCGACGCCACCGAGTCCAGAGCAGAGGGAATCTGGGCGCTGACTCACCTCGGCACGCATGACCTCGCGACGCATCCGCGGCTTGGTCGATTCTCAGTCGATGCCGACCCTTTCTCCGAAGCGCAGGCAATGGCCATCGTCGACACGAAGGGTCTTCACCGCCGGCGCGCGTTCCTCGAACTCGAGCACCAGGCGCTTCTCGAGGCCCACCGCGGAAGGCCTGGGTGGGTGACTCGGCAGATGGTCGATGACGCGATGCTCGCCGAGTTCGACCGCATCGCTGCGCTTGGACGCGACAGCCGGGCCTGAGCGGCTACGACTCGTCGAGCCGGGGCTTCAGTTCCCGCACCAGCACCTGAATCTCTTCCTGCAGCCGCTCGCCGTGGAACAAGAGGTGCTGCTTGAGCCGCGAGCGGTTCCCCATGCGCAGGAACGCCAGCGCGTCGTTGAAGGCCGCACGCCGGCGCTCGAGGAAGTAGCGTGTGAACAGCGCCAGCGGTAGCGCACCCACCAGCGCCACCACGAGCCCCACCGTGCCGGCCAACGCCCACCCCGCGACGGTCAGCAGCGTCCACCAGGCGGGCACCGTCACCAGCGCCGACACGAGCTTCAGCGTCGCGACACGATCCTTCGACACCGGCGTCACCATGGCGAGCAGCCGCAGCGCCATGAAGGGCACGAAGAACAGCACCACGCCCAGGGCGAAGAGCGGAAACCCGAGCAGCAGCGCGCCGAGGTTGCGCGCGATGAACCACGCCACCTGACGGGGCCGGTACACGAACGAGAGATCGCCCGGCGTCGCGTTCACCAGCTCGAGCCGCGTGCGAAACGACATCACGTCTTCCTTCAAGTCGTCGAACCGATCGGGCTGCTCGTTGCGCAAGAGCGAGGCGCCCTTCGAGAAGAGCCGCAGGCGGTCCGGGTCCTTCTCGCGAAACCCGTTGCGCAGCGCGAAGAGCTGGTCGGCCGTCTCGATGAGCGCGAGATCTTCCCAGTCTTCGAGGTTCAGCGTGACCGACCGCAGCGCCGCGCCGACCCGCTCGGTGAGCGCGCGCACCCACTCCTGCTCGGCCTCGGCGGACTCGGGAGACGCCGCTTCGACCAGAATCGCCTCACCCACCTCGAGGTGCACCCGGCTCTTGAACCGGTGCTTCTGCTCGTAGGTCAGCCCGACGGGGATGATGCGCATCGCCTGCCCGGCCTTCGCTACCTTGAGCGCGATGCGCGCGCAGCCGGTCTTGATCTCGGACAGCTGCGGCGCCGAGTGCGACTTGCCCTCGGGGAAGATGGTGATCGCCCGGCCCGAGACGAGCGCCGACGCCGCCGTGTCGAGCGTGCCCTCGTTCTTCTCCATGAGGCCCGGGTTGTCCTGCTTGCGGTACACCGGCAAGGCGTCGATGCCCTTGAGCAGCCAGCCCATCACCGGCACGCGGAACAGCGGCTCGCGCGCGAGGAACGTCACCTGCCGGTCGGTGATCATGAACACGAGCGCCGGGTCGATGAGGCTGTTCGGGTGGTTCCCCACGAACATCACCGGCCCCGAGAGGTCGGTCGTCTGCCGCACCACCTCGACCCGGTAGAAGAGCCGCAAGGCGAAGGCGACGATGCCGCGAACCAGCCGGTAGAACACGCCCGGGACTGTAGCGCGCAGCCAGCGTCAGAAGACGCCGATGTTGAAGTGCAGCACCACCGGCGGCTCGTTGATGCGCTGGTCGGCGTTGAGGTTCCAGCCCACGTCGAGGGCGAGCGGGCCGATGGGCGTCACGTAGCGCAGGCCCGCGCCCACCACCGTGCGCAGCCGCGTCAGATCGTTCGGCATCGCCAGCCACAGGTTGCCCATCTCGTAGAACAGCCCCAGGTCGAACACGCTGAAGCCGGGGAAGCGCAGCTCGGCCTTCGCCAGGCCGAAGAACTCGCCGCCCTGCGAGGGCACCTGCCGCCCGTCGGCGATGGTGCGGGCCGCCGCCGTGCAGCCGCTCTTGCCCGCGAGCACCTGGCAGTTCGCCACCTCGTTGCGGTACTGCTCGCGCTGATCCTCGGCGATGAGCTGGTCTTCGTTGAAGCCGCGCATCGACGTCGACCCGCCGAGGAAGAACCGCTTCACCGGCGGCGTCACCGAGTCCGTCACCAGGGGCACGATGCGGCCGCCACGCAGCGACAGCGCCAGCACGGCCCGGGGCCCCAGCGGCACGTACCCCGTCGCCAGCGCCGAGGCCTTGAGGAAGGACACCGGCACGGGGCGCTCGACTTCACTCCCCGGGGCGATGGGCGTACCGGCGTACACCGCGCTCGTGAACTCGGCGCTGCCCTGGAGCAGCACCCCGTTGCGCGGCGAGAGCGCGTTGTCGCGGAAGTCGAAGGTCGGCGCGAAGCGCACCGTCTGCAGGGCGAAGGTGCCGAAGAGGAAGCGCAGGCGCTCCTGATCGACGAAGGTGAGCGGCACCGTGGTGTTCACCGAGCTCGTCTCGGTCACGCGCGCCCACTCGAGCTCGTACTGCAGCGCCAGCGTCACCTTGAGCCGGTTCTCGATGCGGGGAATCTCGAACGAGCGCGCCCAGTCGAGGCTGGGAATCGCGGCCCACCGGGTGAAGCGGAACTGCGGGCGGAACACCCGCTCGCCGACGGCGTCGAGCCGCCAGCCGATGTCGAACGGCAACAGCCCGCGGTTCTGGAGCGACAGGTTCCCGCGGCCAGCCAGCGTCAGCGGCACGCGCTCGAGCACCTGGTTGAAGTCTTCGGCCTGGAAGGGGTCGAGCTCGGCGAGATCGACGAGGCCCGTGCGCGCCGGAATCGACAACCCAAAGTAGTTCACCTGGGCCCGGAAGGCGAGGTTGACCGCCTTGCCGCCGAGGTTCGGCGCCGCCGCGTCGAGCACCAGGCGGGGCCCATCGGCCACGAAGTACCCCACGCCCAGCTCGCCCGAGAGCCGCGCGCGCTCACGCACCTTCAGCAGCACCGTCTTGAGCGGCTCGGCGCGCTCCGGCGCCAGCATCTCGACCTCGACGCTGCGGAAGGCCCCGGTGCCGAGCAGGTTGCTCTGCGTGGTGAAGAGGCTCTCGCTGTCGAGCGGCTGCCCTTCGATCATCGTCGCCTGGCGCAGAATCACCTCGGCGTCGGTTCGCGCCGCGCCCACGGGCACCACCGTACGCACCCGCACCTGCGGGCCCGGCTTCGCCGACACCACGCAGTCCGCGTGCTGCCCCGAGGCGTCGACGGTGAACGAGGCGTCGACCTCGGCATAGAGGAAGCCCTTCCGGTTGAGCTCCCGCTGCACGCCGTCACGAATGCGATCGAGCCCCGACTGGGTGAAGGGGCTGCCCGTCTTCACCAGCTCGATGGTGTCGCTGCGAAACCCCTTCGGGAACCCCTGGCTCTGCACCAGCCGGAAGGTGGCCCGCGGGCCCTCGGTGACGGTGAAGCGCGCGACGCCGAGGCCTCCCTGCCGCTCCACCCCGTTCAGCACCACGCTCGCCGAGAGGTAGCCCCGCTCGCGGTAGAGCACCGTCATCGCCTTGAGCGCTTCGGCCCACGCGTCTTCGTCGAAGACCGTCACGGGCGGCGGCGCGGGAAAGTCCCGCGCGAAGATCGCCCCCGCTCGGCCCTCGAGCGACAGCGGATCGCCGGTGCCGTGCGCCTCGATGATGCCCGAGGGCGTCGCGGCCTCGACCACGCGCGACAGCACGTCCCGCAGCTCGGCTGCGCTCACCGCGCTGGTCCCATCGAACCGCAGGTCGACGATGCGGAGCGGATCACCCTCGTCGATGACGAAGCCCAGCGCCGCCTGCCCGACGGCGCGGCTCTGCGCCTCGTTCACCATCACCCGCGCCTCGTGGAACCCGCGGAAGCGGTAGAAGCGCTCGAGCCGCTGCGCCAGGCGGCGGGCGAGCTGGCCGTCGAGCAGCTCCTCACCGTCGTAGGCCAGCACCGCCGAGAGCGTGGCGTCGGTGAAGCGCCGGTTCCCCGAGAAGACGAGCGCGAAGCGCGGGCCAGCCCGCACGGGAATCACCAACCGCCCGCCGTCATACACCTGCGGCAGATCGACGCGCGCGCGATAGAACCGCTCGCGCTTGAGCCGCCCACGCAGGGCCTCGATGCCCTGCTGCACGACGTCGAGATCGAGCACCTGCCCCGTCGAGAGCCCCATGGCCGAGAGCACCCGGTCGATGGGCAACCCGGGGTCGCCCACCACGCTCACCGCCTGCAACCTCGTCGGCGCGCCCAGGCGAACGAGGAAGCCCACCGCCAGCCCCTGTTCGCCGTCGGTGACGACCTGCCGCACGTCGGCGTCGCGAAAGCCACGGCGCCGGAGCAGCTCCGTCATCGCCTCGGCGGCCTGCTCGCCCCGCTCGGCCCAGTACTCGCTGCCCACCTGGAGCCGCCCCGCCGCCGACAGATCGGCCTTGAGCGGCGCCGGCAAGGGCGCCGCCCCCCGCGGGAGCGTCTCGAAGTACACGTCGGCCGCCAGGCGCTTCGCGAAGGCCTCGAAGACGACGGCCACACCTCCGCGCTCTTCCTCGAGGCGCACCACCACGTCGGAGAAGCGCTGCAGCTCGAAGAGCCCCTCGATCGACCGCCGCACCTGCCGGCGCGACAGCCGTTGCCCTTTGCGCACCGTCACCAACTCGGGAATGCGCTCCACCACCGGCTTCTCGAGGCCCACTGGCAGCCGCAGCTCGACGCGCACCACCTCGGGCCGGCTCGCGGCCTCGCCCGGCGCCTGCGCCAGCGCCGCCAGCAGCAGCAGCGTCGTCATTCCCATTCGAAGCGGAAGCGCAGGTCGGCGCCCGGGTTGCCGACGGTGGAGTTCTGCGTCTGGTTGTCCCACTGGGCCCGCACCGAGACGTTCTGGTTGATGCGGTACTCGGCCTGGGCCCGCGTGCCCCGGCCGGTGACGGGCTGGGTGACGCCCACCTTGAGGTTGTCGACCAGCACCTTCGACTCCCACGTCACCGACGGCTCGGCCGTGCCCGTCGCCTCGTTGAAGGTGGTGGTGAGGCGCACCTGTTGATCCTTGAGGCCGACGTTCTTCGACAGGAACTTCTGCACCTGCCGATCGAGCCCCGTCGCCGACAACAGCGCCTCGGCCGCAAGGCCCGCGCCGGCCTGGCCTGCCAGCCGCTCCCGCGTGGTGACGCCGAGGGTCAACAGCGACACGATGTCGGCCTCGGACAGCGGCGGCTCGGCGGTGAGCGACAACCGCGGATCTTCGAAGCGCCCGAAGGCCTTCACGTTGACGAGGAACTCGCGCACCGCCGACTGGGCCGCAAAGTCGAAGGTGGGCCACAAGCCGTTGAACTGCAACACCGCGCGGCCGACGGTGAAGACGTTGCCCCGGAAGATGGCCTGCGCGCCGGGCGCCGACTCGACCGCCCCCACCAGCGTCGGCTTCACGTTGGTGCCCGTCAGCTTCACCTTGCCGAGGAAGCGGGCGCGCGCGAGGTTGTTCTCGACGCGCACGTCGTTGCCCAGGCCGACGTCGACGTCGAGGCGGAGCCATTCTTGCGGCGTGTCGTCGTTCGGCACGGGCCGCTTGCGCGCATTCTCGAGGATCGTCTCGAGCGACAGCTCCTGCGTGTACCGCAGCTTCGAGACCTCGAGCCCACCCGACAGGAGCCACGGCGCGCCGCCGGTGCGCGTGGCCAGGAGCAGCGAGCCCGACAGCGTCGCCGGCACCTGCGGCTGCACCTGGGTGGTGACGTCTTCGAGATCGACCTGCAGCTCCACGGCGCCGAGCGAGAGCTTGTCCAGGCGCACGTCGCCGCGCGCGCGCAGGCGCCCTTCGTTCAAGAAGCCGTTGACGTTCTGCAGCAGCACCCGTGACTCCGAGAAGTCCGCGTGGCCCGAGAGCGAGCGCAGCGACAGGTCCCACCCCTTCAGCGCCAGCCGCGCGTCCACGAGATCGGCGCTGCCGATGAGCGTCGGCGCCGAGACGGGACCTCCAAAGGCCGCGGTGAAGTCGAGCCGGCCCGCGGTGCGTTCGATGTCGGCCACCAGGCTCGAGAGCAGCCGCAGGTCGACCGAGCCCCGCGTACGCAGATCGACCCGCGTGGGCCCCCACGAGCCTTCGGCGCTCACCTCGGTGGTGGGCCCCTTCATCGCGAAGCGCTTCACCTCGACGGCCCCGTCGTTCCACACGAGCTCGATCGGGCCCACGTTCGACGCCGAGACCTCACCGCGCGCGACCGTCAGCCGCTCGAGCCAGGCCACCACCCGCGACTCCTCCCACGCGCGCAGCGGGCCCACCGCCGTCACCGCGCCTCCGAGCCCCAGCGACAGGCCCTTCGCCGACGCCGGGAGGAAGGGAGACAAGTCGGGCAGCTCGACCTGGAAGCTCGAGTCGTAGGGCCACCGATCCTTCATCGCGAGCGCGAGCCGCCCCTTCACGCCCGTGATGACCTGCCCGGTGACGGTGAGATCGCGCCCCACCAGACCCAGCGTGAGGTTCATCGGCCCCAGCCGGCGGTCCTTCCAGCGCACCTCGTCGCCCTGGAGCGTGCCATTGACGCGATAGAGCTCGGTCGTTCCGCTGACGACGAAGCGGCCGGTGAGCGTGCTCGACAGGCCCACTGCCTTCACCCCAGCGGGATCCACGGCTTCGGCGAGCGATCCATCGGTCCACGTCAGGCGGTAGTCGAGGGGGCCTGCGAACTGCCACGAGCCGTCGACCGCCAGCGTGCCCAGGGGCCCCTCGAAGACGGCCGGCTCGAGCACCAGCGCCTCACCGCGCTCGAAGCGCAAGATGAGGCTCGAGCTGCCCAGCCGCCGATCGAAGTACGCCACGTCGCTCACCCGCACGGCGAGCACCCCGGCCAGCTCCCGCGCGGGCGAGTCGATCGCCGCGACCATCGAGACGCGGCCCGTCAGCACCTCCTGCAGGTTCTCCATCGAGGGCGAGAGATCGACGAGCAGGTCGACGACGTCTTCGACGCGGCCGTCGGGGAGCTGGACCGAGGCGTGGGTGAAGAGCCCGTCGTCGAGGAAGTCGAGCGCGACGTCTCCGAAGAGCTGCGTCTTGCCCTTCTGGGCCACCAGCCCCTCGAAGGCGAGCGTCTGCCCCTCGTACCGCACGGGGCTCTGCACGACGCCCAGCGAGTACCCTGCGAACTTGAAGTCACGCAGCGACGTCTGCCCGGTGATGCGCACCTGCCCCGCCGGGCCCTTCACCACGACGTTGGCCGAGCCCGTGCCCGCCCAGGGCAGGCCCGAGATGCTCCCGAAGTCCGACAGATCGACCGCCGGGGCCTTCGCGTCGATGTCGAGCTCGAGCACGGGCCCCAGCCCGAGGGTGACGGTCCCGCCGACGCGCGTGCGCCCCTGCGCCCCCACGGCGAGCGCGATGTCGGTGAAGGTGACGGCCTTCGCGGTGACGCCCAGGGTGAAGGAGCCGCGCGCCGACGAG
>JALOQF010000177.1 GCA_025459425.1 Myxococcaceae bacterium | reverse complement strand
GACGGCGGCGCGCCCGGACACGACCGAGCCGGCCACCGTCATCGCGACGATGAAGGCCATGGCGCTGTTGCTCTCGAGGCCCCCGAAGAACACGAGCGCCACCGAGACGGTCGCCCACAACAGCAGCGAGGTCGCCCAGCCGACGACCGACACGGAGCCCCGGTGAATCAACGCCGCCGAGGCGACGAGGACGCCGACGAGCGGCGTGTAGAAGAGCAGGGTGAACGAGAAGACGTTCGCGTCATCGAAGAGCGAAAGCCCCACGACGACGAGGGTGCCCGTCGCCATCGCGCGCACCACCGACATGGCGAGGCGCGCACGCCGTTCGAGGTCCGGGTTACCCGGAAACGTTGGTGCCCGAAAAATCCACCCCACGTCGAGAAGTGTGGGCGAGTCACCGGGGCCGAATCAACCCGCGTCACGTCCGACCGCGTCGACC
Organism: Myxococcaceae bacterium; assembly: GCA_025459425.1. Taxonomy (GTDB): domain Bacteria; phylum Myxococcota; class Myxococcia; order Myxococcales; family Myxococcaceae; genus Xiheimicrobium. The sequence continues at coordinate 13,967 of JALOQF010000177.1, read as the reverse complement.
AGGCGCGTCAGGCCCGACTCGGCCAGCCGGGCTTCGAGGCGGTCGAGGACGCGGCGGGGCAGGCCGGGGCCGCCGTAGACGAAGCCCGTGTAGAGCTGCACGAGCGACGCGCCCGCCGAGATCTTCGCGAAGGCGTCGTCGCCGTCGAACACGCCGCCCACGCCGATGAGGGGCAGCTTGCCCTCGCCGCGGCGGAACGCACGGCGCAGCACCTCGGTGGAGCGCGTGAAGACGGGCCTGCCCGAGAGCCCGCCGGTCTCCTTCGCGAGCGGGTGCTCGAAGGGCCGCGCGATGGTGGTGTTGGTGCAGATGAGGCCCGAGATGTTGGTCGAGCGCGCCACGTCGACGGCCGCGTCGACGGCCTCGTCGGTGAGGTCGGGGGCGATCTTCAGGAACAGGGGCTTGTGGGGCAGCTTCGCGCGCACCGCCGAGAGAATGGCGAAGAGGGCTTCGGGCTCCTGGAGCGCCCGCAGGTTGGGGGTGTTGGGCGACGACAGGTTCACCACCACGTAGTCGCCGAGCGGGCCCACCGTCTCGGCGCAGGCCGCATAGTCGTCGACGGCGCGCTCGTTGGGCGTGTCCTTGTTCTTGCCGATGTTGACGCCGACAGGCCCCGGTCTCCACGGCAGGGCCTCGAGGCGGGCCTTCATGGCCGCCATGCCCTCGTTGTTGAAGCCCAGGCGGTTGATGAGGGCCGTGTGCTCGGGCAGACGAAACAGCCGGGGGGCCGGGTTGCCCGACTGGGGGCGCGGGGTGACGGTGCCCACCTCGACGAAGCCGAAGCCCAGCCCGAAGAGGCCCACCAGCGCTTCGGCGTTCTTGTCGAGCCCGGCGGCGAGGCCCACGGGGTTGGGGAAGCTGAGGCCCGCGACCGTCATCGCCAGGCTGGGCCGCTCGGCGCGTGCGTTCGACCGCCATGCCTTCGCCATGGCCACCGGCATCGCCTTGAGGCCGGCCATGCCGACGTGGTGCGCCTTCTCGGCGTCGAGCGAGAACAGCACCGGCCGCAGCAGCGCCTCGTACACCGCTCAGCTCCGCCGGATGAACGAGTACTCGCGCGCCCAGGCGAGCGTCTGGTCGATCTGCTCCGCGGTGAGAATGCGGTTGGACTCGACGATCTCGATCTCGCGCCGCATGTCGGTGTTCAGCAGGTAGGGGCCGTCGGTGTTGATGGTCACCTTCACGCCGCGGTCCCAGAAGGTGCGAATGATGTGCTCGAGCTCCTTGATGCCCTCGACGGCCTTCGTCTGCAGGTTCGAGGTGGGGCAGATCTCGAGCACCACGTCGCGCTCCTTGAGCAGCTTCATCGCGGCCTCGTCGTACGCGGCGCGAATGCCGTGGCCGATGCGCTGGGGCTTGAGCTTCTCGATGACGGCGATGACGCCCTCGGCGCCGGTGCCGCGCGTCTCGCCGGTGTGCACGGTGGCCTTGAGGCCGGCCTTGCGGGCGCGCTCGAAGAGGTCTTCGTACTGGGCCACCACCTCGGGCTTGAGCTCGAGCGCGTGCGACTCGGTGCCGGCGAGATCGATGCCCAGCACGCCGCGGTGCCGGTACTTGATGGCCTTGTCGACGATGATGCTGTTCAGCTTGTGGTCGAACTCGCGCGCCAGGCAGAAGATGAGGCAGGCCTTCACCCCGTACTCGAGCATCGCCTGGTCCATGCCGCGAATGGCCGCGTGGATGATGTGGTCGAGGTCGAGCTCGGAGTGCAGGTTGCGCTTCATCGGGTTGAAGCGCAGCTCGATCTGCGTGACGCGTGACGAGCGGTACTCCTTGCCGATCACCTCGTAGACCGAGCGCTCGATGGCCATCGGCGAGCTCTGAATCTTCTCGGTCCAGGTGTGCATGATCTTCAAGTACTCGTCGAGGCTGGCCACCTTGTCGGGGCTGGCCGTGATGAGGTCGACGAACTCGAAGTAGCTCTTGACGGGGAGTTTGAAGCCCTGCTGGTGCGCGATGGCCCAGAGGATGTGGGGCGCCACCGCGCCACCGACGTGGATGTGAAGATCGATCAGCTCTCTCGTCATGTCTTTCTGTGCCATAGACGGGTTTCAGAGGGAAGTCTGACCCGGGAGGCGCACGGTGGCTGCGAAGAAGAAGGGCAAGGGTTCGAAGAAGCCGGCAGCGCAGAAGAAGAAGAAGTCGCTGCCGAAGAAGAAGCCGGTGGCCGCGAAGAAGCCGGCGCCGAAGAAGAAGCCGGCGCCGAAGAAGAAGCAGGGCGCGAAGAAGCTCGCCCGCACGCCACCGATGCACGCGAAGACGAACCACCAGGAGCTCGACGACGGCGAGCACGAAGAGGTGTTCGAGATCTTCAAGGCGTACGATCGCGACGGCTCCGGCAGCATCGACCGCGGTGAGTTCGCCCGGCTGCTCGAGGCGCTGGGGCAGCAGCCGACCGAGATGGAGCTGAACATCGCCCTCGACGTCGTCGACGCGAACCACTCGGGGAAGATCTCGTGGGACGAGTTCAAGGCCTGGTGGTCGAGCCGCTGACGGTCACAACCCGCGGAGCTGCCGCAGCGCGTCCCAGGCGTCCTTGACGGCGCGGAACCGCTCGGCAGCCGCCTCGGCTTCTTTCGGGCCCAGCGACGCGACGCGATCGGGGTGGTTCTCGGCGGCCAGCCGGCGGAACGCGGAGCGGATCTCGTCGTCGCTGGCCGATTCCTCGAGTCCGAGCGTCTCGTAGTGGGCGGCGCCGCTGCCGAAGAACTCGCGCGTCACCTCGCGCAGCTGCTCGTCCGAGAGGTTGAAGTGCTCGACCACGCGCCGCAGCGTGTCCTGCTCGGCGCGGCCCATCGCTCCGTCTGACAAGACGACCTCGTACATCGCGCGCAGCACCTCGACGCGCAGGCCGGGCTTCACCGCGCTCCGGTTCGCCTTGACGAGCGCCTCCACCTCCTGAACGGGCGTGCCGATGGCCGCCTTGAGGCCCACGCGCACCGCCTCGAGGCCGGCCTCGTCGAAGCCCTGGCGCTCGAAGAAGGCGCGCACGGCCCGCACCTCGTCGGACACCACGTCACCGTCGGCGCGCGCGACCTCGACGAAGAGCGGCGTGAGGGCGGCCGCCAACGCGGCCTGCTCGGGCGTCGCCCTGGGCCTGGGCTGGCGGGCCCGGTGCTCTCGGCGCTGGCGCAGGTGGGGCGTCGGCTCACCCAGCAACTCGGCGGTGCTCTTCGGGCGTTCGGAGCGCGGGCCATCGACGTCGCGGTCGAAGAAGACGTGGCCGAGCAGGGCGCCGACGACGACGAGGGCGAAGACGACGAGCGGCGGCCACTCGAGCAGCATCGCCAGGCACCCGCCGATGCCGGCGCCCAGCACCTTTCCGAACACGCGCAGCAGCGTAGTCCAACGGCTCGGGGCTGGCCTCACGTTGCCAGGTGCCGGTCGGGTGGTCGGCTCGTCACGCCAGCGGACTTCCCCTCACCGTCTCGCGCGCCCACGGCCCCACCCCAAGGACCTCGCACCGCAGCACTCGCCCGGGCTTCGGGCTGAAGCACGCACGTGCGCGAGCGTCGCGGCGTGAAAGCGTGACGGTGCTCAGCCCTTCTTGAGGGACAACAGCCCGACGATGCCGGTGCCGAGGGCCGCGATGGAGTCTCCCGCGATGAGGCCACCACCGAGCAGCGACGTCGTCGACATGTCCTCTGGCAGCGCCTCACCTTCCTTCGGTGGCGGGGCGTTGCGCTTCGTCCACCAGTTGACGAACGACGACACCGAGCCGCCCGCCGCGAACCACGCGCTCGTGCTGAAGCCGACGAAGCCGGCGAACGACGACGCGTACGGCGAGGGCACCAGGAAGCAGTCGAAGACGAAGTCGAAGCCGAAGCCCACGCGTGACTTCACCCACGCCCGGTAGCGCTCGTTCTGCTTCACCACCTTGCGGACGATCTCGGTGACGAGCCCGATGGCGAAGCCGACGAGCATCGCCGGAATCTGGAAGGCCTTGGGCTGGGTGATGCTGCGCACGGCGCCGGCGATCTTCAGCGTCATCGCGCTCTGCCACTGGCCCGACCCGCCGCCGTCGATCTTGAGCTCCGGGTACGCCGTCATGAAGAGCTTCGCCATGTAGACGGACAACACGGCGCCCAGGAACACGCCGATGACCTGGTAGCGGAACTGGTGCGTGCGGTTGGTGCCCAGCCGCCAGCCCGTCGAGCGGTCCTGCTGCATGTCGCCGCCGATGGCGGTGACGACGAAGACGATGCTCGCGGCGATGAGGCCCTCGATGGGCGCCTTGAGGCCCACCAGCGCCATCAGCACGACGCTCACCACGAAGGCCGACGAGATGGGGTTCGAGTCGGTGATGCCGAACGAGATGCCGTTGACGAGCATCATCGCGAACGACAACACCAGCGCGAGCAGCACCCAGCCGAGCGAGACGTCGAGCAGGCCCACCGAGACGAACACCAGCATGCCGCCCCAGAAGGCCAGCCACAGCAGCAGGCGCGAGGTGTTGGTGCGCTTCCATTCTTCGCCGGGCGCGGCGGTGGGCGGCGCTTCTTCCGAGGCCTTCCGGAGCCGCTGCACGGCCTGCTTCAAGATGAGGGCGATGTCGACGACGGCGGCGCCCATGATGGTGCCGAGCGCGACGAGGAAGGCGAACTTGCGGAAGGGCTCCTTCGCGCCGAGCCAGCCCTCGTCACGGAGCCACGGCATCAACGAGTCCCACACCACGGCGTAGACGATGGCCGGCACGGTGACGCGCGCCCCGAGAATGATGCCGGCGCCCACCGTCGAGACGCTCAGCTCGAGCGAGAGCAGCTTCCCCACCAGGCCCGGCTCGTACTTCTGGCCCGCGACCTCGGCGGCCTTCGCGGCGGCGCCTTCGGACTGCGCCACGCGCTCCATCACCAGCGGCAGCACCGTGCCCAGCCCGATGCCGGTGGCGAGCTGCCCGACGCTCCGCTTGAGGAGCCGCACGTCGGTGAGCGCCCGCAGAATGTTCGCCACCGCGAGGCCCGACGGGTACGTCAGCTGCAGACGGTCGACGAGGAGCGGGGTGAAGATCATTCCCACGCCGACGCCGAACATGCCCACCGACAGGAAGTAGAGAATGAGCTTCCACACCGGAGGCTCTTCGAGGCCCAGCCACACCATCGCCTGAATGAGCACGCCCATCGCCGCCATCGAGGCGACCGACGCGGCGGCGGTCTGCATGTAGTTGGCGCCGTGCTTGCCCTCGGGCCCGTAGAAGTACGTGATGGTCGACCCGAGAATGCCGGCCAGCACCTGCCCGCCGACGAAGAAGCCCAGCGAGAAGTTCATGTAGCTGGCGGTGATGCCCCCCAGGGGGCCGAGCACCAGCACGGCGATGGCGGCGAGGAAGACGTAGTAGCGGGTGGTGCCCAGCGGGAACCAGCGCGCGAAGAGGCGGGGGCTTTGGGTGGCAGTGTCGGTCGTCACGTGGAAGTCGTCCCCTCGTGGAAAAGGCGCGTGCTTGTAGCGCTTTTCAGCGAAGGGTGCGCACCGTCAACGAGCCGTCGTGCTCAGCGCGAGGGCCTGCAGGCGCGCGGCGAGCTCGACGCGAAATCGCTCGAGCGCCAGGCTGCCGATGGTTCTCTTCTGCAAGTCGATCGGTGGCGCCCGGTCACGCACGAGATCGACGACGCAGCGCTCGTCGCCGCGGGTCGCCAGCCAGCGCCTGAAGTCGACGTGGAGGCTGAGGCTCCAGAGCGACGCCCCCACGGTACGGCAGGCGTCCTGGAGGACGCGCTCCTGTTCTTCGAGGTCGGCGTTGGCGAAGCCGAACAAGTCGAGGTCGTCGGTGGTCCTGTGTCCGAAGTCGTAGCCGGCGAGCACTGCGCCCCCGGTCAAGAAGAGGCCCTTCGACCGCGCGAAGAACGCCTCGATCAGCTCACGCTGCAGGGCGGTCAGTCGTGGAGTCATCGAGCAACCCGTCCTTCCGCCACCCATCGAGCAGCTCACCCAGGCGCACGTACGACCAGATCTCTGCCCACCGCGCTTCCCGCAGCAGCAGGCCCCTGCCACTGGGCCCGCACGGCGGGGTCCGGATCACGGAGCCGTTGCCGAAAGGCATCTTCCGAGATCTCGACGCTCCAGAGGAACCACGGCCGCGAGCTGATACGAAGCGCCAGCGTAGCCCGAGGCCGGCTTCACACGAAGGGACGCTCGCCACCGCCCCCGCCGTGGGCGATACAGGGGCCATGACGATCCGCGTCCGTGCCCGGGAGCTCGGCCTGCCGCTCGGCCGCTTCAAGCCAGGCCGCTTCAACGCCATCACCGACGTCGAGGGCGTGCTCGTCGGCCACTCGACCATCATTCGTGGCGAGGCCGGCCCCTTGCGGCCCGGCCATGGCCCCGTGCGCACCGGCGTCACCGCGATTCTGCCGAACGAGTCGAACATCTTCATGGACAGGCTCGCCGGCGGCGCCTTCGTGCTCAACGGCGCCGGGGAGGTGTCGGGTCTCACGCAGGTCGTCGAGTGGGGCCTGCTCGAGACGCCGATTCTCCTCACCAACACCATGTCCGTCGGCGCCGTGTCCGACGCGGTGGCCCGGCACATGGTCGAGCAGCACCCCGGCATCGGCAGCGAGCACGACGTCATCATTCCCGTCGTGGGCGAGTGCGACGACAGCTACCTCAACGACATCGCCGGCCGGCACGTCACCGAGGCGCACGTGCGCGAGGCCATCGCCAACGCGAAGACCGGCGTGGTGCCCGAGGGCTGCGTCGGCGGCGGCACGGGGATGATCACCTGCGACTTCAAGGCCGGCATCGGCACCTCGTCGCGCAAGCTGCCGCAGGTCTTCGGTGGCTACACCCTCGGCGTCCTGGTGATGAGCAACTTCGGGAAGATGCACAACCTGCGCGTGGCCGGGCTGCCCGTGGGCGAGTTCCTCGCCGAGAAGTTCAAGCACCTGCCGCGCCGGCAGTTCAGCTACGGCTCGATCATCGCCGTGGTGGCCACCGACGCGCCGCTGCTCCCGCACCAGCTGACGCGCCTCTGCAAGCGCGTGGCCCTCGGCATCGGCCGGGTCGGCTCGTACGCCGCGCACGGCTCGGGGGAGATCATCGTCGGCTTCTCGACCGCCAACGTGGTGCCGAGGCGCACGAAGAAGATGGTCTACAAGATGAAGCTGCTGCTCGATCAGCGGCTCGACCCGCTCTACGAGGCCGTGATGGAGGCCACCGAGGAGTCGATTCTCAACTCCCTCTGCATGGCGACGCCGATGGCGGGCGCCGAGGGCCACGAGGTGCCGGCGCTGCCGCTCGACGAGGTGCGACGCTTCGTCGACGCCACCCGGCCCATCTTCGCGACGGTGAACAAGTCACCGAACGAGCCTGCGCTCCCGCCCGAGAAGGAGCCGCTGCCCGACGCCGACCTGCAGGTCGAGTTCGATCTCTCGCAGGCGAGGCCGACCGACGTGCGCAGCGCCGAAGGCATTCCGTACCCCACCCGGCCGGTCGAGCCCGACGCCGGCGCTGATGACGAGTGACGGGCGCCACGAAGGTCTGCTACGCCCCCCGGCCCGCTGACGTTCAACCCTCACTTCAGGAGTCACCGATGGCCCGCAGCAAGAGCAAGCACCGCCGCGTTCGTTCGAAGATCCGCCTGCACTGGAAGAAGCGCCAGGAGCGCAAGAAGGCCGCCGCGGCCAAGGCGCCCGCCAAGAAGAAGTGACGTCGGTGCCCTAGAGGCGGTCGGCGGTGTACTGCTCCGTCAACACGCACTGGGCCCTGGTGGTGGTGAGGCTGCCCACGACGCGCACGCGTGACGCGCTCGTGGTGCCTCCATCGGCGCGCACCCCATCGATGATCGCGCGCCCGCGCAGCGAGTACTCGGTGCCCTCGAGGCCGCCGCTGAGCGAGAAGTCGAAGGTGTCGAAGAGGGTGCCGCGCAGCTCGAAGCCGTCGACGAGCGACGAGACGCGGTTGCCCATCTGGCTGAGCGTCAGGTTCACCGGCTGAGGCCCCGTCGCGGGGCAGCCCTCGGCCGGAAAGCCGCGCTGCCACGACACGAGGTAGGCCCCGGTGATGTCGGGGCACGACGTGCAGGGACGTTGATCGCCGCACGCTGAGAGCAGCAGACACAGCAGCACGACAGGCGCTCCAGAACGCATACGAGGCTTCTAGACACCATGGCGGCGCTCGACCACCTTCCGCGCGCGGTCCAGCAGGCCGTGGGGCCGTTCCTGGCCGATGACAGCCCGAGGGCTGCTGCCTTCGACGCCGACGGCACGTTGTGGCGGGGCGACGTGGGTGAAGACCTGCTCCGGTTTCTCGGAGCGACCGGAGCGCTGCCGGGTGGGGGCGCGGGCGCCTTCGCTCGCTACGACGCCCTGCACGCGGAGCGGCCGGTCGACGCCTACGCCTGGGCCGTCGAGGTGATGGCGGGCCTCGCGGAAGATCACCTGCGCTCGCTCTGTCACGACTTCTTCGCGCGCCGCTTCCTCGGCCGGGTGTTCCCCTGGGTGCGTCCCCTCTTCGAGGTGCTGCACGCGCAGGGCGTCGAGGTGTGGATCTGCTCGGCCAGCCCGCGGTGGATCGTCGAGGCCGGCGGCGTGGCCCTGGGGCTGCCACCGGAGCGCATCATCGGGGTCGACGCCGAGGTGGAGCAGGGGCGGCTCACCGCGCAGGTGAAGCGCCCGGTGACGGCGGGGCCCGGCAAGGTGACGTGGCTCGAGCGGCGCCGCGGCGCCTGGGGCCTCGCGGCCGGCAACGGCGAGCTCGACGTCGACATGCTCGAGCGGGCCGCCCACCGCCTCGTCGTCGCTCCCTTCGACGGCGCCGAGAACGCGCTCGTGCGCCGGGCGCGGGCCGACGGGTGGCCGATTCTCAAGACGTGAGAAGCCCTCGCCGTTGACCCAGGGCCGACATTGGCGGCAGAAGGCGCACACGATGCGCCTCACTGCTCTGGGCCTGGCCGCGGCCCTCTTCGTTGCTTCCCCTGCGGTCGCCCAGAAGCTGCGGGTGGTCGTGCTCGAGATCGACGGCGACCAGAACAACAAGCTGCGGAATCAGATCGAAGCGGCGCTGATCAAGGCCAACGCCGTCGAGGTCGTCTCGCTCGACGAGTTCCGCGCGGCGGCGGCGAAGAAGAAGCTCAACGGCGCGGCGGCCATGACGGTCATCGGCATCAAGCGCGTGGGCAAGCAGCTCCAGCTCGACGCGGCGGTGAGCGGAGAGGTGGGCGACAAGTACAAGGTGCTCATCTACGACCGTGTCGGCGCCGAGCTGTGGACGAAGGAGCTGGCCGTCAAGAAGGGCCTGTTGTCGGAGGACTTCTCGCAGAAGCTGGCGCGCGCGGTGACGGCGGCGGCGGAGCAGGGCGCGGCGCGGAACCCGAACGAGGGCGCGAGCACCGACCCCGGGCCGACGGTCGCGACGGGCGGTGATGGCGGCGGCGACACCGGGCCCGAGATCGATCTCACCGGCGGTGGCTCGGACACGGGGCCGAAGCCGACGGGCGGCGGTCGCACGGTGGTGAACCCGGGGAGCGGAACGGGTGGCTCGAGCAGCTCGAGCGGCGGCGACGAAGGCCAGCGCGACGCGGACCTCGACCTCGAGCGCTACAAGAAGAAGAAGAAGGTCGGCCCGCGCACCATCACGGTGAGCGTCACCGGCGCGACGACGTGGCGCTCGCAGTGTCTGCGGCCCGGGAGCATCAACCTCACCTCGTGCGCCGAGTTCGACCGGCTGTCCGAGGCGCAGCAGCCCGTCGGCACCACCGTCACCTTCACCCCGCAGGTGCCCTACCTGGGCGTCACGGCCAACGCCGAGCTCTTCCCGCTGGCGAGCCTCGAGAGCCCCTTCATCAACGGCCTGGGGCTCGTGGGCGGCGTCATCTACGGGTCGTCGGTGACGACCATCACGGAGCAGAACCAGCAGGGCATGAGCGAAGAGAAGCAGGTCAGCAGCGTCGACCTCGGCTGGTCGGTGCAGGCGGCCTACCGGGTGCACTTCCTCATGGGCGCGGGCCAGCCACAGGGCGTCGGGTACGTGGGCGCGCGCGGCGGGCTTCTGTCGCGCAACTTCACCATCGACCCCAACGCCGGAGTGCCCCTGCCGTCGAGCCAGCGCGTCGCGCCCACGGGGTTTGGCTTCGCGACCTTCGGCCTCGACGTGGCGCTGCCCATCGTGCGGTTCTTCCGCATCGAGGCGGGGTTCTCGTACTTCCTCAACCCGATCCAGGCGCCCGAGCAGATCGTCGGCTTCGGCAACAAGGACGACCCCACGGGCGGCGCGACCGCCACCGGCTTCGGGCTCGACATCGGCGGCTCGGGCGATCTCGTCGCGCTCGGGCCCACGATGGTCGGGTGGACGCTCAAGGCCCGCTACCTCTCGTTCGCCGATCGGTACTTCGGCCAGGGCCAGAAGTGGACCGTGTGCAACGAGCAGCAGTGCGGCGGGCTGGGCGAGGAGTCGTACCTGACGCTCGTCTGGGGCGTGTCGATCGCGTACTGAGCGCAGCGCTGCCTGACGGTCCCCTGCGTTCGAAGGCTGTCTGCCGCTCACCGCTGCGCGAGCCGCACGCCCAGCAGCACCAGGCCGCCGCCCACCACCAGCTCCCAGCCGATGGGCTCGTCGAGGAGCGCCCACGCTGCCACCGCCGTCGCCACCGGCTGCAGGTTGGCGAACACCGCCACGCGCGAGGCCTCGGTGCGCGAGAGCGCGTAGTTCCACAGCGCGTACGAGCCCATGCTGGTGAGGATGACGAGGTACCCGAGCGACAGCTGCGCGGCGGCCGGCGCGGCGAGGAAGGCGTCGAGCTGCACCACGAAGGGCGCGAGCGGCACGCACCAGAGCGCGCCGGCCACCAGGCTCCAGCCGGCCGTGCGCAGGCCGCCGTGCTCGATGGCCATCGGGCGCGACTCGGCCGTCCAGAAGACCCAGGCCACCACCGCGCCGAGGATGAAGAGGTCTCCCACCAGGGGGCCCAGGGCCTCGCCGAGGCCGCGCCCGAGCAGCAGCACCACCACGCCGCCGAACGCCACGCCGATGCCGACCAGCCGCGCCGCCGTGACGCGCTCGCGCCCGCGCAGCGCGCTGAGCAGGTACACCCCCACCGGCGTCAGCGCGTAGAGGAGCGCCGCGTGCGAGGCCTTCGAGCGCGAGAGCCCGTAGACGAAGAAGCCCTGGTTGATGGGCCCCGCGAGGAAGCCGAAGCCCAGCCACCACCGCCACGTCGCGCGAGGCGGCAGCAGCGGGCCCTTCAGCGCCGACAGCAGCGCCACGTAGCCGAGGGCGGACAGCAGAATCCGCATGGTGACGAGCGAGATGGCGTCGACGTCTTGCGTGGCCCGGCGTGCGGCCAGGTGCGTGCCGGCCGAGATGACGGTCTGCCCCAGCACGGCCGCCAGCACGGGCAGCGGCAGGGCGTTCGTTCGGCCGCTCGCCGGTGTCATGGCAGCTGCTCCAGCGCCCAGGTTGCCGCCTCGCGCACGCCCGGCGCCGCGTCGGACGTGAGCTGCTCGAGCACCGGCCTCGCCTCGACGGCCCGCATCGCGCCCAGGGCATACGCCGCGTTCCGCCGCAGCCCGTCGTAGCCCGCGCGCATGAGCGCCATGCCCTTCGCCCAACCGTCGAACTGCGCGCGCGTCATCGCCGCCAGTTCGGCCACCGTGGCCTGCGCGACCGCTCGCGGCTGAAAACGGCTCCCGGCACGCACCGGCGTCGCGTTGAGCGGGCACACGTCCTGGCAGACGTCACAGCCGAAGACGAGGTTCGGCATCGCGCGCCGCAGGGTCTCGGGCACCGGCTGCTCGTTCTCGATGGTCTGGTACGAGAGGCAGAGGCCGGCGTCGACGACCCGGTCGGCCACCAGCGCGCTGGTGGGGCACGACGTCAGGCACAGCGTGCAGCGGCCACACACGTCACCCGGCGCTTCGTCGTCGTACCCGTCGGCCTCGGCCGTGAGAATCATCGTCGCCAGTACCACCCACGAGCCGAAGTCCTTCGTGATGAGGCACGCGTTCTTGCCCACCGTGCCCAGGCCCGCGCGCACGGCCCACACCTTCTCCATCACCGGGTTGGCGTCGACGGCGCCGTAGTCGTCCACTCCGGGGAAGGCCTCGCGCAGGCTCCGCCGGAGCGTCCGCAGGCGGTCGCGCATGGTGGCGTGATAGTCGCGGCCGCGGGCGTAGCGCGCGATGGGGCCGCTCTCGTCTCCGTGCCAGTAGTTGCAGGCCAGCGACACCACGGTGCGCGCGCCCGGCAGCAGCTTCGTCACGTCGAGCCGCTCGGCGACGCGCTCGGCCATCCAGTCGAGGTCGGCGTGGTAGCCCTGCGCGAGCCAGTCACCGAGCACCTCGGGTGGAATCGGCTCGGCGCGCGCGAGGCCCACCAGGTCGAACCCGGCGGCGCGGGCCATCGCACGAACCGAAGCGGCCGAAAGCACGGGGCGCTGGGTAGCCGGGTGACGCGCGAAAGTCGTGGGAGAGTTTTTGCGCTCCCTTCGACGCGGCTGGTATGTCACCCACGGCTCCCACGGCTGGAGGGCGACCTCGATGACACCGGCGCGAACCCCCCGGAAGCGAAATGAAATTCCGTCTGGCCGGGGTGGAGCGGCGCACGCTGGGGCCTCCCATGGCTGAGCTCGTTCCGGGCACGCTGGTGGCGCAGATCTACCGGGTGCGCGAGCCCCTGGGCGCCGGCGGCTTCGGTGAGACGTACCTGGCCGACAACACCACGCTCAAGGGCGGCGAGGTGGTGGTGAAGACGGTGGCGAGCCCCGACCAGGGCCTCGAAGAGGCGCAGACGCTGGTGGCGCTGCAGAGCCCGAACGTGGTGCGGGTGCTGGCCTTCGACGAAGAGCGCCGCGCCATCGTGATGGAGCGCGCCATCGGCCAGCCGCTGGCGAACCTCATCGGGCGCATCGACCTGCTCACCTCGATTCGAATCGCCGAGGCGGTGGCGGGCGCGCTGTCGGACCTCGAGCGCTCGCAGCTCGTGCACCGCGACGTGAAGCCCGAGAACATCATGGTGCAGCTGCCCGAGGGTGGCGGGCGGCTCCACGTGAAGCTCATCGACTTCGGCATCGCGCTGCGCGTGGGCAAGCCGCTGACGAGCGACCCGGTGGGCAGCCCGCTCTACTGCCCGGTGGAGCAGCACGACCGGAACATGCCGCCGCACCCGACCGACGACGTGTACGCGCTCGGTGGCGTGCTCTTCAACCTCATCGCCAACCGGCCGCCGTTCGAGCCGGCGGTGCTGACCGAGGCGCAGCGGCTGAAGCTGCTCGACGACGTGGGCCTGCCGCCCGACACGAGCCAGGTGATGCTCGAGGCGGTGCAGCTGCGGCTGTCGCACGAGCGCGACGAGGTGCCGAGCCTGATGGACGTGGCGGCGCCGCTGGCCTCGTCCGAGCGGGAGCGCTTCATCCTCGAGAAGCTCGACCAGCTGCTGTCGCGCATGCTGGCCAAGCGCCGTGAAGACCGGGTGCGCGCGCGGTCGGTCGAAGCCGAGCTCGACTCGTTGGCGTCGTCGTTCTCGGAGGCGTCGACGAGCGTGACGTCGCTCCAGCAGCTCGCGCGGGTGGCGAAGCGGCCGACGGCGACGCTGGTGTTGCCGGGCAAGAAGCGCGTCGGGCCCGCGGCGACGAGCGGGGTGACGCCCCGGCCGGCCACCACCGGAGAGCTCGTCTCGCAGGTGAAGCCCGCGTCGACGGGGAAGTGGGTCGCGCTCGCGGCGGTGCTGCTGCTCCTCGTGGGCGGTGGGTACGCGGTGACGCGGCCGTCGGCGCCGCCCAGCGAGGGCCCGGTGACGACGGCCGAGGTGCGGCCGCCCGAGGTGAAGCCGGAGCCGCCGGTGGTCGAGCCGAAGCCGGTCGAGCTGGCCGTCGTCGAGGTGCCGGTGGTCGACGCGGGCGACGTCGACGAGCTGTCGCCGCTGGCGAAGGTGCCGCCGGTGGCCGTGAAGCCGGCGCCGAAGGTGGTGCCGGTGGGGGAGTGCGTGGTGAGCGAGCAGTGGCGTCGGGCCATCGAGACCGACCTGGGCCGCCTCAAGCA
>JALOQF010000522.1 GCA_025459425.1 Myxococcaceae bacterium | reverse complement strand
GCCTTCGGAGCCTGTCCACCCAGCACGGGGAGCGAGAACGCGTTCGGAGTCATGGAGCGGCCTTTCAGGCAGAGCGACGACGGGGGAGCCACAACGAGGCGGCCTGCGCGTAGACGGCCCAGTCCTGCACGCGGGCCACCATCGAGACCTTCTGACCGTCCCTCAGGAAGACGACGCTGGGGAAGACCGACACGCCAAAGCGCTGCTGCAGGGCCTGGTCACCCTCGACGTCGACGACGCCGATGGAGACGTCGGTGCCGGCGTTGCGCGCCAGCTCCTGGGCCACCACGGCCACGTCCTGCGCCTCGGCCCGGTGCTTCGGGTCGCCCGTGAAGAGCACCAGCGCGGGGCCCTTGTTCGCGAGGAAGCCGTCGACGGTGGCGGCGTCGAGGCGCGTGCCGCCGTGAGAGACGAGGCGTTCGAGGGGAGACGTGCTCACGTGGGCTCCTTCGGTACGAGGTGCGGCGGGAGCCTGGGCTCCCGGTGGATGAGATCGGCGAAGTAGGCCTCGTGCGACTCGCCGCGCGCGGCGGCCTCGAGGCCCGAGATGGCCAGGTCGATGAGGACGGCGTCGTCGGCGTCGAGCACCCGCACCGCCGAGTCGAGGTGCACCAGCACGTACGCGCCCACGGGCACCGCGCCGGTGAGGAGCGTGCTGACGCGACGCTGCGTGGTTCCCCGCTCGACGAGCGCCGAGACGTCGTCACCCGAGAGCACCTTCATGGGCAGACCGAGGCACATGGCGTTCAGGCGCCTTTCGGAATGAAGCGCTCGTCGCCGAGCCGAAAGGCGTCGTCCGCCGAGGGGCGGCCCCCTTCGTACTCGGCCCGGTCGAGCCCCTTGTGCAGCAGCGACGGCGCCGCCTGCCGCCGCACCTTCGGCTCGATGCCCCACGCGGCCAGCTGCGTGAGCCCCAGCGCGAGCGCCTCTTCGAAGACGGCCTTCACCTCGGGCGTCAGCGAGCCCCCGTAGTCTTCGAGCATCGCCGCCTGCACGCCCACGAGCGTCAACTGCGAGGGTGCGCCGCCCAGCAGCTCGGCCGCCGACAGCACGTCCTGGAAGCCCGTCTGGTGCAGGCTCATCTTCTTGGCGCCGGTGAAGCGCGGCACCTCGTCACCCCGCACCACCTTGAGCGTGCCGGGTTCAATCCCGTAGTCGATGGCGTCGAACACGAGCAGTCGCTCGGCGGCCTGCACCTCGTGCACGAGATAGAGGCCCTGCGTGCCGCCATCGAGCAGCTTCACGTCGTCGGGGAACTCGTAGCGCTCGTGCAGCGCCTCGACGCAGCGCACGCCGAAGCCCTCGTCGGCCCACAGCAGGTTCCCGATGCCCAGCACCAGGCACCGCAGCTTCGGGGTCGTCTCGTCTGGCTTGCTCACGATCAAGTCACCTCTGCACGCCACGGGCCAGCACCCTCGTCGAGCGCCGGCCCGGTGGAGACGCCGCACGCCGTCAGTCGCGGGTGTCGCGGAAATTGCGCCAGCCGCTGATCATCGTGGAGAGGATCGACGCGCGGCCCATGATGTCTTCACGGATCGCCGCGTAGACGTGGGTCATCACGAAGAGGATCATCACCCACATCGCGACATGGTGAACGGTGTGCACCTGCATGCTGCCGCCGAAGAGCGGAATCACCCAGCCGAAGAGCTGGAACTGCCACGAGTCGATGCCCGCGCCCTCGCCGTACAGCGCGAACCCGGTGAGCACCTGGAACGCCACCGCGTTGAGGAAGAGCAGGAACATGGTGACGCGGGCGAGCGGGTTGTGGCCCACGTGCTTGCGCGGCACCTTCTCGAGGAAGAGGTACCAGCGAATCTGGAACAGAATGTCGCCCCAGAACCCCTTCGTGAAGATGGGCACCGTGTAGATCTGCCGCGCGTGCGTGTTGCCGACGATGGCCCAGTACGTGCGCGCGACGATGCCGATGGCCAGCACGTACCCGGCGATGAAGTGCGCCGCTCGAATGTACCCGAGCAGGAACTGGTCCGACGCCTCGCCGGGCGTCGACGGCGGCGGGCGGCCGATGAGGAAGCCCGTCACGCACAGCACCACGATGGACAGCGCCGTCGCCCAGTGCCAGAGGCGAATCGGCGTCTGGTAGACGTACACGCTCATCGCGCCCTTGCGAATGGGCTCGGTGCCGTGCAGGTCTTCGACACCGGGGACGACGACGACGGGTTTGCCAGCCGTGTCTGCAGTCGAGCTCATGGTGGCCCCTTCAGCGCGTGGTGACCTTCGTGAGCTCGACGTTGTCGGGCGACATCACGTGCGTCGAGCACGCGAGGCACGGGTCGAAGCTGTGAATGGTGCGGATGATCTCGAGCGGCTGCTTCGGGTCGGCCACCGGGGTGTTCATGAGCGAGGCCTCGTAGGCGCCGATGTTGCCCTCGACGTCGCGGGGGCTGCCGTTCCACGTGGTGGGCACCACGGCCTGGTAGTTGGCGATCTTCCCGCTCTCGACGCGCACCCAGTGCCCGAGCGCGCCGCGCGGCGCCTCGGTGAAGCCCACGCCCCTGGCCGACGCCGGCCACTTCGAGGGATCCCACTTCTCGACGTTGGCGGTGGCGGTGTCTCCCGACTTGATGCGGGCGATCAGCTTGTCGTGCTCCTTGCGCAGCTGGCGCACCGACCAGAGGCACTCGAGCCCGCGCGCGGCCGTGCGGCCCAGCGTCGAGAAGAGCGCGGTGATGGGCACGTCGAGCTTCTCGAGCGCGAAGTCGACGAGCTCCTTCACCTCCTGGTGGCCCGACATGTACGCGACGACGAAGCGGGCCAGCGGGCCGACCTCCATCGCGTGGCCCTTCCACCGGGGCGCCTTGATCCACGAGTACTTGGCGTTCTCGTCGAGCGCCTCGATGAGCCGAGGGGTGCCCTTCGTGTTGGGGCCGAGCTGGTAGTTCGGCTCGGTGACGCCGTCCCACGGGTGGAGGCCTTTCGACTCGTCCTGGTAGCGGTACCAGGAGTGCGTGACGAACTCCTGAATCTCGTTCGGGTCGCGCAGGTCGACCGGCAGCACCTCTTGCAGCTTGCCGTTGATGATGGCGCCGCGCGGCAGGGCGAGGCTCTTGTTCGAGTAGTCGTTCGCGTACTGCGGGAAGTCGCCGTACGACAGCAGGCACTGGTTCGACAGCCCGCCGCCGTGCAGCCAGTCCTTGTAGAAGCTGGCGATGGCCAGCAGGTCGGGAATGTAGACCTGCTCGACGAACTCGATGGAGCGGTCGATGATCGAGCTGACCAGGTTGAGGCGCTCCATGTTGATGGCGCCGACGCCGCCGACGTCGTTGACGTTGATGGAGCACGGCACGCCGCCCACGAGCCAGTTCGGGTGCGGGTTCTTGCCGCCGAAGATGGTGTGGATCTTCACGATCTCCTTCTGGAAATCGAGCGCCTCCAGGTAGTGCGCGGTGGCCATCAAGTTGGCTTCGGGCGGCAGCTTGTAGGCCGGGTGGCCCCAGTAGCCGTTCTTGAAGGGCCCGAGCTGGCCCGACTCGACGAAGCGCTTGAGGCGGTTCTGCAGGTCGCGGAAGTAGCCGGGCGACGACTTCGCCCAGGGGCTGATGCTCTGCGCGAGCTCGCTGGTGGCCTTCGGGTCGGCCTTGAGCGCCGACACCACGTCGACCCAGTCGAGCGCGTGCAGGTGGTAGAAGTGCACGAGGTGGTCGTGCACGTACAGCGTGTGGTGCATCAGGTTGCGAATGGTGTTGGCGTTCTCGGGAATCTGAATCGCCAGCGCGTCTTCCACGGCGCGCACCGAGGTGAGCGCGTGCGTGCCGGTGCAGACGCCGCAGATGCGCTCGGTGAAGGCCCAGGCGTCACGCGGGTCGCGCCCCTTGAGGATCACCTCGAGCCCGCGCCACATGGTGCCGGTCGACACCGCGTTGCGAATGACGTTGTCCTTGTCGAGGTTCACCTCGATGCGCAGGTGCCCCTCGATGCGCGTCACCGGGTCGACGACGACGCGCTGCCCCGAGTTGTCGAGGTTGAAACCGTTCGGCGTGGCAGTCACTGGTGGCCTCCCTCGTTGCCGGCCGACGGGGCCGAGT
>JALOQF010000009.1 GCA_025459425.1 Myxococcaceae bacterium | reverse complement strand
ACCCTGCAATCGCCGCACTCCTGGCCGCCTGCGGGCAGGGTCGACGCACCTCGTCCAACGGCGCGGTCGGTCGTCCTCGCGAGCGTCGCCGCTGCGGATGGTGCTCGTTGCGCCGCCCGGAGCCGTCGAGCGGCAGCGTTTGGGTGCTGTCACCGCGGTGGCCATGGTGTGCGCGGCCCTGAGCCTCCCGCCATCGTGGCGCGAGCGGCGCTCACGCTTCGTCGCCGACGCGGCGCAGGTCGAGTTCGTCGTGGGCCGTGTCCATGCCTGCCAGAGCCGGGTCGCCGCCGACGGACGATTCGTCACCGCAGCGCGCGCATGGCGGCGACGCCTTCGGGCCACTCGAGGGCCTCGGCCAGATTCGCCGCCTGCGTCGCCACCTCGGCCGTCGAGGCGTCATTCAAGCGCGCCAGCACCCGGGCGAGCGACACGAGCTGCTTCGCCTGGAAGAGGAAGTCGCCTCCGGCCTCGGCCGTCGTCGCCGCTTGTCGAAACCAGCTCTCGGCGTCGGTCCACGCGCTCGCCTGCGCCGAGAGGGCGCCGAGGTTGGCCAGCACCCGCGAGGCGTAGAGTGGAGCGCCCGCGGCCTTGAAGCGCTCGGCAGCCGACACCAGCCAGGTGCGTGCCCGCCCATGTTGTTGGCGACCGATGAAGAGCGCTCCGATGCGGGACTCGACGCGCGCGCGGAAGTCGAGCTCGCCCAACCACGGGCCGAGGGCGCCGAGCGCCTCTGCGCCGGCGAGCGCCTGGTGCCAGGCAGCCTCGGCGTTGACGGTGTCTCCAGCGCGCTCGTGCGCTTCCGCGAGCTCCGCGAGGGCCGCGGCGTACACCGGCAGCCCCTTCGACGCGGCGAGCGCTGCCGAGAGGGCCTCCCGCGCCTCGGCGTCACGGCCCTGCGCGCGGCGCACCCGCGCCTCGGCCAGGCTGAGCTCGGCGTCGGGCGGTTGACCCGGAGGCGTGGCCGCGAGCCCCTCGGCGACGCAGTGGGCTGCGCCGTCGACGTCGCGCAGGGCCAGCCGGGCGCACGCCGCGCGCGCGAACGCCGAGAGCCGGAGCGGGAGAATGTCCGACGACTCCTTCTGCGGGTGGCGCTCGAGCGCACGGGCCATGCCCTCTTGCGCGACCGCCGCGAGGAACAGGTCGCGCGCGGCGACCGCCCGCTCCGCCACCAGCCGCCACTGGGCGCCGGCCCGAGAGGGCTCGTTCGCGCGCTCGAGGAGGCGGGCCACCCGCGCGTGGCCCGCGAGGGTGTCGGTGCCCGTCGCTGCGATGGCCGCCGCGCAGCGGGCCGCGACGGCCGCCGTGCCCGAGAACGTCGTCAGCACCGCGTCGAAGGTGGGCACCAGCGAGGCCCGCCCCTCGTTCCCCATGAGAAAGCGCGCCGCCACTGCGCGTGGCCAGGCGGCGTTGGTGACGTCGGGCAGCACCCGCGCGACGGTGGCGCTCTCGGCGAAGTCTCCGAGCAGCCACACCACCTCGAGGAGCCGCGCCACCCGCGTGCCCTCGGCGAGCAGCCGCGCGCGTGGCAGCTCGGCCGGCGCCACCAGCGGTACGGTGCCCTCGAGCATGAGCGTCTCGCCGCGTGGCCGCAGCCCGCCCCGGCTCGCCGTGAGGAGCAGCAGCTCCATCACCAGGCCGGGGTACCCACCGGAGCGCGCGAAGAGGACGTCGCGCAGCTCGACGGGCGAGCTGCCGAGGCTGGCGGTGAGCAGCGCGTCGACCTCGGCCAGGGTGAGCGTGGGGACGCCGAGCGTCGCGTCGAGCGAGAGGCTGGCGGCGAGCTCGGGTGAGGCCAGGCCGACGAGCAGCTCGCGGGGCTGTGGCGTGCGGAACAGCTCGACGAAGGCGCGGGCGCTCTCGGCGTCGGCGTGGTCGAGGCCATCGAAGACGAGCACGCGGCGGCGCCCGTCGGCGACGTCGGCCAGCACCAGGCGCAGCGCGTCCGTCACCTGTCTGGGCGTGAAGGGCGTGGGCGACGGCTCGATGCCGGCCAGCACCAGCGCGGCGTGGCGACGCTCCGGCGCGACGCGGAGCGCCTCGAGCGCAGGGGCCAACGCCGCGTGGCGCGCCTCGAAGGGCACCCGCGCCACCTGGCAGAGCAGCTCGACGACGGCCGAGAGCGGGCGGCCGTCACCCTTGAGCGACGTGGTGTGTGCGACGAGGCAGCCCTGCGCGTGCGCGCGACGCGCGAACTCGAGCGCGAGGTGCGAGCGGCCAGACCGCCGGGGGCCGGTGACGACGACGGGCGAGACGGCGCCGCGTTCGAGCCCGAGCACGCGCGTGTCCAGAAGGCGGAGGAGCGGCTCGAGCCCGACGCTCGCCGGCGGGTTGATGGGCGCGGCGCGTCGGCCGACGAGGCGCATGTCGTCGTTGGCGGGCGCCCACTCGACGAGGTCGCTCACGCCGAGCGCGAGGTTGCGGGCGGCATGGCACTGGCCGGCCGTCGCACGGCGCAGGAGCGTCTGGAGCGACTGCAGGCCATCACCCTCGACGCCGGTGTCGGGGTCGGCGCGCAGCCGCGAGCCCGTCAGCGCCAGCTTGAGCGTGGGCGCCGCCGGTTGTCCGTCGGCGAGCAGCTCGAGGCGCTCCCGCAGCTCGGCAGCAGCCAGCGCGGCGTTCGCCTGGGAGCCGAGGCCGAAGAAGACGAAGACGGCAGAGGCCTGGCTGAAGACGTCGAGGGCGCCGCCCAGAGGCACCGCGACGTCGACGCAGAGCGAGAGGAGCGTCGAGAAGGCGAGCGGGTCGGTCGAGCGCCCGAACTCGACGCCGAGCAGCCACGCGATGGGCATCACCTCGGGGAGCTGCGCGCGAACGTGTTCGGCGTGGGCGAGGCGCTGCGGTGAGAGGGGAAACCCGAGGGCGGCGTTGAGCTCCGACAGGCGGCCGACGCGCCCATCGGGTGCCGTGGCCCGAGTCGAGGCCATCGGCGTGAAGGCGGGCGTGAGGCCCGTTCCGTCTGGGCGCGTGACTCGGGCCACGCCACTCGGCGGGCTGGTCACGCTCGGTGGGCGGGGGCCGGCAGGCGGCGACGACTCGGCGCCCGGCTGGCGCCCCGCGACGTCGAGGCGGGCAGGCGTCGTCTCGGACGGCTGGCGTGGCGCGCTCGGGACGGGCCTGGCGGCGTCGATGCGGATGGCGGGCGGCTGCGGCGTTGGCGTCGTCTCTGAGGGCTGGCGTGGCGCGCTCGGGACGGGCCTGGCGGCGTCGATGCGGATGGCGGGCGGCTGCGGCGTTGGCGTCGTGTCGGAGGGAGCGCTCGGGACTGGCCGCGCAGCATCGATGCGAATCGCGGGCGGCTGCGGCGCTGGCGCCGTCTCGGAGGGCGCGCTCGGCACGGGCCTGGCGGCGTCGATGCGAATGCCGGACGCCTGCGGCGCTGGTGTCGTCTCAGGGGGCGCGCTCGGGACTGGGCGGGCGGCGTCGATGCGAATGGCCGGCGGCTGCGGCGCTGGCGTCGTCTCGGACGGCTGGCGCGGCGCGCTCGGGACTGGCCTGGCGGCGTCGATGCGGATGGCAGGCGGCTGCGGCGCTGGCGTCGATTCGGACGGCTGTCGTGGCGCGCTCGGCACGGGCCTGGCGGCGTCGATGCGAATGCCGGACGCCTGCGGCGCTGGTGTCGTCTCAGAGGGCGCGCTCGGCACGGGCCGGGCGGCGTCGATGCGGATAGCGGGCGGCTGCGGCGCTGGCGTCGATTCGGACGGCTGTCGTGGCGCGCTCGGGACGGGCCGCGCAGCGTCGATGCGAATGGCGGACGCCTGCGGCGCTGGCGTCGTCTCGGAGCGCCCGCTCGGCACGGGCCTCGCGGCGTCGATGCGGATGCCGGGCGCCGGCAGCGTTGGCGCCACGCCGGACGGCTGGTGTGGTGAGTTCGGCACCGGCGCTGCGGCGTCGATGCGAACGGCCGTCTCGCCGGAAGACTGTCGCGGCGCGCTCGGTATGGGCCAACTGGCGTCGAGGCGCACGGCCGGCGGCGCGGTGAGGGGCACTGGCCCCAGCGCAAGGAGGTCTGGGTTGGTGGTGGGCTCCTCGTCGAGTGGGGTGGGCGCTGGTCCAGCGACGGCCTCGACGAAGGCCGACAACGCCGTGAGCGCCGCGTCTTCGAGCGCGACCCGCAGCCCGGCTCTTCCCGTCGCGTCCACCTCGAGGCCACAGACCTCGGCTTGCAGCGCAACCCGGCGAGCGCCGACGGAGACCTCGAGCTCCAGGAGGGCACCCATGTCCGTCTCGGCCTCGGTGGCGACGAAGCACGAGCGTGTCGCCCGCGTCTCCTCGCCGAACCGGCGGAGCGCCTGGGCATCTGGGAGTCGAACGACGAACGACGGCACGGCGCGCCTTCTGCCAGACGCGAGACAGTGGCGTCACCCCGAACGTGCGACCCAGTGGAGGCTGCGCGGTCTCGGTGATTCCATACACGTTCCATGAGCGACTTCGAGGCGCGGCTCGTGCGAGACCGCATCGTCATGCTGGGGACGGTCATCGACGACGAGCTCGCCAACCTCGTCATCGCGCAGATGCTCTTCCTCGAGCACGAGGACGAAACACGCGCGCTGACCCTGTACGTCGACTCCGTGGGCGGTTCGGTGACGGCGAGCCTGGCCATCTGCGACACGATGCGAGCGCTGAAGGTCCCCGTCTCGACGATGTGCCTCACGCAGGCCTCGGGCGTGGCCCTGCTCGTGCTCTCGAGCGGTGCACAAGGTCAGCGCTTCGCGCTCGAGCGGTCGAGGCTGTCCTTCGTTCCCCTCGTCGCTTCCACGCCCGCTGCGACTTCCGAGGTCGAGCGACTCGAGCGGGCAGTGACCTTCGGCTTTGCACAGGCCACGGGCCAGTCGCCGACCCGGATCCGGAAGGCCTGTCGTGAGTCCGAGTCGCTCGGCGCGAGCGAGGCCGTTCGGTTCGGGCTCATCGACGAGGTGGCGAAACGACGGTGAGTGCTCTCGAGCCTACCGGGGCAGCAGCGAGAAACGGAGCACGAGCCCGGGCACCGGCTCCACCTCGTCACCAGCGCTCAACACCCGGCGGGTCGTCTCACGGCCGTTGACGCGCAGGCGCGGGTGATGGGTCTCGGCGTCTGCGGCGTCGGCGAGCACCAGCCAGCCCTCGTCTCGGCGCACGAAGCGGCACGCGAGCGGCGGCGCCGCCGAGTCACGCAGCCGCAGGTGCGCGCGTTCGTCGGAGCCCACCCGGACTTCGCTCGTGAGCGCGAACGTCCAGCCGACGCTCGCCGGGGCGAGGAGCCCCTCGACAGGCTCCGAGACCAGCGTGAGCTGGGCGCGCATCGGTGACGAGACGAGCGGCCGGTCGAGCAGGCGTGGAAACGCGCCCGCGGGCACCGCTGGCAGTTCGCCGTCGACGGTCCCCACGCCGAACGAGAGGGTGCGCAGCGTCTTCGCGAAGCTGGCACGGGCCAGCACGTCGAGGGCGTGCGCGATGACGAGGTCGGCCGGCGGCGACTTCGGCCAGCCCGGGGTGCCGCGCGGCGCGACGACGGTCTTCGCCGCCGTGCCTACGAAGAGCTCGATGGTGAGGTGCTCGAGCACCCGAGCGACCGGGAGATGCGCGAGCAGCTCGAGGTGCCAGAACAGGCCCGGGGTGCCCACGAGCGCGTGCCGGGCGATGGTGACGTGCGAGAGGAAGCCGCGCGCGTCGAAGGTCGTCTGCACGGCCTGCGTGCGCGCGCTCTCGGACAGCGGGCCCAGCATGAAGAACCGTTCGGCCTCGACGCTGCGGTGCTCCGAGGTGAGCCAGCGGCGCAGCGGGTCGCCGCGCTCCTCGAGGAAGTCGAGGTAGACGGCGAGCGCATTGGCATCGTCGGGCGAGTCGGTGAGGCCGAGCTCGAGGCGCTCGTCGCGCGCGACGACGAGGGGCTGCTCCCGCACAGCGAGCACCAGCCCGGTGGAGAAGACGAGGTGGTCACCGTCGACGAGTGGGTATGACACTTCCATGTCGATGGTGCGGCCGCTGAGCGAGACGGGAATCGGCAGGCCGACCTCGGTCCACGCGTGCGGCGAGCCGTGGCGGATGCCCACCAGCAGGTCCTGGCCGGCAGGCACGTCGACCTGAAGGCGGCAGCGTGACGAGCGGCCGACGCGGAGCGGCGCCTCTTCGCGCAAGGTGAAGCGCGCGCCCGGGCGCATCGTGTCGGGCGCGTCGGGCGGAATGGCGACGATCTCAGCGAACACGGGCAGCTCCGAGGTCGCGGTGCTCGGCGACGGCTTCGAGGGCGTCGGCCCCCGGGTGCGTCGACGAGGTCACGCTCGTGAAGAGTGGTCCGTGTGATGCCAGGCCGCGGAGGGGCTCGACGGTGCGTGCGTCGTCGGGCCGGGCCTGCTGCGCGTCTGCTTCAGCCCGCATCGGGTGCGCTCCCGACGGCAGGCGCATGGTGCGAGAGCCAGGCCTCGATGAGGCGCACCACCTCGGTGGTGAAGTCCGGCTGAGACAGCCAGTGGGGCGCGTCGAGGACGGCGGCGTGCGTGAGCCCGTCGACGAGGCGCACGAGCAGAAAGGCGGCGAGGCGAGGGTCTGGCACGCGCAGGTCGGCGCGCGCGACGAGCAGGCCCTCGACGAGCGTCGTGAGGTGCTCGAGCGTGGTGGCGGCGAAGTCCGTCGCTCCGGCGCGCGCGAGCTCGGTCACGAGGGCGGCGTGCACGCGTGGGTCGCGGGCGTGGGCTTCGACGGCGGCGGTGACGAGGGCGTGAACGACGTCATGCAGCGGAGCGGTCAGGGCGTCGGGCCCCAGGCCCCGGGCCAGCGCAGCAGTGAGTGCGTCGAGGTGTCGTTGGGCCACGGCGGCCACGAGGGCCTCGCGGGTGGGGAAGTACTGGTAGAGCGAGCCAACGCTGGTGCCGGCCCGTTTGGCGATGCGCGCGGTGGTGGTGCCGTCCGGCCCGAACTCGCGCAGAAGCTGAGTGGTCGCCTCGACGATGGCGTCGACGGTCGCCTGCGAGCGCGATTGGCGCGGTGTTTTCCGTGGGTTGAGGGGGCGGCGGCGGGGCATGGGAACGTGAGTCGCCAGGGGCGTCAGCAGAGCCTACCTCTGATGCATGACGCGACTGGTGCTGCTCCTCCTCGTGCTGCTGGCGGCTGGGTGTGCTGCCGTTCGGCCCGCCGTGTACGCCGGGCACCCCCACGTCGTGGCGTGGAACGCCGTACTGCCCGAGGCAGTGCGTGACGACGCGGCGTTTCCCATCGTCGAGGAGCGGCTGCCGGTGGGGCGGCTCGACGTGCACCTCGACCGACACCGGCCGATGGCCCAGCCGAAGGACGTGTTGGTGGTGCTGGTGCATGGCGGCGGTGGCCACGGACGTCTGTTGGCGCCCATCGGCTTGATGTTGGCGCGCGCTGGCTACGAGTCGGTGGCGCCCGATCTGCCTGGCTTCGGGCTGACGACGGTGCCGTCGAGGGTCGCGTTGACGTGGAGCCTGTGGGTCGACGTGGTGCGCGAGGTGGTGCGGCAGGAGCGTGTACGAACGGGTCGTCGAGTCGTGCTGTGTGGGCTCTCGATTGGCGGCACGCTCGCGTGGCACGCCGCGGCGGGCAACGGCGACGTCGATGGGGTGATGGTGACGACGTTGCTCGACCTGCGGGAAGCGGCGGTGCGAGCGCAGGTGGCGACGTCGCCCGCGCTCTCCCGGCTATCGGATGGGTTGGGGAAGGGTGGAGCGCTCGATGGGTGGTGGGTTCCGTTGAGTTGGGTCGCTCCGCTCGACTTGATGACGTCGGACGAAGGGGTGCTCGCGGAGTATCGGAAGGACCCGTTCGTCGCGAAGGCGATGCCGTTCGGGTTCTGGCGCTCGATGGGGCGAACGCCTCCGGCCGTCGAGCCCGAGGCGATGACGACGCCGCTGTTGCTGGCGCACCCGGGCGCCGATGCGTGGACGCCGACTGCGTTGAGTCTGCCGACGTTCGAGCGGTTCGCAGGGGAGAAGACGCTCGTTCGGCTTTCGAACGGGAGTCATTTGCCGCTCGAGGTGCCTGCGCGGGACGAGCTGGCGGCGGCGATGGTGGCGTTCCTCGAAGAGGTTGGCGGGGAAGGGACGGAGGCGCGAGACGGGGCAGCCTCGAGGCAAGGCGGGGGCGAGGGGGGCGCTCCGGAGCCTCGAGTGACGAAGTGAGCCCGGACGGCGAGGCGTCCGCGCTCGTCACGACCGCTCTGGCGAGGCGCCGGTCCAGAGGGAGGAGGTCGCCTCCCGGGAGCTGTCCACCTGTTGACGGAAACCGTCAACACATTGACGTCAACCTGTTGACCAAAACCGTCAACACGTGGACACGCTCCGGGGAGCGAGTCGCCCTCCCGCCTCGGTGAATGGAGCTTCGGACGAGGGTGGATTCCTGTCGCGCCTTCGTCCCCCGAGGCCTCGGAGCGCCCACCTCGCCACGGCCTCACTTCAGGGCCTCGCCAGCTGGAGCGCGGTCCGCGTGGGCGTTCCCCTCACGGAGTTCCGTTGCACGTCGTTGGCCGAGCGCTCATCGACGCTGGAGGATGTTCTTCAGCTGGCGCACGTCGCCGGGCCACGGCCTGCAGCTCGGTGAAGGCGGCCGACGGAATGGAGGCGTGCTCCCTCCGCCACAGGAACACCTCCCCGGTGCAGCCCTTCAGCTTGACTCGCCGTGGTTCATTTGGTTAAACAAGTTCAATGAACGCGGTTGGCGAAACGGGGGTCCGGGCTCAGCAGAAGGCAGCGACCCGCGAGGCCGTGCTGGCCGCCGCGCGCGACGAGTTCGAGGCGGTCGGGTTCGAAGCGGCCAACGTTCGTTCCATCGCCCGGCGCGCGAACGTCTCGGCCGGCACGGTGCTCCACCACTTCGGCGACAAGCGCGAGCTCCTGCACGCGGCCCTCTTCGACGACCTCGAGGTCACGCTCGACCGCGCGCTGGCGCGCATCGGCACGAAGCCCCTCGTGAAAGAGGCCTCGGCGCTCGGCAGCGCCGTCTTCGGCTACTACCAGAAGCGCCCGGCGCTCTCGCGCACGCTGCTCAAGGAGTCCCTCTTCGCCGAGGGCACCTGGGCGAAGGGCTTCGTGGCGCAGGCGCAGCGGGTGCACCAGGCGGTGGCGCAGCTGGCGCGGCGAGAGGTCGAGGCCGGCCGGCTCGACGGCTCGGTGTCGCCCGACGTCGTCGCGGCCGCGTGGCTCTCGTTCTTCTACTTCGCCCTCATCGGCTGGGTGCAGGGCGCGACGCCCACGCCGCTGGCCTTCACCGAGACCCTCTTCGCGCAGCACCTCGAGGGTCTGAGCCCCAGGAGGAAGCCATGAGCCTCTTCACGTCTCCCGCAGGAAAGCAGGCGCTCGTCGACTGGTACGAGCGCTTCCACGCCCGGCTCACGGTGCCGACCGAGCGCCGCACGGTCGCGACGCGCTTCGGTGACACGCACGTGCTCGTCGCGGGCCCGAAGGGCGCTCCCGACGTGGTGATGCTCCACGGCGCCCTCGCCAGCTCGGCGCACCTGCTCGGCGAGCTCGAGGGGCTGGCGAAGCACTTCCGCGTGCACGCGGTCGACGTCATCGGCCAGTCGGTGAAGAGCGCCGACGCCCAGCCCTCGCCGAAGACCGACGACTACGGCCACTGGCTCGCCGAGGTGATGGACGGACTGTCGCTCGCGCGCGCGTCGGTCATCGGGGTGTCGTGGGGTGGCTTCGCGGCGTTGCGCTTCGCGGCCGTCGCGCCCGGGCGCGTCGAGCGCCTGGCGCTGCTGGTGCCCGCCGGGCTCGTCACCGGCCCGCTCTGGGCCGGGTTCAGCAAGGTGTTCTGGCCGATGACGCGCTACCGCCGGAAGCCGACGCCCGAGAACCTGGCCGCCGCGACGAAGCACCTGCTCACCACGCACGACGACGACTGGACGCCCTACCTCGGCACCGCCATGACGGCCTTCACCTCGAAGATGACCATCCCCAGGCTGGCGCGCCCCGACGAGTTCTCGGGCTTCACGGCGCCCGTGCTCGTCATCGGGGCCGACGGCGACCTGAGCTTTCCAGGTGAAGCGGTGGTGGCCCGGGCGCGCGCGCTGTTCCGCGGGCCCGTCGAGTCCGAGCTGCTGAAGGACGTGCGGCACAGCCCGCCGACGACGGCGCCCTTCCGCGCGTGGATGGCCGAGCGGCTCACGCGCTTCTTGACCGACGGTCAGGGCACCACGGGCGCGGCGCCCGGCGCCACCGGCGGTAGCACCGGCGTGAGGGCCACGGGCGCGGGCTTCTGATCGTCCGCCAGCTGCGCGGCCATCAGGTCATGCACCGCCTGTGCGTGCTCGGCGGCCGTCTCTTCCTTCCAGCCCTTCGTGTCGATGGGCGGCAGCACGTCGACGTTCATCGTCATGGGCTTGAAGCCGAGGAACGTGCCCTTCTCCCAGTTCTTGTGCGCGCCGTGCACGACGACGGGCACGACGGGAAAGCCCGTGGCGATGGCCATGTGCACGAAGCCCTTCTTGAACGGGAGCAGCCGCCCATCGCGGCTCCGCGTGCCCTCGGGGAAGATCCAGATGCCGAGGCGGTGCTTGTTCATGAAGATCGCCATGTCCTTCAGCGTCTCGACGGCCTTGCCGGTGTTCGCGCGGTCGATGAGCAGGTGCCCCGACATCCACGCGAGCTGGCCGTAGAACGGCACCTTGACGATCTCCTTCTTGAACACGCCGCAGCCGCCGTACGGGCACATCCAGATGCCGGAGAAGGCGTCGAGCGTGCTGGTGTGGTTCATCACGAAGATGGCGGGCATCGAGCCCTTCAGGCGCTCCCAGCCGTTCACCTTCGGGGTGACGCCGGCGAGGAAGACGATGCTGCGGCCCACCACGTGGCCCCACCAGTTGCAGATGTAGATGCGCGCCACCCGGAACGGCAGCATCAGCGTCACCGCCACCATCACGATGAGCGTCATCACCATGATGACGAGGAAGCCGGCGACGAAGCGGAAGACGTTCACGACGCGATTCATGCGGAGCACTGTCCTCGCCTTTCGTCATCGGCGCGTCACGAAGTATCGGCCGTGGGTTTTGCTCAAGGCGTCATGACGTCCACGCCGTTTGACGGGTCCCCTTCGACCTCGGCCGGCCTAGGGTGCGCGGCTCCACGTCGGACGAAAGGGCAGGGCATGCGCATCGGCATCATCGGGTCGGGAATGATGGGCTCCACGCTGGGCACGCTGTGGGCGAAGGCCGGCCACGAGGTGCGCTTCTCGTCTCGGCACCCCGAGACGCTCGATGGCCTCGTGCAGAAGGTGGGCGCGAACGCCAGCCGCGGGACGGTGGACGAGACGGCCGCGTGGGCCGAGGTCATCTTCCTCGGCGTGCCCTTCTCGGCGATGCCCGAGCTCGCCGACCGCCTCGCCGCGCCGCTGGCCGGCAAGCTGGTGCTCGACGCGAACAACGTCATCCCCGCGCGTGACGGCGCGCTCGTCGACGAGGTGAAGCTGCTCGGCCACGGCTCCGGCGGGTGGACGCAGAAGCGCCTGCCCAAGTCGTCGGTGGTGAAGGCCTTCAACACCGTGCACTTCAAGAACCTCGCCGACGCCGCGCACCGCGAAGAGGGCCGCATGGGCATTCCCCTCGCGGGGAACGACGCGCGCGCGATGAAGAAGGCCGAGGGCCTCGTGCTCGATGGCGGCTTCGAGCCCATTCTCGTCGGAGACATCGCCACCTCGGCCCGCTTCGACTTCGGCACGAAGGTGTGGAACTCGAACATGACGGGTGCGCAGGTGCGTGAGGCGCTGGGCCTCTGATGGCCCGACGGAGCCGCGTTCTGCCTCGCCGCTCGCCTCGCTCCTCACCCTTCCCGTCACGCTCGGCGCCTGGTTCGGCGCCAACGCGGCCTGTCAGGCGCTGGGCGTTCCGCGCGAGGGCTCGTGGCTCGTCGCCCTCGTCGCCTCCGCCCTCACCCACCGTGCCGTGCGCGGGCGCTGGCCGCTCCAACGGCCACGCTGATGTTCCGGGAGGGAAGCCTCCGACCCGACTGGTCGACACCTGTTTGCTGGCGAAAGCAGGTCGTTGACGCCAGACTCCAGCCGCCGTGAAGCAACCTGAAGAGCTCGTCTACAGCAACACGCTCGAAGGGCTCCGGTTGGCGTTGCTCAAGCACGGCGTCGAGGCCTCCGTCATCGACCCGGCCTTCAAGGGCATCGGCATCGACTTCGCGAAGATGTTGCCGGCGTACACGCGGGCCCAGTTCATCGACGCGCTCCACGTCACCTCGAAGCTGGCCTTCCCCGACCTGGGCACCGAGCCTGCGTTTCGTGGGGTGGGGCGGCTGGTGGTGGAAGGGTACGTCGAGACGGTGTTGGGCCGGGCGGTCCACGCGGCGGCGCGGCTCATGGGCCCCCTGTGGACGCTCAAGCGCATGACGCGCAACCTGCGCACCAGTGACAACTGCACCGAGGCCCGCGTCGACGAGAAGACGCCGACCGAGGTGTCCATCTGGCTCAACGACCACCTCGGCTGCCACGGCTATTACGAGGGCATCTTCGAGACCATCGTGAGGGTCGCCGGGGGCAGCGGTGCGCGCTGCGAGCTCACGGGGACCTCGGGCCCCCGCGAGGCGACCTACCGGGTTCGCTGGGACAAGGCCTGACGCGAAAGCTCGTCGACGTCAATTCAGCGAAGCCGTGTCTCTGTGCGCAGGTCAGCGCAACTCTGGGCCTCACCCCCGCATTGGGCGCCTTGAATCGTACTGGGCACGCCAGTGAACACTCTCCGTGCGCTCGTGGGGAGCGCTCCGACTGGAGGGACACATGCGGGGAATCTTCGTCGCGTCGTTGGCTGGTGTTCTGTGGAGTTGTGGTGGGCAGGCGGTGTCTGGAGAACCCGACGAGCCGGCGCCGCAGGTCGCGGTGAACCGGGAAGCGCTGACCGCGACCGACCTGCTCGCGCCCGCACCGACCCAGCCCCTCAACACCTACGACCTCTTCGGGCAGCGCCTCTCGGCGGGCCAGGCCTTCACCCGCGTGCTTCAGGCGGGCCTCAACCCCTTCGACCCCAACGCCTACGCGCGCCTCGGCATGGTGCACGTCACCTCGCTCGGCATCGCCGAGGGCAAGCTGGTGTTCGACAACGCCGTGGTGGGTGACAACTTCGGCTTTCAGCGGGTGTTCGGCTTCTCGAAGGGGCTCGAGCTCATCCTCCCCGAGCTCATCATCGCCATCGCGCAGTTGAATGGCCGGCACACGACCAACCTTCGCATTCAGCTGCTGAAGGATTTGCGGGTGGGCAGCACGGTGCTCACGCGGGGAACGGTGCTCGACACGGGCCTCGACGTCGAGGCTGGCGCGCTGCTTCCCCTGGGCCTGCGGCCCGACTTCAACATCACCTGTGCCATCTGCCACGTGACGCTCGACGAGAACGGCCGCCGGCTCGACGGCATCCCCAACGGTGACTTGAACGCCGCGGCGCTGGTGGCCCTCACGCCGAACACCGCCTCGGCGGTGGGCCGCCTCTCGATCAACGTGACCGACCCCGCGCTCTACGCCGCCGGCACCGGGAAGCAGGTCATCACCAGCACCGGCGCCATCACCCGCTTGCCCGACCCCGAGAAGATCGAGCGCGCGGCCGACGACGTGGTGCTGCAGGTGCCGCCCGGCCACTTCGAGAGCTCCATCGACCGCATCAGCAACACCACGCAGATTCCGCACGTCTTCACGTGGTCGTTCAACAAGTTCGGCTTCGACGGTGCCTTCCAGGCGGGGCCGTTCCGCGGGTTGTCGACGGCCACCAGCGCGGTGCACTCGAGCGAGGTCAACATCATCGCCAACGCGTTCGACTCGGCGCTGCTCGACATCGACTCGCAGGTGTACGACGGCATTCTGCTGCAGAACGCGACCGACCCGGCGCTGCGGCTGCCGTCGACGCCCGTGCGGCCGGGAGACTGGCTGCGCACGGTGGCGCCCGACCCCCGCACGGCCGAGCTCGAGAAGCAGGTCATCGGGCCCGGCTCCGGGCCGTACCCGAACCTCAAGCCCACCGCGGCCACCTTCAACGGCCTCTTCTGGAGCCCCGACACGGGCGCCTTCACCTTCGGCTCGGGCCGCTTCCTGCGCGGGTCCAACGCCATGGCGATGTACCAGGACAGCCTGGTGCCGCCGCCGAACAAGACGGCCGCCAACCAGCGCGCGCTCTCGACGGGAGCGGTCTCGCGTGGCGCCGGCGTCTTCCTGCGCGCGGGCTGCAACGGTTGCCACACCGCGCCCTTCTTCACCGACAACAAGGTGCACCCGAACGCCGCGCTGCGCATGAACGACGCGCGCGCCCGCTCGCGCCTCGCGTTGGATGGGCGGCTCCAGGCGCCGAAGCTCTTCGCGTTCGACGAGAGCGTGCCGGTGCGCGCGGGCGCGAGGGAGCTCAACGTGCCGCTCACGGGCATCACCGACAACCCTGCGCGGCTCCCCTTCGTGACGCGCGATGGCGGGTACAAGACGCTGTCGCTGCGGGCGCTCTTCCTCACCGCGCCGTACTTCCACGACGGCGGCGCGGGAGTGGCGCAGGGCGCGCTCACGTACAACGCCGATGGCTCGTTCACCGTCGCCGACCCCAACGGCCTGGGCATTCCAGGTACGCTGTCGGCCTTCCGGCCGCTCGACGCCGGCGGCTCGCTGCGCGCCGTGGTGGACTCGGGGCTGCGCGCGCAGGTGGTGGCCCGCAACCGCGCGGTGCCCTCGCTCGTGCCGCAGAACCTCGACGGCTCGGGCCACGAGTTCTTCGTCGACGCCACCACCGGCTTCACCGCGCGCGAGCAGGCCGACCTCGTCGACTTCCTGCTCTCGCTCGATGACAACCCCGGCGTCTTCTGACGAGCGGGCCTATTCGCCGAGGTACGCCTTGCGAATGGCCTCGCTGGCGAGCAGCTCCTGGCCGGTGCCCTGCAGCACGAGGGTGCCGGTCTCGAGCACGTAGGCCCAGTGCGCGAGGCCCAGGGCGAGGTGCGCGTTCTGCTCGACGAGCAGAATCGACATGCCCTGGGCGTTCACGTCTTTCAGGATGCGGAAGATGGTCTGCGTCACCTGCGGCGCGAGGCCTAAGGACGGCTCGTCGAGGAGCAGCAGCGTCGGCCGCGACATGAGCGCGCGCGAGATGGCCAGCATCTGCTGCTCTCCGCCCGAGAGCGTGCCGGCGAGCTGGGCCCGGCGCTCCTTCAGCCGCGGGAAGAGCGAGAAGCACTTCTCGAGGTCGCCCGCGATGGCGTCGCCGTCTTTCCGCAGCCAGGCGCCGAGGTCGAGGTTCTCCTGCACCGTGAGGTTCGGGAAGATGCCGCGCCCTTCCGGCGCATGCGCGAGGCCCTTCGCCACCACCTGGTTCGCCTTGAGGCCGGTGAGCGCCTGGCCCTTGAACCGCACCGCGCCTTTGGCCGGCTTCACCAGGCCGCTCACCGCGCGCAGCGTCGACGTCTTGCCGGCGCCGTTCGCGCCGATGAGCGCCACCACCTCGCCCTGGCCGACCGAGAGCGTCACGCCCTTGAGCGCCGCGATGGGGCCGTAGCTGACGAAGAGGTCGTCGACCTCGAGCAGCCCCTCGCGCGGAGGCCGTTTGCCGAGCGCCTCAGGCGACATGGGCGGGCGCCTCTCCGAGGTAGGCCTCGATGACCTTCGCGTCCTTGCGGACCAGCGCCGGGTCACCCGAGGCGATGGTCTCGCCGTGGTCGAGCACCGTCAGGTGTTCGCAGATGCCCATCACCAGCTTCATGTCGTGCTCGATGACGAGAATGCCCACCTGGAACTGGTCGCGCAGCTGGCGGATGAGCACCATCAAGTCGGCCTTCTCGCGGGTGTTCATGCCCGCGGCCGGCTCGTCGAGCAGCAGCACGTTCGGCTTCGTGCCCAGCGCCCGCGCCATCTCGAGGCGGCGCTGCTCGCCGTACGGCAAGGACGACGCCAGCTCGTCCTTTCGGTGCGACAGGCCCATCACCGACAAGAGCTCCTCGGCCTTCGCCGTCACGACCGCCTCTTCGGCGAGGAAGCCCGGCGTGCGCAGGAAGGCGCGCCACCAGTCGCGGTAGTTGTCCGTCGCGTCGAGCGCCGCTCCCAACGCGCGCTGCACGCCGCTGCCCCGCTTGAGGGCCTGCACCCGGCCCGCGTCGAACCACCGCTTCGTCTCGGGCAGAATCGCGATGCGCACGTTGTCGAGCGCGGTGAGCTGCTTGAAGAGGCGAATGTTCTGGAACGTGCGCGCGACGCCGAGCCGGTTGATCTGAAAGGGCCGCTTGCCGTTCACCCGCTCGCCGGCGACGACGACCTCGCCTTCGGTCGGCGCGTAGACCCCGGTGAGCACGTTGAAGGCCGTCGTCTTGCCCGCGCCGTTGGGGCCGATGAGGCCCTTCAAGTCACCGCGTGACAGCGTCAGCGAGAAGTCCGTGAGGGCCTTGAGGCCCCCGAAGCGGATGGACACCTTCTTCGCCTCGAGCAGCGGCGCGCTCACGCCTTCGCCTCCGCGGGCTTCCGGCGCTTCCACAGGTCCCACGCCTCGTGCGTGCCGAACAGCCCCTGGCTGCGCGTCAGCATGATGAGCACCAGCAGCACGCCGTAGATGGGCATGCGCACCTGGTCGACCTTCTGCGCCAGCGACGCGTCGCCGCCGCCGAGCTGCAGGAAGAGCGAGCGCAGGCCCTCGGGGAGCAGCGTGAGGAACACCGCCGCCACGATGGCGCCCGTGGTGCTGCCGAGCCCGCCGGCGACGATCATCACCACCACCTCCATCGACTTCACGAAGGTGAACGAGCCCGGGTTGATGATGGGCACGAAGTGCGCGAACAGCCCGCCCGCGATGCCCGCGAAGAAGCTCGACACCACGAAGGCCCGCACCTTGTAGCTCGTGGTGTCGACGCCCATCGCCTCGGCCGCCACCTCGTCTTCCCGAATCGCCTTGAGCCACCGGCCGTGCGACGAGTCCGCCAGCCGGCGCGCCAGCAGCACCAGCACGAAGACCCAGAACCACACCATGAAGAAGGTCGACCGCTGGGGCACGCCCGAGACGCCGAGCGCTCCGCCGAACTTGCCCACGAAGCTGCCCACCAGCGACAGCCCGGGCACCGCTCCCAGCGACTTCGACAGGCCGTCGGAGTTCTGGATGACCACGCGGATGATCTCTCCGAAGCCCAGCGTGACGATGGCCAGGTAGTCGCCGCGCAGCCGCAGGCTCGGCAGGCCGACCAGGAAGCCGAAGAGCCCCGCCGTCCCTCCGCCCAGCAGCAACGCCAGCAGCAGGAAGAGCTGGTCTGACACCGCCGGCGGGAGGAACGAGAGCTGATCGTCCTTGAGGATCAGCGAGGTGGTGCCCGCCACGTACGCGCCCACCGCCATGAAGCCCGCGTGCCCGATGCTGAACTGGCCCGTCATGCCGTTGATGATGTTGAGCGACACCGCCAGCACCACGTTCACCCCGACGAGCGAGGTGAGGTACACGAAGTACTCCGAGGTGCCGAGCAGCAGCTGCAGCACCGCGAGCACCACCGTGGCGGCGACGACGGGCAGGAAGGACTTCACGCAGGTCGGGGCGTCTACACCAGCGCCACCATGACGCCACCCGGGAATGCAGCCGCTTCCGAGCGCTCGTGTCATCGGGAAGTCAGGGGGTTGCGAAAGTTGGGTGGGGTGGCTGGTGTGCGTGCCCGAACCCGTGTAGGAGGGCGCCTGCGCAGATCAATCCGCGCACCGGCGCAACTGAATGCGCCGGGAACACTGAAAGCAGACGATGGCGACTGGTACCGTGAAGTGGTTCAATGATGCGAAGGGCTTTGGATTCATCGCGCAGGACGGCGGCGGGGACGACGTGTTCTGCCACCACACCGCGATTCAGGTTCAGGGCTTCCGCACCCTGCAGGAAGGCCAGAAGGTGGAGTTCGACGTGGCGAAGGGCCCGAAGGGCCTGCAGGCGCAGAACGTTCGTCCGGTCTAAGTCCGGCTGAACTGCTTTGCGACACGACGGCTCGTCATCCTCACGGATGGCGGGCCGTTTCCTTTGTGGGCTGTGGCCGCAGCCCTCACGCCCGGGTGACGTGCGCTTGGGTGGCCGTCGGTTGGGCGGCTTCTCCCGCGCGGTGAACGGGCCTCGGCAGCTCGGCGCTTGCGTCGAAGGACATCGGGGGACTCCCGCGGCGTGCGGCGCCAGCGGTTCCTGGCCGCGGTGGCCTGTGGGAGCGAGGGGCGCCTGGGGGCTCCGAAGCCTCGGGAGGGCGCGGTGGTCGCCCGAATCGCGCGGCCTGTCGAGCCCGTTCGGCCGGTCATTTCATGGGTGGTGAAGGTTCAGCCCCTGCCCGGCTCCGGCCGATGAGCGACGCTGCGGTGCACGCGGACGTGGCTTCGGGGGCGACGCGGTCCGTCGCCTGTGACGTCGCGGGGACTGATGGCGATGTCGACACCGCGCCGAGGTCGGTCTCCTGGATTGGGGGTGGCGCGACGGCGTCGTTCTCGCGTGCGTTCGGCCATGTCAGCCCCTCCTTCTCCGGGGGAGTCGCCCGCGCCGTCGAGGCGTGGATGAGGCGACGCTGGAAGTCGGCCCGCTCGTCGACCGTGTCGCGCCCACCGGTCGCTCGGGTCGATGGGGGTGAAGCCGTGCTCCGAGGCCAGACGAACGTGCGGCACGGTGCTCGGGTCGATGGGGATGAAGCCGTGCTCCGAGGCCAGACGAAGGTGCGGCGTGGTGCGCGGGTCGATGGGCCGAAGCCGAGCTCCGAGGCCAGACGAAGGTGCGGCGTGATGCGTGGGTCGATGGGGCCGAAGCCGAGTTCTGAGGCCAGACGAAGGTGCGGCATGGTGCTCGGGTCGATGGGGCCGAAGCCGAGCTCCGAGGCCAGACGAAGGTGCGGCGTGATGCGCGGGTCGATGGGGCCGAAGCCGAGCTCTGAGGCCAGACGCACGTGCGGAACGGTCCTCGGGCCGGTCCCCGATGATTGCCGCGTCGACGGCCGGTTGGTCTCACCAGTCGTGGCGGTGCTCCACTCGGAAAACCCGGGGCCCTCGCGCGACGAACTCAACGCGCCAGGCGCTCGCCGGGGCCCCCGCCTCCCGGAGCGTGTCCACGTGTTGACGGTTTTGGTCAACAGGTTGACGTCAACTGGTTGACCAAAACCGTCAACAGGTGGACGACGCTGGGGAGCGCACTCCACGCGCTCGAGCAGACAGCGCAGGCCGCGCCGCTCGGGCGCCCAGTCGACCAGGAGATGGCGAGACATCGAACGCGTGGAGCCGCCCGTGCATCGGCTTGCGCACGGCTCCGCCGACAAGGCCGCGACAGGGCGATGGAGGCCACGGCAATCTTCACAGACCGGCGGGACCAACCTGACCGTGCGAGTCCGTCAGGCCGGTCCTCGCGTGTTGATCAGAACGTCAGCTGCACGCCCGTCGCGCCCATCTGCCCGCCGTTGCCCGGAGACGTCCCTGCTGCGCCCGGCGTGCCACGGTTGATGGAGCCACCCGTCGGCGACCACGTCGAGCCGTTGTTGCGCACGATGCCGTAGACCGCGCCGCCTGATCCGGCCCCGCCGTGGCCGCCCGCGCCTCCGAGTCCACCCGCGCCGCCGACCCCGCCAACACACGCGTTGCCCTGCGCCGAGCCGCCGTGGGGCGACGCACCACCAGAGCCGCCGAGGCCGCCCGTGCCTCCCATGCCTCCGTTCCCACCTCGGCCACCGTTCCCGGCGACGATGACGACACCCTGGCCCGAGACGGTGGAGTTGAAGAGGAACAAGCCGACGGACGCCCCACCACCACCGCCTGCACCACCACCGTTTCCTCCACAGCCGCCGCCGCCGCCTCCTCCTCCTCCGCTGCCGAAGGTCTGACACGTGATGTTGGACAACATGAACTGGTTGCCACAGCCACCGCCGCCACCGCCTCCGCCGCGCCCGGCGGTGCCGTTGGTTCCGCTCTGGCCACTTGCGGGGACGAAGCCCAGGTTGTTGAAAGCTGAGGCGCCGGCGCCCGCGCCATTGCTCCCGGTCGAGCCTGCAGCACCTGGCCCGCCATTCGCTGGCCCGGGAGCAGGCCCTGCGCCGATGGTGCCGCTGACACCGAGACCTCCGGACCCCGTGCCATTCGGTGCGGCACTGCCGGGACTCCCGCCGGGGGATGCGACGCCGAACGTAGGCGTCCCTCCAACGCCTCCGGGAAACCCACACGCGCTGGTGCCTCCGTTCCCGGCCCGTGGCTGCGAACAGAACCCGAGCCCGAGCAGACACACGAACCCTTGCGGGGTGAAGTTGGGGTCTCTCGAGCAGCCCGATCCGCCGCTCTGACCCGGCTGGCCCGGGGTGCCCGGCTGTCCCGGCGCGCCGTCAGCGCCATCGGCGCCATTCCCCGCGCGCAGCTCCACCGCCTCGAGCCGCACGTTCTGCGACTCGACGATGAAGCCGCCGTACGCCGAGGGCGCTCCGGGGCCGCCCTCGAAGCGCATCGACTGCACCAGCACCTGGTTCGACCCATCGAGCTCGAGCGCCTTCGCGCCGCCCTGCACCACGACCTGGTTCGTCGTCGCGCGCTGCCACGTCGTCGGGTGGTACGCGCCCGCCACGTTGAGCCCCGACACGCCGAGGAGCTGCAGCGGGCCCGCGTAGGTGCCCTGCGCCACGTACACGTCGCGCTTGCTCGTCGTCGCCGCCGTCGTCAGCGCCGCCGCCAGCGTCGCCTTCGGCTGCTGCCGCGTGCCCGGGTTGGCGTCGTTGCCCGCCGTCGAGACGAACACGCCGCGCATCACCTCGCCGTCGATGCCATCACAGTTCGCGTCGACGAAGTTCAAGTCCGGCAGGTCGGTCATCGAGGTGAACGTGCACGCGTACTCGCAGCCGTCCGACGGGTCGCCGTTCAAGTCGTAGAAGTTCGGCGCGCACTGGAACTGGCACGCTCCCGCCACGCAGGTCGCCGTCGAGTTGGGCCGCATGCACGAGTTCCCGCACTGACCGCAGTGCATCGCGCTCGTCTGGGTGTTCGTCTCGCAGCCGTTGGGGTCTTGCCCGTCGCAGTTGCCGAAGCCCGCGTTGCACATGCCCACGCGGCACATGCGCGAGGTGCACACCGGCGTCGCGTTCGGCAGCGCGCACACCACGCCGCACCCACCGCAGTTGTTCACGTCGTCGTCCACCTGGAAGCCGTTGTCGACGGTGCCATTGCAGTCGTCGTCGACGTTGTTGCAGAGCTCCATCGTCGGCTGCCCCGGCACGCAGGCCACGGTGCCGCCGTCGGTGCAGGTGTTCACCGTGCGCTGGCACGCGCCCACGCCGCACGTCACCAGCGAGGCGTCCTCGTCCACCATGCCGTCGCAGTCGTCGTCCTGCCCGTTGCACGCCTCGGGCGCCGGCGTCCTGGCGTTGCACGTCACCGCGTTGGCCACCAGGTCGCACGTCTTGAGGCCGATGCAGACGCCGGCGTCGTTGGCCGTCGCGCAGGGCTGCATCAGGTCTCCGCGCGCCAGACAGGCGCAGCTCGCCACCATCGGAGAGCACTGCTGCACCTTCGACTGCCCATCGGTGCCCCGGCCGTTGACGCAGACGTACCCCGACGGGCACGACTGGTCGAAGGCGCAGTCACGGCCGCACACGTTCTCTCCGTTGACGACGATGCACTTGTCGGCCGGGTAGGGGCAGTCGGCGTCGATTTGGCACGTCTGGCACAGCCGCCGCTGGTCGGGCTGGCAGCTGAAGCGCCCCGGCGTCAGCTGGGTGCACACCTCTTCGGCCAGACAGCCCGTCGAGCACTTGCGCACGCACACCGAGGGCAGCCCGTCGCACAGGCCCGTCTTGCAGGCGTCGTCGGCCTGGCAGGCCTCGCCCTCTTCCTTCAGCGTCTCCATCACCGGCCGGCGGGGTTGGCAGGTGCACGCTGGCACCAGCGCGGTGACGACGAGGACGAGGAGCGGGGGCAGGACGCGCGACATGCGGCCCCTTGTCGCCGAAAACCGTTTGGAAGGGAATGTCACCACACGGGAACACATGGCCGGGCGTCAGGGTGCAACGGCGGCCGCGGGCTCGTCAGGCGGCGGGGGCGCGGTCGAGGAAGTCGGCCAGCTCGGGCCAGAGGCCACGAAGGGTGTCGGGGCCGGCTTCGCCGAAGAGGGCGAGGCGGTCGACGTGGCGGCGCTCCCCCGTCGTCTGCTCCACGCACCAGGCGGCCAGCGCGTCGGCGAGGCCACGCGGAGGGCCACCCAACAGGCGCACCTCATAGACGCCCAGCTGCCGGCGGCCCTCGGCGAAGTCGCCCGCGCGCACCGCGAGCACGGCCCGCGCCAGCAGCACCTGGGCTGCGCGCGCCAGGCCCAGGCGCTCACACGACGCGAGGTGGCCGCGGGCTTCGTCTCCGCGCCCCAGGAGCGCCGCCACCAGTGCCCGCTGCGGCTCGAGCATCTGCGTGACGTCGAAGGTGAGGCGCGCGAGCTTCATGCCCGCCGCCTTCGAGAACGCGGCGTCGGCCTCGGCCACCCGCCACATCGACAGCAGCGCCACCCCGCTGTTGAAGACGAGGGCGTTCGACTGGGGAAAGCGCGCGAGGCCCCGCTCGAAGGCCGCCAGAGCCTCCGAGAAGCGGCCCTGGTTCAGCTTGGCGATGCCGTCGAGGGCGTCGGCGTTCGCGCTTCGGCCGCGCACGATGACGGCGATGAACGCGGCGGCGACGGCACCCAGCAGCACGGTAAAACGGACGGGCACCGACAGCCCCGTGCCCAGAATCGCGACGAGGGCGCCTCCGAAGACGAGGGCCGAAGGCAGGGCGCGCAGCAGCATCAGGGCCTCTTCGCGAGGGGTGACAACGTGACGCTGCTGCGCTTTGAGGGCCGCCTCATGGGCATTCGTCTCGTCGTCACCGACATGGACAACACACTGTACTCGTGGATTGACTACATCGTCCCCGCCGTCGAGGCGATGGTCGAGACGGTGGTGACGGCGACGAAGTGGCCCCGGATTCGCGTCGTGCAAGCCCTCAAGGCCGTCTACACGAAGTACGAGTCGAACGAGTACCCGTTCGCCCTGCAGGAATCGGCCATCTTCCAGGAGTTCGGTGACTTCGGCTCGTTCGACAAGCTCATCATCGAGCCCGCGCGCGCAGCCTTCGGAGAGGCCCGGCGCAAGTACCTGAGGCCCTACAAGGGCGTCACCGAGACGCTCACCGCGCTCAAAGAGCGCCGCATTCCCGTCGTGGCGCTCACCGACGCGCCGCGGAACCCGGCCGAGCAGCGCGCGCGGCGCCTGGGCTTCGACGTGCTGCTCACCTCGATGTACACGATGCCGGGCTTCACGTTTCCGGCGGGGCCCGACGGTGAGGCGCTCGTCGCGCCGGACATCAAGCTCAAGCAGGAGAAGGGCGCGTACCAGGCCGCCTGCGCGGTGGTGGAGCTGCCGCGCGACTACGAGAAGCCCAACCCGGCGGGCCTCAAGAAGATCCTCACCACCTACGGCATGCGGCCCGATGAAGTGCTCGTCATCGGCGACTCGGTGAAGAAGGACATCGCCATCGCCCAGGAGGTTGGCTGCCACGACGCCTGGGCCGAGTACGGCACCTACGTGCCGCCCGAGTACCGCGAGCGGCTCGACATCATCTCGTCGAACGCCATCACCCGCCGGCACGTGGCGAGCGTCTTCGAGTCGGGCGCGCAGACGGTGAAGCCCACCCGGAGCCTGTCGAACTACGGGCAGGTGCTCGACCTCGTCGACGAGCTGTCGAAGCCCAGGGCGTAGAATCGGGTTCGCCGGGCGCGAACGTTCGGAGACACTTCCTCGCGTGACTCCGCTTCGCCGCTGGGCGGCACTCGGTTCGGTCCTCGGGCTGCTCCTGCTGGTTGGGCTGTGGCTGCTCGACTCGTCGCCGCCGCCGGTGGCAACGCCCAGGTTGAGACTTCCAGACGCGGGGCCTCCAGCGCTGTCAGCGCCGCGCACCACGCTGTCGAGTCACGGCCAGACGTTTCCGACGGCCATCGTCACGCCCACCACGGGCCGCGTGTGCCTCAAGGGGCGCGTGGTGAACGCGCGCACCGGCGCCGGCCTCTCGGGAGCCACCGTCAGCGCTTCGACGTTCGCCGGCGTCATGTCCGCCACCAGCGGCGCCGAGGGGGCGTTCGAGCTCTTCGCGCCGGCCGAGGGGCGGCTGTCACTCGCCGAGGTGGCGCTGCCTGGCTTCGCGGCGTTCCGGCCGGAGCGCGACGGGGCTCCCATCGAGGTGGTGCTCGTCGAGGGCGTGTGCGCGACCGACCTGGTGCTCGCGCTCGAGCCGCTCCAACGGCTTCGGGGTTCGGTCAGGGACGAGGCCGGCGAGGCCGTCGAAGGTGCCGTCATCTCCCTGGGCCCGGCGACGGAGCCTCCGCGCGTCGTCGCGACCTCGACCGCGGCGGGGCGGTTCGAGTGCGAGGGCTTCGAGGGCGCGCTGGTGGTCCTCAGCCGCGAGGGCTTCACGACGCGGCGGCTGCTGCTGGACGCGAAGGACCTCGTGTCGGGTGAGCTCGTCATCGTGCTCCTTCGCCGGGTCGATGGTGGCGCGCGCGACGGCACCCTGCGCGGCGTGGTGGTGGACGCGCTGGACGCAGGCGTGGCAGGGGCACTCGTTCGCGTACGACTCGGTGGTGACGCAGCCTCGCCCGTGGCGGCGGTCGAAGCGGACGAGGCAGGCGCGTTCGAAGCGACGGTCGAGGGCGCTGGCCCCTGGGTGCTCGAGGCGAACCTCGGTGCGCGTGCGTCGCTGCCCGTCGAGACGTCGGGCGAGCCGGTCGTGCTGCGGCTCTCGTCGAGCGCGCGGCTCGCGGGCCGGGTGACGAGCGGCGCGGGGCGACCGGTGCAGAGCTTCGCGTTGCTGGTGCGCCGCCTCGTCGGGGCCATCGAGGGCGTCGAGCTCCGGCCCCGGCACGTGGTGCACCCCGATGGCCAGTTCGAAGTGGTGCTGCCAGAGGGGCCAGTCGAGGTCGTCGTCGCCGCGCCGGGCCTGGCGCCGTCGTCTCCAGCACGAGTCACGCTTCGCGCCGAGGTGCCGCAGCGGCTCGACGTGACGCTGGATGAGGGCGCGACGCTCACGGGCCGAGTCGTCGATCGCCTCGACCGCCGGCCGCTGCCCGGTGCGCGCCTCTCGCTCGAGCGCGCCGAGGGCTCGACCCTGGGCGCCGCGGCGCTCGCGCGGACCGAGGCCGATGGGCGCTTTCGACTCTCGGGGCTTCCTCCCGGGCTGCATTCGGTGCTGGTGGAGGCCGATGGGCACGACGCGCGGCTCACCTCGGTGGAGTTCCCGGCGCGCGGCGCGGTCGGCCCGCTCGAGCTCGACCTCGCGCCCGTCCCCGATGGTGGAGCGCCCCAGCTCGAGTTGGTCGG
Source organism: Myxococcaceae bacterium (assembly GCA_025459425.1). GTDB lineage: Bacteria > Myxococcota > Myxococcia > Myxococcales > Myxococcaceae > Xiheimicrobium. Next base: position 20,052 of record JALOQF010000009.1, on the reverse strand, counting down.
CATCGGCGCGGTGCTGAAGGCGGTGCGCGATGGGCTGGTGTTCGACACGCTGGTGCCGGGCGGTGGCGCGGCCGAGGCCGGGCTCGTCGTCGGCGACGTCGTGGTGAGCATCGATGGGCAGCGGGCCTCGACCCTTGGCTTTGCGGGCAGCATCGAGCGCATTCGGGGCGCCGAAGGCAGCCAGGTGCTGCTCGAGGTGCAGCGCCAGGGTGGGGCGCTCGAGCGTGTGACGGTCACCCGTCGACGCGTCGTTCGGTGAGCGGCGGCGCTCCGCGAGCGCTTTCGGGTTCAGCAGGGCTTGGCCGCCCTCGCGGTGTTGCGACGAGGCCCACGGGGCTCGCCTACTTCACGTGGAAGATGGCCAGGGGCAGCTGGATGAGGATCTTCGCGACCTGGAACACGAAAGGCGCGATGGCGACGCCGAACTCGAGCACGCCCATCGAGATGGCGGCCGCGCGCTCCGCGGAGAGGAAGATGATCTTCTTCTGGTCTTCGGTCGGCTCGAGCGCCTGCACGGTCTGCGCGAGGCCAGGGCCGATGCTGGCCGGGTCGACGCCGCTGGCGCGGGCGAAGTCGTTCTCGAGGCCGCGGCGGTAGGCGTCGCGCGCCTCGGCCGAGGTGAACGCAGGCGGGAGCTCGGGGTGGGTCTTGAGCTCGTCGAGGAACGCGCCCGCCACCACGTCCGAGGCGGCGGTCACGTCGTTCGTCACCACGTCACTGCGCGTCGGCACGTGCCGGCAGCCGACGAGCGCGAAGACGACGCCGCAGACGACGAACGAACGGTTCATGAACCGTGACTCTACCCGGGGCGCCAGCGCCGCGTTCTCGCTTGGCCCTTCATGGCGTGGACGCATCGACGCCCGCCGAGGGGCTCCTGCCGAGCATCGCGTCACGAAGCACCTCGCCGTCGCGGGTGGACACCTCGAAGTGTCCGCGCCGCGCCTCGAGGCCCCAACCGCCGTCGCGCACGAACTCGAGCGAGGCCCGCACGGCCTCGAGCTCGACGGGACGCACCGGGACCCAGTCGATGGCGCGGCGGAAGGGGCGAAACCCGCCGCCGAGGTCCACCTGGGTGATGACGTCGTCGCGCACCTGGCCGAGCGCCGTGAAGGCCTGCAGCCGGACGCCGCCACCGAGCTCGGTCGTCGGCGAGTAGGCAATGAACCAGTCGCCCGGGTGCATGCGGGCCAGCGGCGCGCGCCGGCCGTGGCATACCTGGGTGAAGCCGCCGGCGACGCCGCGCTCCACGTGCGCGCGAGAGATCACCCCAATCCACACCTTCGGTCGTTTGTTGGTCGTCATCGCGTCAGCGTCGGCCAGAGGCGTGACAGCCCCCTGTCAGCAGCCGCGCCGGCCCGGTCCATCGTGCGGTGCACGCGCGAGGGCCCCATCGACGCCCAGCGCACCCGCAGCGAGGACGAGGGCCAAAGACGGGGAACCCGTTCATCCAGACGACGAGCGTGGCGCAGGCTCGGAGGTTCGGCTGGCACCTTCGCGCTCGAACCCGGCGAGCCGCCGCCCCGCGTCGTCGTTGAAGAGTGCCTGCAGGTTCCGCAGCTCTGCGTGAAGCGCAACGCTCTTCTGGTGAGGCTGGGGCGTGATGGGCCTGAGCGTCGGGACGAGCTCAAAGCCGCGGGACGCCACCCGTCGACGGCCTACTTGAGCAGGTAGAACGGTAACGAGATGAGGATGTGGATGAGCCGGCCCACGAAGGGCCTCAAGGTCGCGCCGAGCTCGAACGTCCCGAAGGACGCCGCGCCCGCGCGCTGCGCCGAGATGGCGATGAGCTGCTTCTGCGCCGGCGTTGGCCCGAGCGCCTCGATGGCCTGCGCGAGGCCGGGGCCGATGGTGCTCTGATCAGCGCCGTTGGCGCGCGCGAAGTCGTTCTCGAGGCCGCGACGGTAGGCCGCGTGGGCGTCCGGCGAGGTGAACGCGGGCGGCAGCTCCGGGTGGGTCTTGAGGTCGGCGACGAACGCGTCGGCCACCAGCTCCGAGGCCGACCGCACGTCGTCGTTCACGACTTCGTCCTGCCGGGGCAGGTGCCGACAGCCAATTGAGACGAGCACGAGGCCGAGCAGGAAGAGGCGAGGCACCGCGCGACACTACGCGCGTACGGGGCGCGCGGGTGGCTCTTTCGTCAGCCGCTCAGACGAAGAAAGAAGTGGCGGAGAACCCGCCCAGCGGTGAAGCAGGCCGCCATGTCCTTCGAGCGCGTCGCGTCGCTGGTTCTCTGGAGCTCGTTGTTGGCGGTGGCCTTCCTCGCGTCACCGCCGGCCAGCCCCGACACCAACGCCGTCATCGTCCAGATGATGACGGGCCGGCTCGAGGGCGTGAACCTGTCGCTGTTCGCGCTCTTCAACCTGATGGGGGTCTTCCCCATGGCGTTCCTCGCGCTGCTCGCCTTCGACGCGACGGCCCAGAAGGTGCCGAAGTGGCCCTTCGTGCTCGGCAGCTTCGCGCTGGGGGCCTTCGTGCTGCTGCCGTACCTGGTGCTGCGGCGGTGGAACCTGCCGCGGCGTCAGGCCGACACCTGGTGGCTCCGGGGGCTCGCGAGCCGGTGGCTGGCGGTCGCGCTCGTCGTCGCGGCGCTGGCGCTGGTGGGGCTGTTCGTGACCCAGGACGTGGGCGGCTTCCTCGAGCTCTTCCGCACGCAGCAGTTTCCCTTCGTGATGTCGTTCGACTTCGTCGCGTGCTGTCTGGCCGCGGCGCTGCTCGCGCGCGAAGAGGCGAGGGTGCGGGGCCAGCCGGCGTTGGCGTGGTGGGGCCTGCTCCCGGCGGTGGGGCTGCCGCTCGTCCTCGCGCTGCGCAAGCGGTGAGGAGCCGCCGGCGCTGCGGGGTGGTTCGCGCGGGCGGTCTCTGGTGGAGTCCGGCGCGGTGAGCCTCCACGACGTCTTCAACCGCCTCGAGCGCCACATCGAGGAGCGTTACGGCATTCCCGTGCGCGTGCGCGACGTGCCGAACCCGTTCACCGGAGACCTCGACGGCGCCGAGATTCACGTCGACTACGACGAAGACATCGAGAGCGCGGTCTTCATCGTCGCGCACCTGTTCGGCCACACCGTGCAGTGGAACACCTCGGCCGACGCGCGTGAGCTCGGCTACCGGCTCTACCCGAACCCGTCCGAGGCCCTCGTCGCGCGCCTCATCGCCTACGAGCGCGAGGCCTGCGAGTACTCGCTCCAGCTCTTCCACGACGCGGGCGTCACCCACCTCGACCAGTGGCTCGCCGACTATGCGGCGTGCGACCTCGCCTACCTGCTCGACTTCTACCGGACTGGCACGCGCCGGCCGTTTCGCTCGTATTGGACGACTGGCGCTCCGCTGTTGACCGCCCGCCCCATTCCCCCGTTCACCCCCACGAAGTGGGTCTCGCGGTGGACGGGCATCGTCGTCTGACGACTCTCACGTCTCGAGAAAACCAGGCCGGGTGAATGGTTCTGCACACCTCGCAGTCAGCGGGTGTCTGTCGAATGCGCACACCTGGTGGGGGGCTGGATCCGATAACCCACCTTGTCGTAGGTGAGCGCACCTGTCGGACAAAGGGAGCCCGGTCATGCACATGAAGTCACTCGTCTCGGTTGCGGTCGTTCTCGCTGCCCTGTCTGCCTGTGATGGGTGTCGCGGCCGCGGGCCCGGCGTCAAAGCGTCGCCCGGCGAGTTGGCCATCGTGTGGCAGGACGCGGAGTTCAAGCGGGTGGTGGACCGCGACGCGAAGTACGACTTTGGCTACGCGCTGGTGGGCGATCGCCGCACGGCCGTCATCGTGGCGAAGAACGTCGGCACCGGCCCGCTGACGCTGACGGCCATCGCGCCCATCGAGGGTGACGAGGTGTCCATCGCGCCGCTGGTGAAGCCGGACGCGGCGTGGAGCGTCGAGTTCGAGGCCCGCACGCTGACGGCGTCGGAAGAAGTGCCGTACGTGGTGACGTTCACCCCGAAGGCCGGCCGCTCGTCGTACTTCGCGAAGCTGCGCCTGTACGCCGACGGCGCCACCGACGAGACCAACACGGCGCTGGTGACGCTGACGGCGAAGGGCGAGCTGGGCGCGTGCGAGCTGCCCCGCATCATCAACCTCGGCAACGTGCCGGTGGGCGAGACGTTCTCGGTGCCCTTCACGTTCAACAACACCACCATGCAGGCCACCGAGGCCGACGTCGGCCGCTTCGAGGGTGGCGACGCCGCGGCCTTCGGGTTCGGCGCCAACACCCAGGTGGGCAAGGTGCCGGTCGCGGCGATGGGCCAGACGACGGTGAACTTCACCTTCAGCCCCACCGAGCAGCGCAACTACGAGACGACCATCAAGCTGGCCGGCGCGGGCCCCTCGTGTGAGGCCATCACGGTGACGGTGAAGGGCACCGGCGTCGAAGACGTGCTGACGTGGACGCCGACGAACCTGCGCTTCGGCCTGGTGTCGCCCGGCTTCGACAAGGAGATGGAGGTCGTCTTCACCAACTCGGCGATGGCCCCCATCGAGCTGAGGAACATCGCGGTGTCGAGCGCGCAGGACTACGCGCACGTGGTGCCGATGGGCGCCGACGACACGAAGCTCGTCATCGCGCCGGGCAGCGTGCCGACGAGGATGAAGGTGGCCTGCTCGCCGGCGATGCTGGGCAACCGCTCCGGCACGCTGTCGTTCGACACCGGCCTGCGCAAGACGCCGCGCGGCACCATCTCGCTCGAGTGCACCGGCGGTGGCCCGAAGATTCGGGTCAACCCGCGGCCGCAGGTGGCTTTCGGCGCGGTGCCCTTCTTCCAAGGCAACCCGGTGCCGGTGACCCGCCGCATCAGCGTGCAGAACGTGGGCGTGGCGCCGACGATGGCCGACGCGTCGTTCAACCTGCTGCTCGGGAAGGTCGACATGGCCGGCACGCCGGGCCAGATGCCGATGTTCGAGATTCGCCCGGCCAACGCCGACACCCAGGCTGGAGAGTTCACCCTCTCGCTGGCGAGCTCGTACGACTCGCGGCAGGGGCTGCGGCCGGTGACGGGGCAGAACGAGGTGACGCTGCAGGTGAGCCTGCTCCCGCGCACCTCGGGCATGAAGGCCGCCGAGATTCTCATTCACTCGAACGACGGCGCGGAGCCGACGGTGACGCTGCAGGTGACGGCGGCGGTGCAGATTCTGCCCCCGTGCAACTACCGGGTGACGCCGCAGCTCGTGAACTTCGGCATCGTGCCGGCGGGCACCACGAAGGACGTGCCGGTCACGATTCAGAACCTCTCGACGGGCCGCGGTGACAGCTGCTTCCTCTCGAACTTCGCGCTCGCGGCGGGGTCCGACCCGGCCTACAGCTTCGTGGGCACGCCGCCGATGGAGAAGGAGCTGCGGGCGCAGGAGTCGTGGCAGCTCGTGCTGCGCGTGGCTCCGCGGGGCCCGGCGCCGGCGACGCTCACCACGCTGGCGGGCGCGGTGACGTTCAACGTGACGAACCCCACCAACCCGATGGGCCGCATCGACCTGCGCACCTCGGTGGGCCCGTCGTGCATCACCGCGACGCCCGACCCGCTCGACTTCGGCTCGGTGCGCACGGTGCCTCCACCGGGCATGCGTTGCTCGAGTCCGACGCGCACCATCACCGTCTACAACACGTGCTCGAGCCCCATCACCATTCGGGGCGTGACGATGCAGGCGCCGGCCGGGCAGTCGGCGGGCGGCCCGCAGTGCCCCGGCAACCAGCCGTGCCCCGAGTTCTTCCTGGTGCAGAGCCCCTTCATTCCCGCGGGCGGGCTCACGCTGAGCCAGGGCTCGATGCCGCTGACGCTCCAGGTGCGCTACTCGCCGCTCGACCTCGGCACCGACTCGGGCGCCATCGGCCTCGACGTGACGCAGTCGGGCCAGCAGGTGCAGTACCTGGTGGCGATTCAGGGCCGGGGCGACGTGACGGGCCGGCAGACGGACACGTTCCAGCAGGACCGCCAGCCGCGCGCCGACATCCTCCTCGTCATCGACGACTCGGGCTCGATGTTCGACAAGCAGCTGAGCCTCTCGAACAACTTCAGCTCGTTCATTCAGTACGCGGTGACGGCCAACGTCGACTACCAGATTGGCGTCACCACGACGGACGTGTCCCAGAACGGCGTGCTGCGCACGACGGGCGCCGGAGGCCGCTTCCTCACCAACACGACGCCCAACGTGCAGTCGCACTTCTCGAACCTCGTGCGGGTGGGAACGAGTGGGTCGGCCACGGAGCAGGCGTTCGAGGGCGCGACGCGTGCGCTCACGTCGCCCAACATCGCGGGCGCGAACGCGGGCTTCGTGCGGCCCGACGCGAACCTCGCGGTCGTGGTGGTCTCGGACGCCGGCGACCAGTCGAACCAGCCGGTGAGCTACTACGAGAACCTGCTCATCAACGTGAAGGGCTTCTCGAACCTGTCCAGGTTCACCTTCTCGGTCATCGGGCCGTTCCTGCCGACGGCGCCGTCGGGCTGCTCCTACGACTCGCCGGGCCAGGCGACGCGCTACACCTCGCTCATCACCCGCACCGGCGGCGTGCGTGAAGAGATCTGCAACACGAACTGGGCGGCGGCGCTCCAGGGCCTCGGCCGCACGGCGTTCGGGTTCCGCACGCAGTTCTTCCTCACCAACACGCCGGACCAGTCGCAGGGCGGCATCAACGTGCTGATCAACGGACAGCCGGCGCCGCCGTCGACGTACATGTACGACGCGGCCTCGAACAGCGTGCGGTTCCAGCCGAACACCACGCCGCAGCCGGGGCAGACGCTGACGGTCGACTACGCCACGACCTGCTTCTGATGTTTCGCCGGCCTCCCGCGTCGTTCCGCCTCTCGGCAGATGGACGGGTGGAGTTCGAGGCGACAGAGCACGACGCCTGGAACACCTGCGGGATGTTGGCGCTCGCTTCGTGGGCGGCGTCAGGTCTGAGCGTCTGGCGTTCGTCGTCAGGGTGGGTTGCGCTGCTTCTGGCTGGCCTGGGCTTCTTCGTGCTGTGGCTGCGCCTCCGGCTGGTGCGCGTGGTGGTGATTGAGCGGGGCTCCGCGAGGCTCGAGTTCAGGGTCCTTGGCGGCGTGGCGCGGCGACGGGCGCTCCCTTTGGGGACGCGCGCCAGTGTCGAAATCGAGGATGATGACTGGGCCGACTTCGGCATGGGGAACCCGCAGGTGTTGCTCGAGGCGAGCGGGAGCCAGCGGTGGGTGTTTCTCGAGAGCGGCCTCGAAGACCTCTCGGCGCTCGGTGAGCTCGCGACCGCGATGAACGCGCGCCTCCCGGTCGGCGACGCCGTGCGCTGAGCGGCGCTTCAGAGGCAGACATCGGGTTTCGGCCCGGGCTACAGCGCCCCGTCCGTGCTGGCCCCCGCGCTCGTCCTCACCCTCACCGCCCTCACCCCGTCCTCCGACGGCGGGAGCGCGTGGCCCTCGGTGGGAGCGCCCGACGCGGCCCCTGCGTCCTCGGAGGTCACGATTGGGAGCGCCGACACCGGCCTGCCCGAAGACGCAGGGCGCTTCACCGATGCGCCGCCGAGCGGCGAACCCGTCGATGGAGGCCGCTTCACCAAAGGAGCGCTGAACGGCGATCCGCAGGACGGAGGGCTCGTGCCTGACGCTGGCTCTGCGTACGAGCGCGTCGAAGCCGAAGCCCTTCCGCTCCGGGTCGAGCGTGTCGAGCTCGAGGGCCTCTCGTGGACGAAGCCCTTCGTCGCGCTGCGCGAGCTGCAGCTCGAGCTCCCCGGCACCGTCACGGCCACGCAGTGGAGCCTCGGCCTCACCCGCCTGTGGAACTGTGGCCTCTTCAGCCGCGTCGACGGCCGCCTCGAGCGCCGGCCCGAAGGCGTCGTCGCCGTCGTCGAGCTCGAGGAGCGCTTCTCGCTCAACCCGCTCTTCAGCTTCGGCATCGGCGGCGGCGCCGCGTGGGTGCGCCTGGGCCTCAACGACACCAACTTCCTCGGCCGCTTCCTCGAGTGGGGCCTGCGCTACGAGCGCTTCCTCGCCTTCAACGGTGGCCAGGTGTGGTTCCGCGATCCGCGGCTCTTCGGCAAGCGCCTCACCGGGCTGGCGCAGGTCGAGTGGCTCTTCCGCCCGCGGCCCGAGTACACGCGGCGGCGGCTCCAGGGCCTCGTCGACGTGCTCGGCGAGCTCGACGACCTCTTCCTCTTCGGCCTGCGCGTCGAGGCCTTCCAGGACGAGTACTCGGCGCCGCTCGTGGGTGAGGCGCGGTTGCCGCAGAACCTGAGGGGCGTGCTGATTCACCCTTCCTTGCGCATGGGCCGCATCGACACCGTTCGGCTGCGCGAGCGGGGCGCGTCGCTCGAGGTGCGCACCTCCATCGGCGTCACCACCGACGCGACGTCACCGCTCTACGTGCAGTCGCTCGTCGAGGGCCTGGGCTTCGTCATGCTGGGCGAGCGCTTCAACCTCGCCCTGCGCGGCCAGCTCGGCCTGTCGACGGCCGCGCCCACGGAGCAGCGCTTCTACCTGGGCGGGCTCGACCTCATCCGCGGCTTCGACGATTCCTCGGTGCGCACGGAGCAGTTCCTCCTGGGCAACGCCGAGCTGCGCGCCGTGGTGTTCGACTCGACCTGGTTCGCGGTGGTGCCGGCGGCCTTCGTCGACGGCGCGGTGGTGCGCACCGAGTCGCTCGAGACGAGGGGGCTGTTGAGCGCGGGGCTCGGCGTGCGCCTGCTGGTGCCGAAGATGCTGCGCACGGGCCTGCGTGCCGACGTCGCCGTCACCCTCGTCGGTGGGCGCCCGCAGGTGGGCTTCGCGTTCGGCGTGTTCCAGTTCTTCTCGTCGACCGACCGGTTCGCCATTCGTTGACGAGCATCGTGCGAGGGCCGCCGCTAAGGTCCGCGGCGCCATGGGCTCCTTCGTCATCCTCGTGCGCATCGCGCTGGCGAACATCACCTCGAGCCTGCTCAACGTCTTCGTCGGCTCGGTGCTGCTGTTCGGCACCGCGCTGCTGGTGGTGGGCGGCTCGCTGTTCTCGACGCTCGACGGCTCGCTCTCGCGCAGCATCGTCGACTCGGTGACGGGCAACCTGCAGGTCTACGCCGCCCGCTCGAAGGACCCGCTCGAGGTGTACGGCAAGTTCGACGGCACCGACTCGGAGCTCGCGCCGCTCGAGGACTTCCCCGCGCTCGAGGCGACGCTGACGGCGCACCCCAACGTCGCGGCCGTGGTGCCGATGGGCGGCACCACCGCGCAGGTGATGTCGGGCAACACCATCGACGTCACGCTCGAGAAGCTGCGCGACCTCTACCGCGCGCAGCGGGGCGAGGGCCCGAAGCTCGCCGACGACGAGTTCCGCACCAGAGCCGACAGCCTCGTTCGGCACATGCGCAACATCGTCGGCGTGCTGGGGAAGGACCTCGAGACCGAGAAGGAGCTGTCGGACGGCTCGACGCTCGAGCCCGCCCAGCTCGAGGCGGTCGCCACGGCTTCGACCGACGCCTTCTGGGCCTCGTTCGACGACGACCCGTTCGGCCACCTCGAGCTGCTCGAGAACCGGGTGGCGCCGCTGGTGGCCGACGCCGACCTGCTGTTCTTCCGCTGCCTGGGCACGGACCTGGGCGCGTTCCAGGCGCGGTTTCCCCGCATGCAGCTCGTGTCGGGAACGGCGGTGCCCGAGGGCCGCCGCGGCATCCTGCTGCCGAGCTTCGTCTACGAGGAGTACTTCAAGCTCAAGAACGCGCGCAGGCTCGACAAGATTCGTGACGCGCGCGCCGCGGGCCGCCGCCTGTCGGACGAGGGTGACGCGGAGCTGAGGCGCTTCGTGCGCGAGAACCAGTCGCAGACGCGGGAAATCGTGCTCCAGCTCGACGGCCTGGCCACGGCGAAGGCGGTGGCGGCGCTGCAGCAGCACCTGGGGCGAACGGACCCGGACCTCGCGGCGCTGCTCGAGGCCTTCTTCGGCGTGACGGACGAGACCTTCGACGCGCGCTACCGCTTCTTCTACGCCGAGCTGGCGCCGCTCTTGACGCTCTACCGGGCGAAGGTGGGCGACCGGCTCACGCTGCGGAGCTTCGCCCGCACCGGCTCGGCCTCGACGGTGACGCTCACGCTGTACGGCATCTTCGAGCTGCGCGGCCTCGAGAAGTCTCCCCTCGCGGGCGTCAACACCCTCATCGACCTGGCGAGCTTCCGCGACCTCTACGGCATCGTGAGCGCCGAGGCGAAGGCCGAGGCCGACGCCATGAAGGCGCAGGTCGGCGCCGCCGAGGTGAGCCGCGACGACGCCGAAGCGGCCCTCTTCGGAGACACCTCCACCGTCGTCGTCGACACGAAGGCCGCCGTCATCGCCGACGAGCGCGCCGGCGCGCCGGTGAAGAAGCAGGAAGACACGTTCGACCCGGCCGAGGCGAAGAAGGGCGTGGTGCTGCACGCGGCGGTGCTGCTGAAGGACGGCTCCGACGAGGCCGTCTCGCGCACCCTCGGCGAGCTCGAAGACCGGCTCGCGGCGACGAAGGGCCCCGCCGACGCGAAGGCCGTCGAAGCCGCCGCGCAGGTGCTCGGCTCGGGCCGCCTGCCGCCGATGGTGTCGATGACGCTCTCGCGGGCCGTGGCGCTCGAGCGGGAGCGGCTCTCGGGAAGCCAGCCTCGCACCAGCGCCGCCCTGGTGGCCCTGCTCGAGGCCGTGCGGGCCGAGCGCCCGTCGCTCACCGCCGACGACGTGCAGACGGTGAGCGCGTTGGTGCGCAGCGCGCGGCCGGCGGTCTTCGTGGTGAGCTGGCAGGCCGCGTCGGGCTTCATCGGCAAGTCGGTGGACTTCTTCCGCCTCGCGCTCCTCTTCATCGTGGCGGCCTTCGCCTTCGTGGCGCTCATCGTGGTGACGCTGGGCATGACGGTGGCGACGCTGCAGCGCACGCAGACCATCGGCACGTTGCGCGCCATCGGCGCCCAGCGGCGCTTCGTGACGGCCATGGTGCTGGTCGAGACGGCGGTGCTGTCGGTGGTGTTCGGCCTGCTGGGCGCGGCGGTGGGCGCGGGCGTGGTGAAGGCGCTGGCGGCGCGGGGCATTCCGGCCTTCCGCGACGAGCTGTACTTCTTCTTCTCGGGCCCGGTGCTGCGGCCCGAGCTGAGCGCGAGCGGCGTGGTGGTGGCGCTCGTCGTGACGATGGTGGTGAGCCTGCTCGCCGTCATCTTCCCCACGTGGCTGGCGACGCGGGTGTCTCCCGTCACGGCGATGCAGGCGACGGAGTGACGCCATGATGCTCTTTCGAATCGCGTTGCTCTCGTTGTGGCAGGCCCGCACCCGCACCGGCGTGCTGGGCGGCGCCATCGGCTTCGTCTCGGCGCTCCTCGTGCTGATGCTGGGCGTGGCCGAGGGCATGAACCGCTCGCTCATCGAGGCCTCGACGACGCTCATGTCGGGGCACCTCAACGTGGCCGGCTTCTTCAAGGTGACGGCAGGGCAGGCGGCGCCGGTGGTGACGAAGGCGAACGCCCTGCGCGCGGTGGTGGCGAAGGCGGTGCCCGAGGCGAAGTACGTCGTCTCGCGCGGCCGTGGCTACGCGAAGGTCGTGAGCGACCAGGGCTCGACCTTCATCGGGCTCGCTGGCGTCTCGGTCGAGGACGAGCGCGGGCTCGCGTCCGTGCTGAAGCTGAAGGAGGGCTCGCTGGCCGACCTCTCGAAGCCCAACTCGGTGGTGCTCTTCGAGGAGCAGGCTTCGCGGCTCGAGGTGCGGGTCGGCGACGCGGTGACGGTGTCGGCGCCGACGACGCGCGGCGTGAACAACACCGTCGACCTCACGGTGGTGGGCGTGGCGAAGAACCTCGGCATGATGAGCCAGTTCTCGTGCTTCATGAACGCGAAGGCGCTCCAGAAGCTCTACCAGCTCAACGACGACACCACCGGCGCGCTGCAGATCTACCTGCCGACGGCCGACCTCGACGAGGTGAAGCGCCTGCAGGGCCGGCTGCGCGAGTCGCTCACCGCGGCGGGCTACCAGGTGCTGCCGGAAGACCCGCGCGCCTTCTTCTTCAAGTTCGAGAACGTCTCGCGCGAGGGGTGGACCGGGCAGCGGCTCGACCTGACGACCTGGCACGACGAGGTGAACTTCATCGCGTGGACGGTCGACTTGATGAGCGCGCTCTCGTTCATCCTCGCGGTGGTGCTGCTTGCCATCATCGGGGTGGGCATCATGATCGTCATGTGGATCTCGGTGCGCGGCCGCACGCGTGAGATTGGAGCGCTGCGCGCCATCGGCATGCAGCGCACGAGCGTGCTGGCGATGTTCCTCGCCGAGGGCTTCCTGCTGGGGCTGCTCGCGACGCTGGCCGGGAGCCTCGTGGGGCTTCTGCTGTCGGTGCTGCTGACGCGCGCGGGCGTGACGTTGCCGCAGAGCGTTCAGTTCGTGCTGCTGTCCGAGACGCTGGTGGTGGTGCCCACGGCCCGGTGGACGGCCATCGCGGTGACGTTCATCACGGCGGTGGTGACGGGCATCTCGCTGGTGCCGGCGATGATGGCGGCGCGGCTCAAGCCCGTCACCGCGCTCGGCCACGTCGGCTGACGCCGGGGTGGGGCGCGCGAAGGTCGTCGACCCGCTTCAGCAGGAGGTCCGACAGCGTCTTCGTTCGGGTCGTGTCGAGCCCGATGGTCGACAGCATGGGCACGGCCGCTTCCACCTGCGAGCAGAGGGCGTCGAGCCGTGGGGCGACGGCGGCCTCTGCGATGCCGAAGCGCTCGGAGAGCGCCACGAGGTGATGCCGCTTCAGGTTGTCGTCGCGCCCTTCGACGGGGAGCGCGAGGCGCTTGTCGCCGTACGGCCGCGTCGTCAACAGGTCGTACGCGGGGGTGAGCTGGGTGACGCCGCCCTGCGCCCCGACGCTCACGTTCTTCCCGTGAAGGTCGCCGTTGCCGATGAGGTAACTGTAGGCGATGAGCTCGATGAGCCGCAGACGGGCCACGACGGGCGCGTCGCAGACCTCGAGCGCCTGGAAGAGCTCTTTCGTCGAGAGCCGGTACTTGTCGGCCGGGTAGCGGTTGAGGAGCTGACACGCGTCTTCCTGATGCACGCCCACCCACCTCCCGCTCGAGTCGCGGACGCGGTCGAAGCGCGCGACCAACAGCCCCGCCACTCCGGTGCGATCGTGAACCCGCTCGACCCGCGCGACGCTCTTGAGGCACTTCGCCGCGAGCTGCATGAAGAAGAACTCGTTGTCGACGAGCTCTGGCGTGTCGGGTGGGCTCAGCTTGAGGAGCCACCGCCTCCCCCGGGTGCGCACCGGCAGCGTCATCAGCGAAGGTGACAGCTTGTCCTGAACGCCCGAGACCAGCGGGTGGGTGTCGGCCTCGAGCGTCTTCGCCCAGAGTTCGGCGAACGAGGCCTCGTGCGAGACGACGAGCGTCTCTTCGTCCAGCGAGGGCCGTTCGCCTGCACGCACGACGAAGAGGTCTCCGACGCAGTCGTTCCCGGCTGCGACGAGCAGGGAGAAGAGGTCGTCCTCCGAGGTCTTGAGCCGGGCCACCATCGCCCGCAGGCGGAGTCCTTCTGGCAAGAGTCCGGCGAAGTAGGGATGCAGGTTGACGCCGTGGGTCTCGGTCGTTCGACGGGCGTAGGGCAGGTGACGCGCGATGCCTCCCGGAAGCGCCCGGTGGCGCTCGAAGAAGTCGGCGTCGTATTCGAAGCGCGAGCCATGCGCGGTGCGCTCGAGGGTGCCGACCCGTTCTGCGTTCCGAAAGACGGCGACCTGCTCGACCTCGCGTGCCGAAGGCCTCGTCACGAGCGTCGGCCCTCGCCTGAACTCACGACCGCCAATCCGCCCGGGCCGGGGCCGAGGGCCAGCCGGAGCCCCAGCACCTCGAGAACCCCGACCAGCTTGTCGAGGCGCAAGGTCGGCTTGCCGTTCTCCACGTCGTACAGGAAGTCGGGCCCACACCGGGCGAGCGCTGCCAACTCGAGCTGTGTGAGCCGAAGCGCCTTCCGCTGACGGCGTACCTCGGTCGCGAGCGCCGTCGCCCAGCTGGGGTGCTCCGCGGTCTGCAGCGTCCGAGCGCGCCTGGAACGTCCAGCCGCTCGGCTGGATTTCGATGACATGCGAGGAGTTTGAGCCACCTGCCGACAAAAAATCAATGCGACTGCATGGAAATGAGCGTCACAGGGCGGACTTCAGCGGGCGAGAAGGCTCATTCCATGCGAACGCATGGAGAAGCGTCCTGCGGGCCTGCAGTCGGGGCTTGCGTGGCCGAACTCCATGCGACTGCATGGAAACTCACCGCGCGTGAGGGCGTCCCACGGCTCCGACGAGCGTGCCGCGAGCCTGGAGTGGCCCGTGGCGAGTCGTTTCCACGTGATGCACGCAGCCTGTCGTGTGCGCCACTCAGCTCGCGGGCTTCGCCTGGGCCGGCACGGGCACGTCTGCATCGGCCGGCCGCTCCTCGTCGTCTTCTTCCTTCGCGGCGCCCGGCCGGTAGCCCTTGAGCATCATCAGCAGAATGCCGGGGAACACCGCCAGCATCAGCACCGTGGCGCCGACGATGCCGAAGATGACGACGGTGGCGAGCGGGCGCTGCACCTCGGAGCCCGCGCCCGTCGAGATGGCCATCGGCGCGAAGCCGAGCGCCGCCACCGCCGCGGTCGTCAACACGGCCCGCAAGGTGTGCGCCGCGCCGTGCACCACCGCGTTCACCAGCGGCATGCCCGCCGCCAGCGCCTTGCGCACGTCGGTCGTCATCACCACGCCGTTGAGCACCGCCACGCCGGCCAGCGCGATGAAGCCCACCGCGCCGGGAATCGAGAAGTTCATGCCGCGCGCCAGCAGGCCCACCGCGCCGCCGATGAGGGCGAGCGGCACCAGGGTGAAGACGGCGCCGGCCAGCCGCACCGAGCCGAAGGTGAGCACCAGCATCGAGAAGATGATGAGGAGCGCCAGCGGCACCACGATGGCGAGCCGCGCCTGCGCGCGCTCGAAGTTCTCGAACTGGCCGCCCCACGTCATGGTGTAGCCGGTCGGCAGCGGCACTTCCTTCGCCACCTTCGCCCGCGCGTCTTCGACCCACGACACGAGGTCGCGGCCGCGCAGGTTCACCTCGACGCGCACCAGGCGCTCGAAGTTCTCGCGGCGCACGTTCACCGCGCCCTCGGTCTCGTCGATGGTGCCCAGCTCGCCCAGCTTCACCAGCTCGCCGTCGTTCGTCTCGACGAACATGTCGGCGATGCCTTCCTTCGACACCACCGAGGGCGGCACCACCACGCGCAGGTCGTACCGCCGGGGCCCGTCGTAGATGGTGCCCACCTTCGCGCCCACCCGCGCCGCCTCGATGACCTCGAAGGCCTCGTCGAGCTCGACGTGGTAGCGCGCCAGCCGCTCCCGGTCCGGCGTGAAGGACAGCGCGGGCAGGCCCATGATGCGCTCGACGCGCAGGTCTCCAGTGCCGCGCACCTCGCGCACCACGTCGCCGACCTGGTTCGACAGCTTCACCAGGGTGTCGAGGTCGGGCCCCAGAATCTTGATGGCCACGTCGGCGCGGCTGCCCGAGATGAGCTCGTTGGTGCGGTCTTCGATGGGCTGGCTGATGGACACGAAGGTGTTGGGCACCTCGTCTTCGATGGCCCGCTTGAAGGCGAGCGCCAGGTCGTCGAGGTCGCTGCCCGTCTTCCACTGCTCCTTGGGCACCAGGTGCACCAGCATGTCGGTGGCCTCGAAGCCGCGCGGGTCGAACGCCAGCTCGGCGCGGCCGGTGAAGCCCACCGCCGTCACCACCTCGGGGAACTTCTTCAAGATGCGCTCGGCGTCGAGGTCGAGCCGCCGCGACTCGGACAGCGCCACCGAGGGCGCGCGCCGAATCGTCACCACCAGGTCGCCCTCGTCGATGCGCGGCACGAAGTCGGCGCCCTGGGCCAGCAGCGTCTGCATCGAGACGACGAGCAGCACCACCATCGCCACCACCAGCGGCACCCGGTACGCGAGCAGCCGCGGCAGCACCGCCTCGTAGCGGTGCTTGAGCCACGTCAGCCAGCGCGGCCCGTCGTCCTTCGGGGGCGGCATCACCAGCGCCAGCACGCCCGGGAAGAAGACGACCGAGTACACGAGCGCGCCGAACAGCGCGCAGGCCATCACCGTGGCCATCGGGCGAAACATCTTCCCCTCGACGCCCTGCAGCGCCAGCAGCGGCAGGTACACCAGCATGATGATGGCCACCGAGAAGGCCACCGGCCGGGCCACCGACGAGGCCGAGGCGGTGAAGGCGTTCAGCTCGTCCTTCTTCTTGAGGAAGGCCTTGCCCGCCATCGCCGCCATGATGGCCTCGAGGATGACGATGGGCCCGTCGACGAGGAAGCCGAAGTCGATGGCGCCCAGGGACATGAGGTCGCCGGTGACGCCGAAGAGGTGCATGCCGAAGAGCGCCACCGTCATCGACGCGGGAATGCCCAGCACCACCGCGATGGCGCCGCGAAGGCTGCCGAGGAAGAGCGCGAGCACGATGAGCACCACCAGCGCGCCCTCGAGCAGGTTCTTCACCACCGTGGCCACCACGCGGTTGACGAAGTCGGCGCGGTCGTAGATGGCCTCCATCACCACGCCCGGCGGCAGGCCGCGCTGCACGAGGTCGACGCGCTCCTTCACCCGCTTCACCACGTCGCGGCTGTTGGCGCCCAGCAGCATCATCACCGTGCCCGACACCACCTCGCCCTCGCCGTCGCGGGTGGCCACGCCGTACCGCAGCGCCGGCGCCACCTTCACGTCGGCCACCTGCTTCACCAGCACCCGCTGCTCGCCGCCGCGCACCACCACGTTGCCGATGTCTTCTTCCGAGGCGAGCAGGCCGTTGCCGCGCAACAGCAACGACTCGCCGGTGCGCTCGACGTAGCCGCCGCCGACCGACGAGGTGGACGCCTCGAGCGACTCCTTGAGCGCCGACAGGGTGACGCCGTACGACTTGAGGCGCTCCGGCGTCGTCACCACCTGGTACTGCTTGAGCTCGCCGCCGATGCCCACCACCTCGATGACGCCGGGCACCGCGCGCAGCTTGGGAATCACTTCCCACTCGAGCAGCGTGCGCAGCTGCATCGGCGAGTGGTCGCCCGTCGTCGACTTCATGGTGAAGGTGAAGATTTCACCGAGGCTCGTCGACACCGGCGACAGCTGCGGCGGAGGCACGAACGCGGGCAGGTCGACGCTCACCTCGCGCAGCCGCTCGGCCACCAGCTGGCGGGCGAACCACACGTCCATGCCGTCTTCGAAGACGATGGTGATGAGCGAGAGGCCCGGCTTCGACTGGCTCCGCAGCTCGATGAGGCGCGGCAGGCCGTTGAAGGCCAGCTCGACCGGCGCCGTCACCATGCGCTCGACCTCGACGGGTGACAGGCCCGGCGCTTCGGTCAGCACCGTCACCTGCACGGTGGACACGTCGGGCAGCGCGTCGATGGGGAGCGCGCGCATCGCGAAGAAGCCGCCGAGGAGCAGGGCGGCCAGCGCGCCGGCGACCGCGATGCGGTACCGGATGGACATCGACACCAGGGCTTCGAGCATGGCCGGGGGGATCACCACCACGCGGCCCCGGAGCGACCGGGATTTTCGAAGGGATGAATCGACTTAGCGGAAGACTTCGGCCTTGAGCGCCAGCACGCCGCCGGTCACGACCTTCTCGCCAGCCTTGAGGCCCTTGAGCACCGCGACGTCGTCGGTGTCTTCGGGCCCGAGCTCGACCTGCCGGGGCTCGACGACGCCTTCGCCGACCTGCACGAAGACGGTGGGCTTGCCATCGATGCGGGTGATGGCCGAGCGGGGGACCACCAGGCGCGACTCGCGCGGCCCCGAGGCGTGAATGACGCCCAGCACCGAGAGGCCCGGCCGCAGCAGGCCTTCCTTGTTGTCGACCTCGACGCGCACGTGCGCGCTGCGCGTCTCGGGGTCGATGACCTCGCTGACGTGCGCGATGGTGCCCTTGATGCTCACCTGCCGCGCCGAGGGCAGGCGAATCTCGACCTCGTCGCTCTCGCGCACCGCGGGCAGGTCGCGCTCGAACACCGACAGCTCGACCCACACCTTCGACAGGTCGGCCACCACGAAGAGCGTGTCGGAGGGCTCGACGGTCTCGCCGCGCTTCACCTTCGACTCGACGATGCGGCCGGTGAGGGGCGCGCGCAGGCGCAGAATGCCCAGCTCGCCGTCGACCGACCCGCCCAGCGCCTCGACGGACTTCTCGGCCGCCACGCGCTCGGCCGTCAGGGCCTCGGCGTTGGCCCGGGCGAACTGCGCGTCGCGCTCCGGAGACACCTTGGCGTCGGCCAGCCGCCGCTCGCGCTCCTCGTCGAGCTTGGCCACCTTCTCGCGGGCGCGCACCTTCATCACCTCGGCCTGCGCCTTGCCCAGCTCGACCGACTCGAGCTCGGCCATCGCCTCACCGGCCTTCACGTCTTCACCCTCGACCTTCGACAGGGTGCGAATGCGGCCGTCGATGCGGGCGCCGATGGCGGCCACGCGCCGCGCGTCGTACGTCACCGCGCCCGTCACCTGGAGCGCCGGCGTCAGCAGCTCGTCGCGGGCCGGCGCGAAGGTGATGCGCTCGCGCGTCTCGAAGTCCTTCGAGAACCGAATCGAGTCGCCGTCGAGGTAGGGCGTGCCCCGGGTGGTGCCGTCGGTGGGCGCCGCGGCGGCCTGGGCATCGCCGCCCTGGCGCAGCACGGCGACGACGACGATGAGCGAGAGCAGCGTGCCGCCGATGATGACGGGCCACTTCTTCATCTGCGGGACGTTGGTGGGCGGGGGCAGGGTGTCGGTGCTCATGGGGTCAGTCCTCCGGAGGCGCGCTGCAACTCGACGTAGTCGGCCCAGGCCGACAGCAGGGTCTCGAGCCGCTCACGTCGAACGCGGTTGAGCTCGCGGGTGGCCGCGGTGAGACGGAAGATGTCGAAGCGGCCGGCCTTCCAGCCCTCTTCGACGAGGTCCTCGTTGCGCTCGGCGGCGGGCACGGCGTCCTTCGTCAGGGTGCCCAGCTGCGAGAGGCGCGAGAGGTAGCTCTTGCGGGTGGCGGCGACGTCGCGGCGCACGCGGCGAAGCTCGGTCTCGAGGCGCACGCGCTCGGTCTCGCGCTGCGCCTGCGCCACGGCCCTCGGGCCCTGGTTGCGCTGCACCGGCAGCTCGACGCCCAGGCCCGCGTACCCGAACACCGGAGAGGCCGGCGCGGCGTCGAAGCCGAGGTTGTACGAGAGGCGGGGCAGGCCTTCACGGAACAGCCGCGAGTCGATGGTCTCGAGCAACGACAGCCGCGCCTTCACCGAGGCGAGCTCGGGCCGCCGGTCGATGGCGCGCGTCACCAGCTCGTCCTCCGTGCCCACGTCGGTGGGCTCGCGGAAGGCGGGCTCGACGTCGATGGGCTCGTCGGCCGGGAGGTCGAGCACCTGGCGCAGCGAGGCGCGGGCCGCTTCCTGGAGCCGACGGGACTCCTCGAGCTCGGCGCGCACGCTGGCCACCTCGAGCGAGGCCGCGGCCACGTCGGGCTCTCCCGCGACGCCATTCTTGAGCCGTTCCCGCGAGGCGCTCTCGACACGCTGGGCGGTGGCCAGCGCTCCTTCCAGAATGCGCACGCGCTCGGTGGCCGCCTGGGCCTCGACGTACGCCAGCCAGGCCCGCACCCGCGCCAGCGTCTGCGCCAGCTGCAGCTCGCTCTGCGCCAACGAGACGCGGCGGCTGGCCTCTTCGACGCGCGCGAAGCCGGCGCCGCTCACCTCGAGGGTGCCGTCGACGCCCAGGTTGTAGCCGTTGAGTGGGTCCATCGGCGCGCTGAAGGCCAGCCGGCGGTAGTCGACGAAGAGGCGTGGGTTGGTGGGCAGGAAGATGCCCGCGCCCACGCGGGTGGCCTCGGCCTCGTCGAGCACCCGCGCCGCCACCTGCACCTCGGGCGCGCTCGACGCGGCCCGCTCGAGCGCCTGAGACAGCGACAGCGGCGCCGCCGCGGCTGCTCCGCTCACCAACAGCACCAGGCCCTGACACACCACACGCACGGTCATGTTGCTTTCGTAGAAAAATCAGCCAGTTGTGCGTCGATGACGCGATGAAGCATCTTCAGTAACGACGAGGCTGGGTTGATCAACCACGGTTTTCTCGAACCATCCACTGACTGGCCGGGCCCCTCAGCCCAGCCGCGCCAGGGCC
>JALOQF010000176.1 GCA_025459425.1 Myxococcaceae bacterium | reverse complement strand
CGTCGGCCCAGTACTGCTCGAAGGTGGTGACGAACTTCGAGAGGATCGGCCCGTTGTCGACGTTCGAGAGCCGCACGTTCCACTCGCAGCCATCGAGCATCGCGGCGGCCGACAGGTTCGACGAGCCCACCAACGCCGTGCTGAAGCCCGTCTCACGGTGAAAGAGCCACGCCTTTGCGTGCAGCCTCGTCCTCCGCGTGTCGTACGAGACCTTCAGCTGCGCGCCGAGCGCGAGGAGCCCTTCGATGGCCTCCTCCTCGCTCGCGCCCATGTACGTGGTGGTGAGCACGCGGAGCTGGCCTGGGCGCCGCTCGAGGAAGCGGCGGAGGTCGGGCTCGAGCAGCCGAAAGCCGCTCCACTTGACGAACGAGACGAGCAGGTCGACCCGGTCGGCCGACGCGAGCTCGCGGCGCACTTCGTTGCCGACGCGCAGGTCGCGCGGGCCGTTCACGAGCAGGTCGCTGTGACGGAGCGGAAGGCTCGGTCGGGGAACCTCGGCGGAGCCCAGTCGCGTCGCGTCGAGGTGCGAAACACCGAGCAGGAGCTCGGCTGGCTCGTTCAGGTGCTCGCGCTCGTCGATGCCAGAGTGCGTGGCCTCATCGCCGAGGGCCGCCAGCAGCCGGTTCGTCAGGGCGACCTGCGTCGCCAGGGCCTCTTCACCTCCGATGGACTTGAGGGCGCGCACCGCCGCGTCGTGGAGCACGCGGGCCAGCACGTGGGGGGCGCTGGCGTCGCTGAGGGGCTCGCGCGACGCAGACAGACGCTCGACCTGCCTGAGCGCCTCGTCGAGTTCGCGGGTGATGGGTGACTCGTACAACCCGGGGACGAGCTTCACGTCGACCAGGCTACGCAATCACCTGGCGCAACTCGAGCTCACGACGCCCAGGTGATCTCCCACTCGGTCAGCTCGCCCTTCACCATCACCTCGACCACGTCGCCCACCTTCTTCCCGATGAGCGCCTTGCCCAGGGGCGAGCCGGGCGTCACCACGTGCAGGAACCCGTCTCCATCGGGGCCAGTCAGCTCTTCGCCGGCGCCCGACGGCGCGACGAACAACGTCTTCCCGGCCTCGCCGTCTTCCACCTCGACCAATGCGCCCAGCCCGATGCGCTCGCCCTTCCGCATCACCGAGGGTTTGAAGTCCGCCGCTGCGGCCCACGCCGCCTCGGCCTGCTCGAGCCGCGTGCGCGCCGCCTGGGCCACGTTCACCGCGCGTGGAGCGCCCGACTTCGCGTCGACGCGCGCGTCTTCGTCGTAGCGCCGCGCCGTCTCATAGGTGGCCCGCAGCTTTCGCTGCAGCTGGTCCGCGAGGAAGTGTTTGTCCATTCGGGAAACGGTAGCGAGGCCGGGCCGTCGCTCAAGAATTCCGCCTTTCGTCGTGGCACAACACCGGGCATGGCCGCCGCCGACTGGAAAGAGAACGTCGCTCCCGATGAAGCCGCGCGCTTCGACGCCCTCGCCGCGCAGCTCCGCGCCATTCAGCAGGAGAAGGCGAAGGCCCATGGCTCGAAGAGCCGGGCGCTCCACGCCAAGCCGCACGTCGGCCTCTCGGCGAGCCTGAAGGTCCGCGACGGGCTCCCCGACTGGGCGAGGGTCGGCATCTTCTCGCAGCCCGGCACGTTCGAGGCGTGGGTGCGGCTGTCGAACGGCGGCACCGGTCACCTGTCCGACAAGGCGCCCGACGTGCGCGGCTTCGCGCTCAAGGTGACGGGCGTGCCCGGGACGAAGCTCATTCCCGGCATGGAAGACGCGCCCACGCAGGACTTCCTCGGCATCCTCACCGACACCATGCCCTTCAAGACGCCCGATGCCTTCGTGGCGGTGGTGCGCGCCGCGAACGGGCCGAAGCTGCTCGCGCTCCCGCGCATCCTCGCGGCGCTGGGCTCGAGCGCGTTCTCGATTCTCCCGCAGCTGCAGAAGGGCATGGCCGAGAAGGTGGACTCGCTCGTCGAGCGCACGTTCTTCTCGGTGCTGCCGATTCGGTGGGGCGCCGCCGCGGTGAAGTACAGCTTCGAGCCGGTCGCGCCTCCGAAGCCCAACGCTCCGCTCGCCGACGGCCCTTCGCGCTTCGCCGACGACGTGCGCGCCCGCGTCTCGCACGCGCCGCTCACCTGGACCCTGCGCGTGCAGCCGTTCGTCTCGGAGCGCGAGACGCCCATCGAAGACCCGACCGTCCGCTGGACCGCTCCGTGGACCGCCGTCGCCGACGTGGTGATTCCGGTTCAGGATACACGCTCACCCGAGGGCCAGGCGCTCGCGACGCAGGTCGAGGCCTTCTCCTTCGACCCGTGGCACGCGCCCGTCGAGTTCCGCCCCCTGGGCGCCATGATGCGCGCCCGGAGCAACGCCTACCGCGACAGCACCATCGAGCGCGGCGCCGCGAAGGAGCCCGGCCCGACGCGGTGACGGCTCGTCACGGCACGAGCTTCTTGCGTTGAGGCCGCTCCGCAGGATGGCCGAGCCCCTCGCCCGGCTGGAGCGGCACCGGCACGTACGTCAGCTCGAGCACGCCGCCGAACGAGTTGCCGCTCCCCGGGCTCGGGAGCTGCACGCCTGCCGACAGCTGAAAGCTCTGGCCGATGAACACCACCGCGCCGATGACGGCCACCGAGAGGTCGTTGAGCCCGATGACCCAGTCGGCCATCGCGTGCAGGGTGTGCTCGATGAGCGGCACTTCGACGCCCAGCAGGCCGCCCACCGGAGGCCCCTTGCCGAGCGCGCCGCGCGTGCCCGAGTACGCGCCCACGACGTACGAGCCGAAGCGTCCCGGCGCCTCGAAGCGCGCCGTCACCCAGCCGTAGAAGACGGGCTCGAGCCGCGTGGTGTTGGGGACGAAGCCGACGCCGCCCTGCACGCCGGCCTCGAAGGCGAGCCACTCGAGCGGGTCGAGGTAGACGTTCGCGTTGAGCATCGTCGACGACTGGGCGGGCGCTCCGTCATCCAGCTCGGTGAGCCGGTACAGCGGCATGCGGAAGACGTTCATGCCCACCTCGAGCCAGCGGAACACGCCGAGCTCGAGCGTCGTATTCACCTCACCGCCATGCGAGGTGCCGGTGAGCTGCACCTGGCCGAAGAGGCGTCCGGGCAGCGTCTCCTGCGTCGAGGGCACGTTGAAGAGGCTCTGCTGCGCGAAAGCACAGGTCGACGTGAGGGCCAGCACCAGCGAGAGCGCGCGCATGGGCGCCCTCAAAGCCGGGCGATGGAGGCCTGTCGAGCATCACGGTGCGGTCAGCGCTTGCCGGGCGTCAGCACGAGCGGCACTTCGAGCTCCTGCTCGCTGCCCAGCGGCGACAGCACCAACGACTTCGCCGTCGTCTTGAGGCACGCGGCGGACTCGGGAGAAATCGGGTCTCCCTTCACCTGCGCCCGCTTCACCGCGCCCTTCGCCGTCACCACCAGCACCAGGTCGATCTGCCCCGACGCGCTTGGGTTCGCCTTGAGCCACTTCTCGTAGCAGGCGCGCAGCTTCGGGGTCTGACGACGCAGGTCTTCCAGCACGCGCGCCAGCGCCGCCGCGTCGGGCTCGGGCGCTTCCACGTCGCGGTCCGACTCCATCGGCGCCAGGCCGAGGAGGAACGGCGCACCGCCGACGAGGTCGATGAAGCGCTCCTGCGTGGGTTGGCCCCTGGGCGTCAAAGCGACCCGGTGTCGTCCCGGCTCGAAGGCCAGCGTGAAGGGCGTCTCACCGAAGCCCTGCCCATCGATGGACACCTGCGTGCCGTCTGGCAGACCGCTCAGGTCGAGCGTCACCACGGGAGCCTTCGGCGCCTTCGGGCCTTCGAAGGCCACCAGCGTCTCCGACACGCCCTGGTCGAGCGCCGTGCCATCGGCCCAGCGCAGCCGGGCCGGGCCCTTGACGCTGCGCCGCTGCGCCGACGACTCGTCGAACACGAGCACCTCGCCCGAAGCGACGTCGAGCACCACCTCGGCGGCGGTGCGCTCGACGCGGAAGATGGACTCCACTCCGGTGAGGCGGCGCGTGCCCGCCAGCACCTCGGCCTCGCCGTTCGCGGTCAGCGCCCCGGCGCCGAGCACCACCTGCGCCTGGCCGCCCGTCGCGAAGTCACCTTCGGCCGCGAGCGTGAGCTGTGAGGCCGAGAGGACCACCCGCGACGCCGACAGCGCGACACCGCCGGTCACGTCTTCTCCTGCGCGCACCGGGCTCCACGCTCCGTCGGCTCCGCGGCGCCGCGCATCGGCCGACGCGAACGTCGCCACCATCGGTGTGAAGGCCTTCGGCGCGGGCCTCACCACGGCCACCGGCGCGGCTGGCAGGTCGACCGTTGGCTCCTGCTTCCACGGCGCCACCACCACCAGCACCGCGGCTGCCGCGACGAGGGGCAGCGCCACCTTGAGCCACGCGGGCCACGGCGACGGGAGCCCTTCTTCCACCTGCTCCATCAGCCGCGCCTCGACGCGACGAAACGCCATGTCGTTGAGCGTGTACGGCGTGAGCCCACCGAGCAGCTTCAGGCGGCCCTTCGCGTCGGCCACTCCCGCGCGGCACTCGGCGCAGGCCGCCACGTGCGCCTCGAGCGTCGCGTCACTGCGGCCGCGCGCCACCTCGTCGCGCTGTTCGTCGGTGAGGTGCGCGCTCACGGCTTCTCCTCGAAGTACTCGGCGAGCGCCGGGTCGCCCTTCGCCAGGGCCTCGAGCTCGCGCCGGGCGTAGAACAGCCGCGTGCGCACCGTCAGCACGTTGGTGTCGAGCACCTCGGCGATGACGTGCGCGTCGATGCCTTGCAGGTCGTGCATCACCAGCACGGTGCGCTTCTTCTCGGACAGCTGCTGGAGCAACGCCTCGACGCGGGCCTGCCGCTCGGACGACAGCGACACGTCGTCGGGCCTGGGCTTCTCGTCGACCTGCTCGGGCACGTCTTCGACGATGTCGAGGCGCGCGCGGGTGTGCTTGCGGCGCGACTTCATCGCCACATGCACCGTCACCCGGTACAGCCAGGTGGTGAAGGCGCTCTTGCCCTCGAAGCGGCGGATGCTGCGGAACACCTCGATGAAGACGTCTTGCAGCACGTCCTCGAGGTCGGCTCTCGGCACCAGGAAGGCGAGCTGGCGGGCGACCTGCCGGTGGTGCGCGGCGTAGAGCTCGCGGAAGGCCGAGGTGTCGCCAGCCTTCGCCCGGTCCACCACGCTGGCGCCCACGGCGTGCCGCATTCGGGGCGCCTGTACCGTCACGCTCGCTTCGGTGTCCAGCCACAGCATGACGACTTCGTGCCACGGTGCGTTCGGGTCATTCAGCCAGCCGCCCAGGCCCGTTTCCCGAGTGTTCCTCCCGGCTTGCAGGACGGCCCCGTGGGTGACAAGCACGCGCCCGCCGTGACGTCTTCCACCGAACGCCTTGGGCAGGTCCTCTTCCGCCTGCGCAGCCTCACGCCCGTGCCGGTGATTCTCGTCTGCGCGTGGGCCTTGTGGACGCAGCAGGGCGCTCCGGGGCCAGGCGGCGCCGACGTCGACTTCGCCCTCGACCTGGTGGGCCTCGCGCTCGCCATCGTGGGGCAGGTGTTGCGCTTCTACGTGCTGGGCTGGGTGCCCGAGGGCACCAGCGGGCAGAACCTCTCGATCCAGGCCTCGACGCTCAACACCACCGGGCCCTACGCCTACGTGCGCAACCCGCTCTACGTGGGCAACCTCGGCATCGTGCTGGGCCTGTGCTGCATCGCGCACCACCCGTGGGTGTACGTGGCCACGCTGGTCTTCTTCTTCGGCGAGTACTTCTTCATCATTCGCGCCGAAGAGGCGTTCTTGCGCTCGAAGTTCGGTGAGGCCTTCGACGAGTTCTGTCGCACGGTGCCCCGGTGGATTCCGCGCCTCTCGCCCGCGAAGCCCGGAGCCCTGCGCAGCGGCGGGTTCGACTGGCGACGCGCGCTCAAGAAAGAGATCAACCCCTTCTCGGCCTGGGCGCTCGGCGCGGTGCTGCTGCTCGGCTGGGAACTCCACGCCCGCGGCGGCCTCACGGTGAACGTGCTCGGCGCGCTGGTGGCATTGTCGGTGATGGTGCTGGTGGGCCTGTTGGTGGTGAAGGCCTGGAAGAAAGGCTGGCTGTTCGCATGAAGGGAACGAAGGCGCGGCCGGTGAAGAAGGGCGCTGCGATGAAGCGCAAGCCGACGCGCGCGCCGAAGCCGTCGCGCAAGGCCACCGGAGACGATGACGCGCTCGAGCGCCGCTTCGACGGCAAGGCCGTGCTCGAGAAGCTGCTCGCGAAGTCGGGCGCGCTGGGTGACGTCGACGACGTGGTGGGCGCGTTCCGCGAGGCGGTGGTGAAGGGCGTGCCGCCGCAGCCCGTCATCCTCGCGCTGTGGCCCGACGAGCCGCGCTTCGAGTCGGTGAAGGACGCCGAGGCCCTCTTCTCGAACCTGTTGGGGCTGTACGAGCTCATCGCCTCGGGCGAGCCGTTCGACCTGGGCCCCAAGGGGGCGCTGGGGAAGGTGAAGCGCGAGAAGGCGCCGCCGCCCGAGCCTCTCGGAGCCGACGCGCCTGCCGCCGAGTGGCTGGACGCTGCGTGGCGGTACCTGGAAGACGCGCCGCGAGAGCGCGAGAAGCTCGGGCACGCCTTCGACAACAAGCAGGACGCGCTGGTGAGCCTCATCGACGCGTCGGGCCTGTCGGACGCGGGCTTCGCGGTGGCGCGGGAGCTGTGCTTCGAGGTGTTCGCGATGCTCGAGGTGGGCGGGCGCTCCGTGCGCGCCGTCGACGAGGGCGAGGTGCCGTCGAAGAACGTCGAGCTGCCCGAGGCCTTCGAGGCGTGGGTCGAGGACGGCCTGGTCGAGGCCGAGGCCGCCGACGAGCTGCCGCTCCCCGAGGCGGAGCAGCCCGCCGTTCGTGCGCTCGTGCGTCGGCTGGTCGCCGCGCTGCTGGCCAACGCGCAACCCTGAAGCGCTGTCACGAGCCGGTCTCGCGGTGACGTGCCCGTCGTCGAGACGCGGCACGCATGTGACACGTGCGCCGTCACCCGGTCATCGGTCGCTCCGTATGAGCCGCGCTTCCAAACAGGGAGCACGACATGACACGACGACTTCTTCTGGTGGGCTGGGTGCTGGCCGCGGCGGGCTGCGGCGAGATGATGATGACGTCTGACGCGGGCGGCACGGGCGGTGGGCGCGCTGGCGGTTCGGCGGGCGGGTCCGCTGGCAATTCGGCAGGCGGGTCCGCTGGCGGTTCGGTGGGCGGGTCCGCTGGTGGCTCAGCAGGCGGTTCTGCCGGCGGTTCAGCAGGCGGGTCCGCGGGTGGTGTGGCGGGCGGCTCCGCGGGTGGTGTGGCGGGCGGCTCTGCCGGTGGTTCGGCGGGCGGCTCGGCCAGCGATGCCGGCGTCGCCTTCACCCTGCAGATTCTCCACGCGTCGGACCAGGAATCGGGCCTGCCCGCGGTGACCGACGCCCCTCGCTTCTCGGCGGTGATGGCGCGCCTCGAGGCGGAGTTTCCCGACGCGACGCTGAAGCTGGCCAACGGCGACCTGTGGATTCCGGGCGTCTTCTTGAACGCCGGTGGTGACAGCGCGCTCGCGCTCAATCCGTCGGTCCTCGTGCCGGGGCCGGGCCGCGCCGACGTGGCCATCTTCAACGAGCTCGGCCTGCACGCCGCGTCGCTGGGCAACCACGAGTTCGACAACGGCACCGCCGCGCTCGCGAGCATCATCCGCGCCGATCCGCTCAACACCACCGCCGACGGCGGACCACCCCTGCGCTGGACGGGCGCGAAGTTCCCCTACCTCTCGGCGAACCTCGACGTGCGGACCGACTCGAGCCTCGCGCCTACCTTCCTCGACGGCGGTGCGACGAGCGCCGTCACCTCCACGGGCGTGGCGTCGAACCTGCACGGCCGCATCACGCCGGCCATCGTGCTGACGGTGCAGGGCCAGCGCATCGGCCTCGTCGGCGCCACCACGCCCACCATCACCACCATCTCAC
This sequence comes from Myxococcaceae bacterium, assembly GCA_025459425.1. GTDB lineage: Bacteria > Myxococcota > Myxococcia > Myxococcales > Myxococcaceae > Xiheimicrobium. The sequence goes on along the minus strand of JALOQF010000176.1, from coordinate 6,646 downwards.
AGCCGGGCGGCGTGACGGTCAGGCCCTCGAACCCGACGGACTGGGTGGCCCTCGCCGCCGAGCTGCAGCCGCACATCGACGCGATGACGGCCTCGGGCATCGACAAGGTCATCCTCATGGCGCACATGCAGCAGTTCGCCATCGAGGTGGACGAGCTGCCGCAGCGCCTGCGCGGCGTCGACGTCATCCTCGCCGGTGGCAGCCACGCCACCTGGGCCGACGCCGACGACGTGCTGCGCCCCGGAGACTCGCGCGTCATCGACTACCCGCAGTGGAAGACCTCGCAGGACGGCAAGCCGGTGGCGATTCTCAACGTCGGCGCGAACTGGCGCTACGTGGGCCGCTTCCTCGCGCGCTTCAACGGCGCCGGAGAGCTCGTGCGCACGCCGGCCGACGTGGCCATCAGCGGGGTGTTCGCCACGGACGAAGCGGGCGTGAATCGCCTCGACGCTGGCGCCCTGGTGAACCCGCGCGTGCGCGCCATCTGCGACGCCATCGGCGCGGTGGTGCAGGCGAAGGACGGCACGCGCTACGGAGAGACGTCGGTGTTCTTGAACGGGCGCCGCGAGGCCGTGCGCACCCGCGAGACGAACTTCGGCAACCTCACCGCCGACGCCAACCTGCGCGCGGGCAAGGCCGTCGACCCGATGACCGTCATCTCGCTCAAGAACGGCGGCGGCATTCGCGACAGCATCGGCACGGTGGGCACGGGCGCCGTGCCGAGCTTCCTCCCGCCGGCCGCGAACCCGCAGGTGGGCAAGCGCGACGGTGACGTGAGCTGGCTCGACATCGAGAACTCGCTCCGGTTCAACAACGGGTTGTCGCTGGTGACGGTGTCGGCCCCGCAGCTGCAGCTCGTCATGGAGCACGCCTTCTCGGGCGTTCGCCCCGGCGCGACGCCTGGCTCGTTCCCGCAGGTGGCAGGCCTGTACGTCGAGTTCGACCCGTCGTTCCCGGCCCTGGTGCTGCCCAACGACGGCGGGCTGACGCCGAACACGGTGGGTCAGCGCGTGCGGCGCCTCGAGGTGGTCGACGGCACCACGCGCACCGCCATCGTCACCGACGGCGGCTTCGTCGGCGCTCCCACGGCGACGTTCCGCCTGGTGACGCTCGACTTCCTCGCGGGTGGCGGCGACGGGTACCCGTTCGGCCGGTTCCGCAGCGCCGACGCCGGGGCCTTCAACCGCGTCGACCTGCTGAATGTTCCAGACGGCGGCATGCGCGGCATCACCACGCCCGGCTCGGAGCAGCGCGCGCTCGCCGACTACTTCCAGGCGGTGCACCCGCTCGATGGCGGGATGCCGTACGGCGCCTCGGACACGGCGGCGCCCTCGCGCATCGTTCGCCTGGGTGACGCGGGGCTCTGACCGAACGGGCTGACTTGACCCGGAGCCGCGCCGTGGAGGATTCTTCCCCACCTCGGCGCGGCGCTGCTCGACTCGAATCTGTCGACGGGCTGGCACTCGCGCCATCGACGGCGGAGCGACGACGGATGGCGGGGAAAGACCGCGACGAAGAGACAGGCTTTACCGGCAAGCGCAAGAAGAGCTACCGCGAGCTCGACGCGCAGCGAGGCAAGTCGAAGTACCACTCGCGCCAGGACGACCCCAACCAGCAGCGCATCGAGCGCTCGGCCAGCTACGAGAAGTACAAGAAGGCGGCTGACGCGCTGTTCGGTGGCGGAGAGCTGCCGCAGGGGCTCGCCGAGACGTTCGACCCGGAAGGCAAGCGCAAGGCCCAGAAGGAGGCGATGCAGAAGGTCACCGAGGCGCCCGACCGCAAGGCGTGGGTCGAGCGGGTGGTGGCGTTCCTCGCCGAGTACCCCGAGCTGCCCGACGACGCGTACTTCCTCGACTCGTTGCTCGACCACCCGAAGGAGCGCATCGTCGACAAGGCGCTCGCGAAGCTCGAGGCGCTCCTGAAGGACGGGAAGCTGCTCAAGGAGAAGGCTCCCAAGAGCCTGCCGCAGCGACTGCGTACGCTCGAGATGACGTCGATGGACCCCGAGACGCAGCAGCGCGCCAAAGCCCTTCGTGCGGCCATCAGCTGAGCGGGGCCCGTGGTGGGCGGCGCTGGTGCTCGTCTTCGCCGGTCCTTCGGTGTGAGCGTCGCTCCAGCGGCGAAGTGACGGCGGTCTGACTGGTGTCGCTGTCAGCTCGAGCGGGCGGGCTCGGACCCGTGTCGCGACGTCGGACAAAGTCGTCGCGACGTCGCGACAGTCACGCTCACTTCGGGGCAGGAGGCGGTCGCTTGTACTGCGCGAGGGCCTTGCCCACCGCCGCGACGGACTCGAGCGGCACCCGCAGCACCACCTCGTTGCGCCTGACATCGACGCCAACTCCCGAGATCTTTGCCTTGGCCAGCAGCCCGTTGAGGGCGGTCGCTTGAGGCGATGCCCTGGCGGACGTCTTCGCACGACCCTTCACCTTCGCGATGGCAGCGCGGACCTCTTGGACCGTGACTTCGGCGAGCCGCTTGGTTCCGCCATCGACCGGGAAGCGCAGCGTCGAGAAGTCGACCGGCGTTCGCGCCTTGAGCGGGCCTCCATTTCGGGCCTCGATGAAGGTGATGGCGGCGTCGAGCCGTGAGGCGCCATAGGTCTCGATCTCCTTCGCGGTCGCGTACCGGGCGACGCGCATGTTGCGGTACACCGTCGACCGGTCTTCCTTCATCACCGCCGCGAAGAAGGCCGCTTCGGTCGAGAAGCCACCGGCGAGGTAGAGCGGCGGCTCGTGCTCGATGATGTCGATGGCGGCCTCGTAGCGCTGGTCCCACGACGAGGCACCCTCGGCGGTCGCCTTCACGAGTCGATCGTTCGATTCGGTCCACAGCTTCTTGAGCGACGCATCCACCTTGACGGTGACGGCCGCGGTCGTTCGTTTCGCTGGCATGAGTCCCCTCTGGCGCCGTCGGAATGACGGCTTGGGTGATTGTACTGTGCCAGTCGGTGGACGGGCGAGGGTCATACTCCACGTGACGACTTCGTGGCCGGCTGGGGTAGATCGTCGGCCCGATGCCCATCAAGAAATCTGAGCTGTACGCGTCCCTCTGGAAGAGCTGCGACGAGCTGCGCGGAGGAATGGATGCCTCGCAATACAAGGACTACGTCCTGGTACTGTTGTTCATGAAGTACGTCTCGGACAAGTGGGCCGGGCAGAAGGACGCCCTGCTCGACGTGCCGAAGGGCGGGAGCTTCGCCGACATGGTCGCGCTCAAGGGCGACAAAGAGATCGGCGACAAGATGAACAAGATCGTCGCGAAGCTCGCCGAGAAGAACGACCTCAAAGGCGTCATCGACGTCGCCGACTGGAACGACTCCGACAAGCTCGGCAAGGGCAAGGAGATGGTCGACCGGCTCTCGAACCTCGTGAGCATCTTCGATTCTCCGTCGCTCGACTTCAGGAGCAACCGGGCCGAGGGCGATGACCTGCTCGGAGACGCCTACGAGTACCTGATGCGCCACTTCGCCACCGAGTCCGGCAAGAGCAAGGGGCAGTTCTATACGCCGGCCGAGGTCTCCCGAATCATGGCGCGAGTCATCGGCATGGGTGAGGCGAAGACCAACCAGACCATCTACGACCCCACCTGCGGCTCCGGCTCACTGCTCCTCAAGGCGTGGGACGAAGCCCGTGCCAACGCGAACCGCGAGCTCGCCTGCTACGGCCAGGAGATGGACAACGCCACGTGGGCGCTCGCGAAGATGAACATGATCCTCCACGACTGCACGACGGCGGAGATCTGGAAGGACAACACGCTGGCGGCGCCGCACTTCAAGGACTCGAAGGGACAGCTGAAGACCTTCGACTACATCGTCGCGAACCCGCCGTTCTCGAACAAGGCGTGGACGACTGGCCTGAACCCAGAGGCTGACGAGTTCAACCGCTTTGAGTTCGGGATTCCGCCGCAAAAGAACGGCGACTTCGCGTTCCTGCTGCACGCACTGACGTCGCTCAAGAGCACCGGCAAAGCGGCCATCATTCTGCCGCACGGCGTGCTGTTCCGCGGCGGGGCGGAGGCGACCATTCGCCGCGAGGTCGTCAAGCGCGGCTACATCAAGGGGCTCATCGGCCTGCCGGCGAACCTGTTCTACGGCACAGGCATCCCCGCGTGCATCGTGGTGCTCGACAAGGAGAACGCTCCATCACGGAAGGGCATCTTCATGGTCGACGCGTCGAAGGGCTTCATCAAGGACGGCAACAAGAACCGCCTGCGAGCTCAGGACATCCACCGCATCGTCGATACCTTCAACAAGCAGATCGAAGTGCCCCGCTACTCGCGCCTCGTACTGCTGTCGGAAATCAGCGATGAGAAGAACGATTTCAACCTGAATCTGCCGCGCTACATCGACAGCTCCGAGCCTGAGGACCTTCAGGACATCGACGGCCACCTCCGCGGCGGGATTCCGGACCGTGACCTCGACGCGCTCGACCGGTACTGGAAGGTCTTCCCGTCGCTGCGTGAGGTGTTGTTCGAGTCCGCTGGGCGACCCGGTTACAGCCGTCTCAAGGTGCCTCCAGCGGAGTTGAAGGCGACCATCTTCGCCCACCCCGAGTTCACCGCGTTCAACCAGTCGGTGACCGCGCTGTTCACGAAGTGGAGGAAGGAGAACACCCCACGGCTGATGGGTATCGCGAAGGGCGACAAGCCCAAGGCGCTCATCGATGAGTTGTCGGAGGGCCTGCTGGCCACGTTCAGCAAGGCCAAGCTGGTGGACGCGTACGACGTGTACCAACACCTGATGGACTACTGGGCGACCACCATGCAGGACGATGTCTACCTGATCGCGCATGCCGGATGGGTCGAGGCCGCGAAGCCGCGGCTCATTGCCGAAACAAAGGAGCAGAAGAGCAAGGAGGAGCCCGACTTCAGCGTGGGCAAGCAGAAGTACAAGTCGGACCTCGTCCCGGCCGCTCTGCTCGTGGGGCGGTACTTCTCGAAGGAACGAATGGCCATCGAGGCGATGGAAGCTGAACTGGCTTCGCTGGAGCAAGAACTCGAGGAACTCAGGGAGGAGCACGGCGGCGAAGGTGGCTTCCTTGAAGAAATGATCGACGAGAAGGGGAAGGTCTCGAAGAAGGCGGTCGGGGCGCGGCTCAAGGAGATTGGACGCGATGCCGATGCGAGCGATGAGCAACAGGCCCTCGGCGAATACTCCGCTGTGCTCGACAAGGAGGCCGAAGCGAAGTTCAGGTTGAAGGCCGCTCAGGCAACCTTGGAGGAGAATGTCGCTGCTCGGTACGGCAAACTCACCGGCGACGATATAAAGGGGCTGGTTGTCGAGGCCAAGTGGCTGGAGACACTGGCTGCTGGCGTGTGGACTGAGCTCGCCAGTGTCTCGCAGTCGCTGACCGACCGAATTCGAGAACTGGCGCTACGCTACGCCGGAACGCTTCAGGAACTCACGAAGGACGTCGAAGCCCTCGCCACCAGGGTCGAGATGCAGTTGAATAAAATGAGGGCTGTGTTGTGAATGGAGAATGGCAGAGCGTTCGACTCGGGGCCGTCGCTACTCTCCAGCGTGGTTTCGACCTACCCCACCGACTTCGTCGGCCTGGCACCGTCCCGATTGTCACATCGTCTGGACTCGGCGAGTTCCACTCCGAGGCCCGCGTTGGTGCCCCCGGTGTTGTGACGGGCCGATACGGCACCATCGGGGAAGTGTTCTTTGTCGAGCAACCCTTCTGGCCCCTTAATACTACACTCTATGTCAGGGATTTTCATGGGAATGATCCACTGTTCGTCTCATATCTCCTGCGCACCATCGATTTTTACTCGCACAGCGGCAAGAGCGGTGTGCCTGGAGTCAACAGGAATGACCTTCACGAGTTGATCGTCGCTCGCCCTCCGCCCAGTGAGCAACGCGCCATCGCGGCGGCGCTGGGGGACGTAGACGCGCTGCTGGGCTCGCTGGATAAGCTCATCGCCAAGAAGCGCGACCTCAAGCAGGCGGTGATGCAGCAGCTGCTAACGGGCCAGACCCGGCTCCCCGGCTTCAACGGGAACTGGGAGACGATGAGGATTGGGCAGATCTGTCGTATCAGCATCGGCCGAACGCCACCTCGCCTTAATGTTGCCTATTGGGGTAGCGGGCACCCATGGCTCTCCATCGCCGACATGCGAGCCAAGGTTGTCAGTGAGTCGAAGGAAGAGATTACCGACTTGGCGACGAAGAACATGCAGGCAGTGCCGAAGGGCACCCTCCTGATGAGCTTCAAGCTATCAATTGGTCGACTCTGCTTCGCTGGGCGCGACCTGTACACCAACGAAGCAATCTGCAGCTTCAACGGGCTCGCTGCCAACGCGGAGTTTCTCTACTACGCACTCAGTCGAACGGACTTCTCTTTGTACGGCAAGCAGGCTGTGAAGGGCTACACGTTGAACAGTGCATCCCTTAAACTGATTAAGATTTCGCTGCCTCCTGAAGGCGAACAAGAAGCCATCGCCAACGTTCTTTGCGACATTGATGCGGAGATCAACGCACTCGAAGTTCGCCGCGAAAAGACCCGCGCCATCAAGCAGGGCATGATGCAGGAGTTGCTCACAGGGAGGACGCGCCTCGTATGAGCGGCGTCGGACAGGTCGAGAAGAAGACGCAGCAGCGGGTCGTGAAGCTCTTTCGTGACGACCTCAAGTACGACTACCTCGG
>JALOQF010000175.1 GCA_025459425.1 Myxococcaceae bacterium | reverse complement strand
CGACGTGCGGCGGAGGCACCCAGACGCGTCCCGTCACCTGCATCGAGCAGGGGAGTGGAATGGTGGTGGCGGACACGTTGTGCGCATCGGCCGGCCCGAGGCCCGTCGGTTCTCAGGCGTGCAACACACAGGCATGCGCGACGTACGCGTGGCAGACAGGCACCTTCAGCGCCTGCTCGGCGACATGTGGCGGAGGTACGCAGACGCGTCCCGTCACGTGCATCGAGCAAGGCAGCGGCGCGGTGGTGTCGGACACGTTGTGCGCGTCGGCTGGCCCGCGGCCGGCGAGCTCCCAGACGTGCAACACGCAGGCGTGCGCGACATACGCGTGGCAGACGGGGAACTTCAACGCATGCTCGGCGACGTGCGGTGGCGGCACGCAGACGCGCCCCGTGACGTGCATCGAGCAAGGCAGCGGCACGGTGGTGTCGGACACGTTGTGCGCGTCGGTCGGCCCACGCCCTGAACTCTCTCAGGTCTGCAACACCGACCCCTGCGCGACCTGGCTCACCGGCGCGTACGGCGAGTGCTCAGCGTCCTGCGGCACCGGCACGCGAACTCGGACGGTCACCTGTGTCGCGGCTGGCTCGTCGAGAGCGGTCCCCGAGGCGCAGTGCACCGGCCCGCGACCTCGGGAAACGACCACCTGCGAGGGTCCATGCATCGACGCTGGGGCCGCAGGCGGAGGCACCGCTGGAGGGGAGACGGGCGGTTCCGGAGGTGGCGCTCCATCCAACGGTCTCGGTTGCAGCGCTGCCTCGGGCCTCGGGCCGCTCCTGGCTGCCGTCTGGCTGGTTCGTCGTCGTCGGTCGCGCCGCACCGCGTGAGGCTCGTCGAGGTCGATGGCCCAACTGCTGACGTGTCCGAAGCCTCTGGCCCTCCTCCTTGGTTTCACGTTTTGCTCCTCTTCTCCGTCAGTGAGGGCAGCTGTGCGAGCGAGTTGCGAGTGAGGTAGCGTGTCGTGCATGCGCATCACGTCGCTGCGGCTCAAGGGGATTGGGCCCTTCGAAGATACGACGATCACCTTTCCTGCGGGCCGGAACCCAGAGCTGGCTGACGTCTACTTGCTCGTCGGGAAGAACGGGTGCGGTAAGACGACCGCTCTTCAGGCACTCGCGAGCGCCTTGCAGTCTGCGCCCGGCGTTGCCGAAAGATCGATAGAAGATCGCTTTCGGCCGGGACTGAGCGCTGTTGTAGCCACGGGCCAACACGGCTCGCGAACTGACCTGACTTGGGGATTGATCGCCGAGTCAGGCCTCTCGATTGAGGAAGTGGCACCAAAGGGGGCGACCTTTGGCCTTCAGCAAGGGGCCGGTGGCACTAACCGGACCTACTTCTTCGGGCCTAGTGCTCCGACGCCATGGCAGACGTGGCGTGAGAGTTCGCACGACGTTCGCCTTGAGTGGGCGGCGTTTGCTTACGCCGGGACCCGGCGCCTTGCGAACGTCAAGGTGACGTCAGTCTATGTGGCCCCCCAGGGGTCACGGCGTCATCCGAACCTACACTTCGCAACCAGCGGAGATCCGCAGACCCTCGTTCAGTGGGCAGCAAATCAGACCTATCAGCGACTGCTCGCACGGGAAGAAGGCAACGAAGTCGTGGAGCAGGCCGCGGCAGAGAGCGTTGCCCGAATCGAGCGGACGATTTCGGAGATCATCAAGGCCCCGTTCGCTTTTCGATCGAGCCTGAAGGACGTGAATGTTCGTGCTTCCGTGAATGGAGTCGTGACGGAGATTGACCTTTTGCCCGAGGGGCTGAAGTCGATCGTGTCCTGGCTTGGCGACCTCTTGATGAACCTCGATGGAATCGAGTGGGTGAACCCCGGCCCCATCGGCTCTCGCGAGTTCCTCCTGTTGCTCGACGAAGTCGATGTCCACCTGCATCCCGAATGGCAGCGGCAAATTCTTCCGGTCGTTCAACGTACATTTCCCAAAGCGCAGATCATCGCGACGACTCACTCTCCATTCGTCGTCGCGTCACTGCGCGATGGAGCGGTCATCGAGTTGAAGGTCGACGACCAGGGCATCGCGACCGCCTCACGACCAGTGGAAGCTCCCTTCTACAAGAGTTACTCCCAGACACTCGCCAGCCTCTTTGGCGTCGAAACCGACTTCGACCTCGAGACGGAGCAGGAACTGCGTCGTTTTCAGGAGGCCGGTCGAGCGATCGGCCCAGGCGACGTCGAGGGCTGGAAGCGCTTCGAGGACCTCGGTCGTGTCCTGGGCGGCCGCAGCGATGAGCTCGCGGCCATCGTGCGGTTCGAGATCAACCAGGCACGACGCCGGGGAGGCCTGACTGGCTCATGATGCGATGGCATCGTTCCGACCCTCCGCCACCGCTGCTCCGGTGGGCTCCTGAGCTGACCGAAGCCTTCATCGCCGAGCGAAGTGCGAACCCTTCGCATCGGTTCCGCTGGGCTCAACGAGCGGGCGTGAACCTCGGTGAGGTCATTCGAGAAGCGCTCGAGGTGCAGAACCATGGTCATTGCTGCTACTGCGACGCGTACCCGATTGGTGCTGCTGGCCGACAGGAGGTCGACCACTTCAGGCCGAAGTCGCGCTTTCCTGAGGCCGTCTACGACTGGGCCAACCTGTACCTTGGTTGTACGGCGTGCAATTCGGTCAAGGCTGACCAGTGGGACGAGGATTTGCTGCGGTCCGACGCAGCTGACTACGAGTTCCAGCGCTACTTCGTAGTCGACGGCGTCACGGGTGCCATCGCGCCGAACTCGCTGGCGAGCCCAGCGGAGCAGCAACGTGCGCGACGAACCATCGAAGTCTTCGACCTCGATAGCAAGGACCGGCGCATTGCCCGTCGGAAGACGATTCGTGCTCCAGACTTCGAAGCATCTCCGAACGAGCGGGCGTACCGGTTCCTGTATTTCGACACCGACTGAGGCAGGCTCTGGTCGAATTCTTGAAGCACTCTGAGTCATCACCACACCTGCTTCGTGTGGCCCGCTCGTGGTTCGTGCTCACCTTCATGGCAACAGGATCTGGCCTCGCTCTACGCCGATGATGTCACCTATCACGCTGCTCGTGACTGGTTGGGCGGTGATGCTGCTGACGAGTTGGGACAGTCCGAGACCTATCAAGGCCTCTCTTGCCTCTACCTCGCCTACGCCTCAATCAACGTCACTTCGGCGTAAGCTTCCTGAAGGCCTCGAACTGGCTCATGTATTCGGTGCGCACGCTAGGGGGGACTTGCGCCGCATCGAGCGAAGCCATCGGCGTCCCACATCGAGGCCTCTTCGACGTCTCCGGGCAGCCTGGCCCGGCACTCGACGCGTCCATCACCCTGCTCGCAGGGCACCGCGCGCGCCACTTCCGGAACGGCCTTCCACCGCGTGCCCTCGCGCACGTACCGCTCGACGTAGAACGCCTCGTCGGCGCGGGCGAAGCTGGCGAGCCAGTCTCGCTCGAGCGGCCCGTCGAGCTGCGACTGGTACGCGCCGATGACCGAGAGCTTCTGGCGCCCGTCGACGGGCACGCGCTCCGTCGCCGCGTAGGCGCGAAGGCAACCGGGCAGGGCCGGCGTCGGCATGTCCAGCGCGAGCATCGTCACACAGTCCGACGGCCAGCACGCGTCGCTGGCGTGCACGACGCTGCGGTGGACCCGCGTCGGCGTCCACCCGAGCCGGTCGAGCGCGCGGCGGAAGAAGACGTAGGTCATCGCGTGGTCCGGGTGCGTGTCGATGCCGTGGGGCAGGTAGACGTCACGCGGCTTCAGCGCCTCGAGCACGGCGGTGAGGTCTTCGGTGAGCGCGGTGGCGGTGTACGGGCCCGGAGCTCCCGTGCGGCGGGTGTGCTCGTCGACGCCGCCGAGCCCGCGCGTCGCCCAGGTCACGTTTCCTCGCGCGCACGTGCCGTCGGCGCCAATCCGCTCGAGCGGCTCCAGCGGGTCCTTGCGCAGCCGCTCGAGGTGCCCGTCGGGGTACCCGAGAAAACGAACGCGGTGCTCGGGCACGCCGAGCCGTCCCAGCGCGGCCACGGTCTCGGCCTGGCGCACCCGCCCATCGCGCGCGCACGAGAGGTCGCCGTTCGTCACCACCACCACCTCGACGTGGAGCCCCCGCGCCGTCGCCTCGGCGATGACGCCGCCGGCCATGAGCACCTCGTCGTCGGGGTGCGGCGCCAGCACCAGCACGTCCACACCGGTGCGCTGCCCGAAGGACCACGAGGCACAGCAGGTGAGCGTCAGGAAGCTGACGGCGATGAAGCGACGCACCATCGAATTCGTAACCCAGCCCCGGCGCCTCTGCAGCGCTCGAGCGCTTCGTGGACTGGTCTCGTGCGACACGGGCGCGAGCGGCGGGGCGGTCTGCTACACCGCGCCGGGCGTGGCCCACCCGCACCTGGAGACCTTTGAGTCCATCGTCATCGACGGCCCGAACGGCGTCACGGGTGCGCCGCGGGCCGGGTTTCCCGACGGAGCGCTGTCGCTGGGCGTGGGCCTCGGCGCCGTTCTCTCCGTCGCGGTGCTGCTGCGCTCGCGCGCGCCGCGGTGGGTGGTGGCGCTGGTGCTGCTGGCGGGTGCCCTGCCGGGCCTCGGCGCCCTCGGGTGGCTGCGGGCCGACGCACCCCACCGTCGAGCGGCGCTGGCGTCGTCGGTGACGGCGGGCCTCGCTGACCTCGCGCGCCTTGCTCCGGGGCCGGTCGCGCGCACCCTCACCGTTCGTGACGACGGCGACGTGCTCTTCCCGCTCGCGCGGTACACGTGGCCTGCGCGCATCGACGTCGACGGCGGTGTCCTCGTCGACCTGCACGGGAGCTCGTTGACGACGGCGTGCCGCGCCGAGCCGTCGGGTCTCGTCGTCTCCTGTGGCGCTCCGCCATGATGGCCTTCGCTGGCCTCGCGCTCCTCCACCTCATGGGCAGCGTGCTGCGCGCCGTCGCGTCCCGGGAGCGGCTCTCCGACGCGGTGCGCTCGCCCAGCTCGGCGCTCCTCGCCCTCGGGCTGCTCGCGGCGTCGGCGCTCGGCGGGGCGGGGCTGGTGCTCGCCTCGGCGCTGCTCCTCTGCGCCCGGCTGACGCCGCGGCCACCGTCGCAGTCGTCCGAGCGGTTGCCCTGGCTCGTCCTGGGCGGGCTCGTCGTCGTGGTGCTCGCGCGCCCCTGGGTGCCCATCTATTGGGACGAGTTCGTCTGGCTGGGCAAGGCGCGGCTCGAGGCGCTGGGCTTCGGCGCTGGCGTGAGCGCGGCGCTCGACCCGGCGCAGCACCTGGTGCCGCCGGGGTACCCACCGCTGTGGCCGCTCGCCGTCGGGTGGGTCTCGCTGGGCGCCGACGACCTGGCCGTCCACGTGGCGGCGTCGGGGCTGCTCACCGCGCTGTGTGCCGCCGTCGCGCTCGAGGCGTGGTGGCCGCGCCTCGAAGATGCGGCTGGTGGGCGGTCACGCTGGCTGACGGTCGCGGTGCTGGCGTCGGCGCCGCTCGTCATCGTCCACCTGCGCTCGAGCTACGTCGACCTGCCCGTGGGCCTCCTGGGCGCCGCGGTCTTCGGCTTCCTCGTCACCGAGCGGGTTCCGCTGGCGTGCGCGGCGGCCGTGGTGCTGGCCGGCGCGAAGGACGAAGGGCTCGCGCACGTCTTCGCCGCCACCGCCGGCGCCATCGCCGTGCACGGCCTGCGCTCCCGCGTGCTGCAGTGGGCGAGCCCGGCGCTGCTCGGCGTCATCTCGGTGGTGACGTGGCGATGGCTGCTGCACTCGCGTGGCGTCCAGGTGCACGACCACGCGCTCCACGCGCCGCTCGTCGAGTGGACTGGCACCTTCGTCCGGCTGTTGGCGCGCCACGCGTTCGACGTGTGGAGCTGGGGGCTCTCGTGGTGCGTGGTGCTCGCGATGCTGACGCTTCGGCCCTCGCGCGTCGAGGTGCGGGGCCTCAGGTGGGCGCTGGGGGTGAACCTCGCGCTCATGGCGGGCGCCCTGGTGAGCGGCCCGGAGCGCGTCCGTGTCTTCGCAGAGAGCGGCACCTTGATGAACCGACTCCTCGTGCAGGTGTGGCCGCTGGGCGCGCTGCTGGTGTGGTTCGTGCTGTCGGCGCCGAGGCCACCGGGACGTGCGGGTCACGACGTGCTGCCCGCCGACGACCAGGCTCGCTGACCTGACGTCGAGCCGCGCCGAAAGATGTGGTGCGCATCAGCACGGAGCGAACTGGGGCCCGCGGCCGGCTTTTTTGACGTGGCCGAAAGCGTCCGTAGCATCCGCCACATCCCTGCAGAACCCTGGAGCCACCCGCGATGACGACCCCGAACCAGCGCCGCTTCACCCGCCTCACGCTCGAGCACACCTCGGTCGGCGTCGTCGACGTCGAGAGCGGCGTCGAGTTCACCGCCGAGGGCAAGGACCTCTCGGGCGAGGGCCTGCGGTTCCACGCGCCCATGGAGCCGTCGCTGGGCGCCGACATGCAGGTGCTCCTCCGCGGGTCTGATCCACGCCTCTCGCCGCTGCGCGCGACCTTCCGCGTCCTCCGCGTGACGAAGGCCCCCTCGGGCTGGGACGTCGCCGGCACGCTGCACACCCTCTAACCCACAGCGACCCACCTTCGAGGCGGTGCCCTGACGCGGGCGTGGTACCCTCGGAGTCCCTCGCCGGTCCCGGCGGGTGTGACCTCGACGACCACCATGCCCATGCTCCGACTGCCGTCTCGGGTGTTCCACCGTGTCCTCTTCGCCTGTGCCCTCGCTGGCCTCGCCTCGTGCGGGAGCCGCAAGGAAGGCGCGCTCCGCTTCGACATCGAGCTCGACTCCAGGCTGCGGGCCGACTGCGTGGCCTTCGTGGGCACGTCGAACGGGAGCCGCGTCATCTCGGGCTTCCTCGTGCGCACGCCCGGCAAGCACCAGTACACCGCTGGCGTGGCCCGCGCGTCGCTGCCCGCCACCCTCACCTGGCAGGCCACCGCCGTCACCGGCTCGTGCGGCGACGACGTCACCTGGAAGGTGACCTCGGTCTCCGAGCCGAAGACCGTCTCGTTCCCCGACGGCGACGTGCAGGCGCACCCGCTGCGGCTCGACCTGCCCGGGGCCGACCTCGACGCCGACCGCGACACCTACGTCGACCTCGGCCAGCGCGGTGACGACTGCAACGACGGCGACGCGGCGGTGAACCCCGGCGCCACCCAGGTGTGTGGTTCGACCGTCGACACGAACTGTGACGCGAAGTTGTTCTGCGACGACGCCTCGTGCGCGGGACAAGCCGCCTGCCAGCGGAGCGCGACGCGGCTCTCGGTGCCCATGCCGCCGACCACCGTCGTCAACCACGAGTGCTCGCCCGAGGTGCAGCTCGTCACCACCGACGACCAGAACCAGGCGACGCCGGTCGCGCGCCCGACGCCCATCACCCTGTCGGGGCCGACGGGGCTCGAGTTCTTCACCGACGCCACCTGCACGACGCCGGTCGCGGGCGGCGTGCTCACGCTGGGCTTCGGGCAATCGACGACGTCGTTCTGGTTCCGCGCTCGCGTCGCGGGCGTCGCCATGGTCCAGGCCCGCACCAGCGCGCTCGGCATGACGGGCTTCTCGGTCACCGTCACCGAGCAACCCATCGCCGAGGTGCGCGCGACGCCGTCGACCCTCACCGTCGCCTCGGGCGACTGCTCGCAGCCCATCGAGCTGAGCGCCTTCGACGCCCAGGGGCGGCCCACCAACGCGACGCGCGCGGTCGACCTCACGGGCACCATCGAGCCGGCGGGGACCACCGGCGTGGCGTACTTCACCGACGCGACGTGCTCGATGCAGGGCGAGGGGACGCCGCGCTTCGCCGCCGGCACCTCGACGACGCTGGTGCGGCTCCGCGCGACCCAGGCGACGGCGGCGGGCATGCCCCTCGAGGTGCGCTTCGGCGGCGTCGGCATCACCACGCCCGCCCGGGTGGCCGTCACCGTCACCGCGGGCGCACCGGCGCGGGTCGAGTTCCGGGAGCAGGGTGTCTCGGTCGAGCGCGCGATGTGCAGCACGCAGGACGTCGAGCTGCGCCTCTTCGACGCGCTGGGGAATCGCACCGTCGCCGGCGCGGGTGGCGCCGTGGTGTCCTTGTCCGTCGTTCCGCCGGCCGGTGGAGGCCCGCTCCAGTTCTTCACGGCGCCCCTGTGCGCGAGCGCGCCCGTGACGACGACCGTCACCATTCCCGCCGGGCAGGACGCGCTGCGCCTGCTCCTCAACGCGAGCACCAACGGCCGCTACACCGTCACCGCGTCGTTCAACGGCATGAACGCGCCGCCGCTCGAGGTGTCGGTCGCCGCGAACCCGCCCTCGGCGCTCGTGTTCCCGAACCAGGCTGCGACGTTGACCGCCTCGGCCGGGACGGGCTGCCGCGCCGTGCGGGTGCAGACGCGTGAGACGTCGAGCCCCGCGTCGGCGCTCTCGGGCGTGCGGACGACGACGGTGGTGAACGTCGCAGCGAACCCGGCCGGTCGCGCGGGGTTCTTCTCGGACCCGGCGTGCGCGATGTCGCTGTCGCAGCTCACCTTCGGCGTGGGCGCCAGCGAGCAGACCTTCTACTTCCGGGGTCGGCTCGCGGGGCCGTTCTTCATCGAGGCCACGCGCGTGTCGGGCGACACCTTGTCCGCCGCGTCGCCGTCGCAACCCGCCGCCATCGACCCGGGCCCGACGTCGCGGCTCGAGTTCACCACGCCGCTCGCCGTCGCCGTCGAAGCGAACGCCTGCACGCCCGCCTTCGGCCTGCTGGCGCGCGACGCGTTCGACAACCCCACGCGGGCGAACTTCCAGGTGTCTCCCAGCGCGGCGCCAGCGCTCACCGATGGTGGCGTCGTCTTCTATTCGGCCGCGGGCTGCGCGACGGCTGCGAGCGCCATCGACGTCGTCGACGGTGGCGCCACCTTCTTCGCCCAGGCGCGCGTCGCGCGGGCCTACGCCATCAACGCCCAGTCATCGGCGCCGAGCGCCGTCACCCAGTTGCCAGACGGCGGGAGCGCCGCGGTGACGCTGACGGTGGGCCCCGCGGCGGCCTCGGTGCTGGTGGTGACGACCCAGCCGCCCGCCACGCTGCAGGCCGGCGCGTGCCAGAGCGTCACCATCGAGCGGCGTGATGCCTTCGGGAACCCGGTGACGGGCGCCGCGCAGGGCTTCTCGGCGTCGGCCTCGGCGAGCACGGTGCTGTCGGTGCATGGCGACAACGCGAGCTGCACGGCTGGAACGGCGGGCGCGCCGCTCCAGTTCGCGGCCGGTGCCTCGACGGCCACCTTCTTCGTGCGCGGTCGCCTCGTCGGCACCTCGACGGTGACGGTCACGGGCATGGGTTCGGCCACGACGTCGCAGGTGATGGTGACGCCCGGCGACGCGGCGCAGCTCGAGTTCAACGGTCTTTCGCCGACGTCGACGGTGGGGACGTGCGCCACGGCCACCGTTCGACGCCGCGACGCCGAGGGCAACCTGACGACGCTGCCGGCCGGCTTCATGGCCACCGTGACGGCGTCGGGTGCGACGTCGAACCTGCGCCTGGGCACGTCGTGTCCCACTCCAACGATGGGCACTTCCCAGGCGGTGGCGTTCGCGTCGGCGAACTCGGCGACGTTCGCGTACGAGCCGCGCGCGCTGGGCACGCTCACCTTCACCGCGACGGCCACCGGGGTGCCACCGCCTGCCGCGACGGCGTCCACGACGGTGGGTGTTGGAGCGGTGGCCTCGGTGAACTTCGTGACGCCGCCCACTGGGCCGCAGTTGGCCGCGGCCTGCATTCCCCTCGAGGTCGAGGCGCTCGACGCGGGAGGGAATCGCGTGGCGGCCTCGGTGACCCTCGCCAACTCGCTCGGCGGCTCGTTTTACCCGTCGATGACGTGTACGGGCGGCACCATCACCTCGGGAATGGTGCCAGCGGGTGGCACCTTCAGCTTCTTCTATTCGCCGACCGCCACGGGCATGCACACCGTGTCGGCGGACCCGGCGGGCCCCGTCGGGCCGGGTACGGCGACCTTCCAGGTGAACCCCGGCACACCCACCACGCTGACTCGCACGCCGGCCTTCATGACGAACACGCCGTCGGGCACGTGCGTGACGTTCACGCTCGAACGGATCGATGGGGCCGGCAACCCGACGACGCTGGGCGGGCCGCTCGCGGTCAGCGCGACGTTGTCGGGTTCCGCAGCCGCATCGGCGCAGGTGTTCTCGGACGCCACCTGCGTGACGGCCGGCATGCCCTCGATTGCCGCTGGCGCCGCGTCGGCCCAGTTCAGCGTGCGCCCGCAGCTCGTCGGCCCGCTGACGCTGGCGTTGAGCTCGTCGCTGACGACGAACCCGGGCAACACCAGCACGACGGTGGTGCCCGGCCCGCTCTCGGGCATCGTCTTCACCACGATGGCGCCGCAGCCCTCGGTCGTGGTGGGGAGCTGCACCCTGGTGACGGTCGAAGGGCGCGACGCGGCGATGAACCCGGCGCCGCTCGACGCGACCATCACCCTCGCCATGATGAGCGCGACGTTCCACCGCGTCGCCGGGTGTGGAGACGCGCCCACCACCACCATCGCGGGCTCGACGGCGACGTCGGTGAACTTCTACGTGAGGCCCACGGCGGCGGCGACGAACGTCTCCCTGACGGTCACCACCGCGCCGTCGTTGTCCATCATGCAGAGCTGGAGCTTCGCGTTGCCCGCGGCGACCGCGCTCCGGTTCAAGGCACCGGCGCCAGGCTCGGTGGCGCGGCTGCAGTGCGTGGGCCCGTACCGCTTCGAGAGCACCGACGGGACGAACGCGGTGCCGTCGGGCTCGAACCGGGTCATCACCTTCGGCGGGACGAGCGTGCAGTGGTTCTCGGACCCGGGCTGCGCCACGCCCATCACCACGGTCGACCTGCTGACGGCGCAAACCGAGACCAACGAGTTCTACTTCGTGGTGTTCGGCAACGCGGCGTCCGTCACGCTCACGGGCACGGCGGCGCCGGCGCTGACGGGGGCGAGCGCGAACGTCACGGTGACCGGGAACCCCGGGCCCTTGACGCTCAACGTTTCGGCGACCAGCCCCGAGCTCGAGTTCCGTGCGTGCACCGCGCTCACCCTCGAGCGCCGCGTCAACGGGACTGCGTTCAGCGGCGGCAACTTCCCCACGGTGCTGAGCCTGTCGAAGATGGGCCCTGGCGTGGGCGGCGCGACGCTCCACGCGGCCAACGACTGCACGGGCGTGGAGCTCACCTCGGCGACGATTCCGGCGAACCAGTCGAGCGTCACGGTCTACGTGGCGGGCCGCTCGGCGGAGCGGCAGGGCGCGGGGCCGGCGTTCACCGTGGCGACCGCAACGGCGTCGGCTGCAGACCAGTTCGCGAGCGGGTTCGGGAGCGGCTCGCAGGTGTTCAACGTGCACCCGGCGGTGCGGCGGGGGTCGTGCACCATCGCGAACAACCAGACGAGCTCGACGGCGACCCAGAGTACGGCGTGCACCATCTCACCACCGCTGCCAGCGACGCCGGGTGTTCGAGAGCGAACGTTCTTCACCTTCCAGACCACGTTGCCCAACCTCGGTGGAGCGAGCGTTCAGAACACCACTTGTGAACTCAATGGGGGTGCGACGGCCCTCGAGTGCAGCCGACAGGCTTTCTCGAACAACACACTCAACATCGAGTGGCAGGTGGTGTCCCTCGCGTCGGGAATGAGCGTTCGCCACGTGAAACAGAGCATCGGTAGTACGATGCCTCGGACGGTGCAGACGCCGCTCGGGGCAGACCTGCCTGCCGACAGTACCTTCCTGCTCGTCAGCCACAAGAACAGTAGCACAGCACTCGATTGGGACGACTTCCCTGTCAGCGAGCTCGTGGGCACCATGGCAGGCACGGTCTCGACGCTCGAAACCCGAAACGGGGGCTTTAATTACGAGCTCCCGTTCGAACTCAATGCGCAGGTCGTGACGTGGACGGGCCTCTCCGTGGTGAGTGGTATCGTCACGGGCGGAGCCGGTGCCAGCTTCACGGGGACTGCCCCGGCGTCGTCGGGAACCGAGGCGCTGCTCTACACGACTCGTATCAGCGCGAGCGGATCAGCCGCGATTTGTCGGCATCGGCTCCGAGGCACCGTCGTCGCGGGTGTTCCGACCTTCTCGAGGGGCGCCGGCGCGATGGGTGCCTGCACCGATGTCGCAATGGCCGAGACGGTGTGGTCGCGTCTGAGCTTTCCTTCCGCCATCGCCGCTGTATCGGCGCCTGCGAGCGCCATTTCGATTCCGAACGGGCAGAGCAATGGCTCGTGGGCCGTTGGTCGACCCCTGCCGCTCGACCGGACCTGGGTGTTCCTTGGAGGGCAGGGGCCGGGCGGTCAGTCGGGCGGTGAATCGTCCCGGGGCGGCGGTAGCGATGACGACCTTGGAACACTGGCAGCGCGCGTGAGCTATGGGACGGACGGCATGGGCAACACGCTGGTCACCCTCACGCGCGGCTCGAGCACGAGCAACTCGTTCTTCAGCCCCTTCGCGGTGGTCCTGACGCCCTGACCCCCATCATCGGCCGGGTGCGTCTTTCGCCCCGGCCGGTTACAAGCGGCCCACCCATGAGCGACACGGTGGACGGAGCGGGCCCGCAGGACGACCTCAAGGCAGTCGAAGCCCTCGCGAAGGCCCGCAACGCGGTGCTGGAGCAGATCGACAAGCGCGTCGTCGGCCAACGCGAGGTCGTCGACCACCTGCTCATCGCGCTCTTCTCGCGCGGCCACTGCCTCTTCGTCGGCGTGCCGGGGCTGGCCAAGACGCTCCTCATCTCGACGCTGGCCGAGGTGCTCGCGCTCTCGTTCAACCGCGTGCAGTTCACGCCCGACCTGATGCCGAGCGACATCACCGGCACCGACATTCTCGAAGAAGACCGCGCGACCGGCCGCCGCGAGCTCCGCTTCATGAAGGGGCCCATCTTCGCGAACATCGTGCTGGCCGACGAGGTGAACCGCACGCCGCCGAAGACGCAGGCTGCGCTGCTCCAGGCGATGCAGGAGTACCGCGTCACCGCCTCGGGCCGCACCTGGCCGCTCGACCCGCCCTTCCTCGTCTTCGCCACGCAGAACCCCATCGAGCAGGAAGGCACGTACCCGCTGCCCGAGGCGCAGCTCGACCGCTTCATGTTCTACGTCGACGTCGGCTACCCGACCGCCGAAGAAGAAGTGCGCATCGTCAAGCAGACGACGAGCGGCGTGTCGGCGGCGCTGTCGAAGGTGCTGTCGCCAGGCGAGATTCTCGCGCTGCAGGACCTCGTTCGGCGCGTTCCGGTGCCCGACCACGTGGTGAAGTACGCGGTCGACCTCGTGCGCGCCACGCGCCCCAAGGAGCCCGGCGCCTTCGACTTCGTCTCCCGCAACGTCTCATGGGGCGCCGGCCCGCGGGCCAGCCAGTACCTCGTCGTCGGCGCCAAGGCCCGCGCGGTGCTGTCCGGCCGCTTCGCCGCGTCGGTGGAAGACGTCAAGGCGCTCGCCCGGCCCGTGCTGCGTCACCGCGTGCTGCCGAACTTCACCGCCGAGTCCGAGGGCCTCACCTCGGTGAAGCTCATCGATGGCATCGTCGAGCGCGTGAAGGCGTAGCGCGGCCGGAGTCGCTCCGCGGGCCACTACCACTTGTACTGACCGCATCGTCCCCTGCTGAAGTCGAACCGAACCTCGGGGAGCGGTGCTCCTGACGTGCAGTTCGAGAGGCTGACGGCTTCTGGACCGCCTTTGAGTTCGCCCGTGAAGAGAAGCGCCGCGTCGCCCTGTTCGCGCTCGGGAAGAGCACATTGCAGGGTGAGTTCAGAGCTGGCGATCTCTCCAGTCGCAGTTTCGGCTTCGCAGGCCGAGCTTCGGCCGTTGAACTGAACGCGGACCGCCGCGGCTGCGGCCTCGGCAGAGATTCGCGACGAGGTGTCAGAGAAGCGGAGATACACCCGCGCTTTCGTCGCATCCTGCTGCCAGCAGACGCCTGCCTGGACGAGGCAGAACTGCGAACCGATGAAGAATCGAAGCCGCCAGGACCTGGGCTCGCCCTCGACCGGAACGAAGTACGGCCTCAACCGCGACTCATCGACGTCGCCGACCCGGAACCTCAATTCATACGAGCCGGGCTCGAGAACCTGCGCAAGCGTCAGTTCGAGGCTGTCATGGTTCGTTTGAACGGCCTCGGGTCGTCCAACCACTTCTGCCCCCCGGTTGATGGAGAATCCCGAGAGGCTGAAACGAGCGATGGATGGAGACCGCAACTTGATCATGAGGGCCGCGTCGACGGCATTCAGGGTCGTACCGTCAAGCAGGTCGGGGACGAGCGGGTACCCGGGCTCTGCTGAGGCCGCCTTCTCGTCTGGGGGCCTGGCGCAACCGGCGACCGCAAGCCCCAGGCAGAGCGCGAAGGCTGTTCCAGCCACTCTGCACATGGGGTCCAGCCTCCATTCGACGACGGAGAGTTCGGCATTCGTCCAGCTCGGACGATGCGGCGAAGAGCCTACTCCCAGAACGACTGACCGGCGCGCGCGCGGGCCAGCACGTCGTCGAGCCCGTGCGACAGGGGTGACGGCAGCTCCGAGTCGGAGAACGCGCGCACCTCGAGAATCTCGAGCGGGTTCATCGGCGGCTTCGTGGGCGCCGACACCGTCGCGCCGAAAACCACCGTCACCGCGTGAAAGCGCGGGTCGCGGCCCGGGTCCG
>JALOQF010000174.1 GCA_025459425.1 Myxococcaceae bacterium | reverse complement strand
GCACCTCGCCGGAGAGGCCGCGCGCCACGACTGGCAGGACGCGCGCCGCGACATCCACGTGTGGATCACCGCCGACGAACGTCGCCTGCCCATCGCGGCGCTCGGCAGCATCGACCTCGGCGCCGTGCGCGCCACCCTCACCAGCTACACGCGCCCGGGCGACAAGGCGGCGAAGGCCGAGAACAAGGGCAACCTGAAGTGGTAGGTCCAACCGCATGCCACTCGTCCTGAGCTACGCCGGCTGCGGCACCTGCAAGAAGGCCCTCGCGTGGCTGAAGGCCCAGCAGCGCGACTTCACCCTGCGCGCCATCGTCGATGACCCGCCGACCAAGGCCGAGCTCGCGAAGTGGATCTCCGCCAGCGGTCTGCCGGTGAAGAAGTGGCTCAACACCTCGGGCCAGAGCTACCGCGCGCTCGGCAAGGCGAAGGTGGACGCCGCCGACGAGGCCACGCTCATCGAGTGGCTCTCGAAGGACGGCAAGCTGGTGAAGCGGCCGGTGCTGGTGCACGCGGGCAAGGTGCTG
Organism: Myxococcaceae bacterium; assembly: GCA_025459425.1. GTDB lineage: Bacteria > Myxococcota > Myxococcia > Myxococcales > Myxococcaceae > Xiheimicrobium. The sequence continues at coordinate 19,740 of JALOQF010000174.1, read as the reverse complement.
GTGGGCTTCAAGGAAGAGGCCTGGGCCGCGCACTTCGCCGAGCACGGCTGACGGCCGTTTTCTTGCCGGAGCGACGCAGGCCTGTAGCGTCCTGTGCATGCCCGCGACGCACGCCGCTTCGTCTTCGTTCTCGCTCTCCCGCTCGGTCGACGCCATTCGTGAATCGGTGGAGCGCCTCGAGGACCGCCTGCCACGCCGGGAAGACGCCGCGGTGATGCTCGACTTCCTCGAAGACGATCTGCGCGAAGGGCTCGACGCCATCGCCGAGGTCGAGGCCCACTTCACCGACGTGCTCGACGTGCTGCGCCGCGACGACGCCACGCCGATTCAGCTCATGGAGGCCGCCGAGGACTTCCGGGTGCTGAACCGGCTCGAGTACCTGATGGTGGTGGTGGCGCAGCTGCGCCGCCGGCTGTCACAGGCCGCGGGCACGCTCCACCAGCACGGGCGCTAAAGACGACGGGGAGCGCGGTCGCCCGCACTCCCCGCGTCGAGTCGTCCGAAAGCGTCGCTCAGATGAGGCCGCGGGCGCGGCGGATCTGCTCGAGCGTCTTCTGGTACTCGATCTCGTAGGCGCTCGTGCCTTCCTGCAGGTGCTTCAGGCGGCCACGCGCTTCACGATCGATCTCGTCCTCGATGTCGAGGTGCTTCTTCATCGTCTGGAGGATCTTCGGCCGCATCTGGGTGTCGTCGGCGAAGACCTCTTCGATGTTCCGCGAGATGAGCAGGAACTCGAGCATCTGGTTGATGACGAACTCGATGCCGTCGTCGCCCAGCTTGAAGCCACGCACGTCGGACATCTCGCGCTTGACCTGGTTGAACTTCGAGAAGTCATACCCGCGGCGCTCGAGCGCTTCACGGGTGGCCTGGTTCACGCGCTCCTCGTTCGCGAGGTATTCCCGCATGATGGCCGCCATGTCCATCTCGGCGTCGGCCATACGAATCGCCTCGACCTCGATGTCTTTGTCCTTGGCCAGCCGGTCGATGATCTCGCGCGCGATGAGAGGAACGAGCTTTGGATACAGCCGCATGGTCGTCCTTGGGGGTAGGGGCTGAACGAAAAACGACGGTGGTGTGTATGTCAGCGTCGCGCGCAGCCGCAACGAAAAATCAAGGCGTTCTGTGACTTTGCGCGGAGGGGAGACTTTCAAGACTCCGAGGCGTCGGCCAGCGAGGCCTCGCGGAGCGCGTCATCGTCGTCGGGCTCGACTTCGGCCGCGCGGGCCTTCGGGGCGTGCAAGAACGCGTGGAGCCGTTCGGCCACGGCCGGCCCGATGCCGTCGACCTCGGCGATCTCTTCGATGGTGGCTTCCTTGAGGCGCCGCACCGAGCCGAAGTGCCGCAAGAGCGCGGTGCGTCGCGTCCCACCGACGCCGGGCACCTGATCGAGCGCCGAGGACAAGCCCCGTTTGCGGTTCAGCTTGCGCTGGAAGGTGATGGCGAACCGGTGGGCCTCGTCGCGCAGGCGCGTGAGCGCGAACAGCTCGGGCGAGGTCTGCGGCAGCACGATGGGATCCTTCCGGCCGACGAGGAACACGCGCTCGGGGCTCCGGTCTTGCTGGGCGTCGGGCTCGGGTGAGTCGAGATCGCGGCTCTTGGCGAGCGACACGAGATCGACGCCCTCGACGCCGAGATCGCGCATGGCGGCCGCGGCGCTGGCGAGCTGGCCCTTGCCGCCGTCGATGACGATGAGATCGGGCAGATCGCCCTCCTCGAGGCCGCGCTTGAACCGCCGCGTGAGGATCTCGTGCATCGAGGCGAAGTCGTCGTTCCCCGCCACCGTCTTGAGCTTGTAGTGGCGGTAACGCGACGGGTCGGGCTGGGTGTCGACGCTGGCCACCTGCGAGGCCACCAGCGCCGAGCCCTGGAAGTGCGAGATGTCGAAGCACTCCATGCGGTGGGGCAGCTTCGAGAGGTGCAGCTTGTCTTTCAGGCGCTCGAGGGTCTGCTCGACCTCGTCCCGGCTGCGCTTTCGCTCCGAGAACGCGCGCTCGGCGTTCTTCGAGGCGAGCTTCACCAGCGACACCTTCTCGCCGCGCTCGGGCACCAGCACACGCACCTTCTCGCCCTTGCGCTCCGAGAGCAGCTCGGCGAGCGCCTCGGGCTCGTTCGGGCTGCCCGCGAGCAGCACCTCCTTGGGCACGAAGCCGTCGTCGGCGTAGTACTGGTTGACGAACGAGCTGACGAGCTCGTCGTCGGGGAACTCGGACTGGAAGTGGTGCGCCTGCCCGCCCGAGATGCGGCCGCCGCGCACGAAGAGGCTGTAGATCGTGATGCGATCGCCCTCGCGGAAGAGCCCGAACACGTCCTGGTCGATCGCCTCGGTCGAGGCGATGGCCTGGCGCTCGATGCTGCGCTCGATGGCGATGATCTGATCCCTCAGGCGGGCGGCCTCTTCGAACTCGAGCTTCGACGAGGCCTGCTTCATGCGCCCCCGCAGGCTCTCGATCAGCGGCTCGCTGCGGCCCTCGAGGAAGAGCGCCACCGCGTCGACGTTGCGGCCGTAGGACTCGGGCGGAATCGGTTTCACGCACGGCGCCGGGCAGCGGCCGATCTGATGCAACAGGCAGGGGCGCTTGCGGCTCTCGAGCACGTGATCGGAGCATGTCCGCAGCTGGAAGAACCGGTTGACGACCCGCACCGTCTCACGAATCGACGAGGCCGAGGCATAGGGCCCGAAGTAGCGCGCGCCGTCGCGGCGGGGCCGGCGCACCATCTCGAGGCGCGGGTAGCGGTGCTCGTTCGACAGGCGCAGGCAGAGGAACTGTTTGTCGTCGCGCCACTGCACGTTGAAGCGCGGGCGGTGCTGCTTGATGAGCTCGTTCTCGAGCAGCAGCGCTTCCTTCTCGCTGGTGACGACGACCGTCTCGATGGCGCCGAGCAGCCGGTCGAGAATGGCGACGAACGCGCGCGTGTCGGAGGAGCCGGGGTTGAAGTAGCTGCGCACCCGGCTGGCGAGGTTGACGGCCTTGCCGACGTAGATGACCCGGCCGGCCTTGTCCTTCATCAGGTACACGCCGGGCTGGTGCGGCAGCGTCGCGAGGCGTTGTTCGAGTTCGACCGGCGTCATCGCTTGCGTCCGTGCGCCTTCTGCGGAGAGAACGAGGCGGCTCTGGCGTCTATGGCACAGCTCACGCTCAACGAAGCAGAAGTCGCCCTGCTCGGAGATGCAGGCTTCTTCGTGCGGCCGTCCTTCCTCGGGCGGGCCCTGGCCCTTGACGCGCGAAACGAGGCGGCGCGGCTGGTTCACGAAGGGGCCCTCCAGCGCGCGGGCATTCGTCGGGGCGGGAGCCACCGGGTGGACGACGCGGTGCGCGGCGACTCCATCACGTGGGTCGACGAGACCGTCTCGAGCGCAGCCCTGCGCGAGGTGCTGGACCGGTTCGAGGCGTTGAGGCGCACCCTCAACGAAGGGGCGTACCTGGGCCTGCGACGCACCGAGCTGCAGCTCGCGCACTACCCGGCCACGGGCGCCGGGTACCAGCGCCACCGCGACGCCTTTCCGGGTGACGACAACCGCCGCGTGACGGCCATCGTCTACTTGAACGACGGCTGGCAGCCGGAGCACGGCGGCGCGTTGCGGCTCCACCTCGAGCCGCCACTCGACGTCGAGCCGCGCCTCGACACATTGGTGGTGTTCCGCTCCGAGGTGGTGGAGCACGAGGTGCTGCCGAGCTTCGCCGACCGGTTCGCCATCACCGCCTGGTACTCGGCGCGCTGACCGTTCGGGCGACTGGGTGGCAGTGGCGCCCGACCGCGGACTGGCGCACGATGACGACTCATGAAAGCCGTGCAACGGGCGCTGGCCCATGACAGCGCCATGGTGTCGGAGCTCAACCGGGAGCGCGCCTCTGGGCTCGGCCGCACCGGACGCCTCCTGGAAGAGGCCATCGCCGCCTGTGCCACGCTCAAGGGCCAGCTCGAGGGCCTGCCCGCGGGCCCACGACGCACGGAGCTGCTCCGGGAGTACGCCGCGCAGCGCGCCGAGGCCGAGAAGCAGCGCTGGAACCTCGAGGTGCAGCGCGAGGCGATGGGCCTGCGGCGGCACACCGATCTCGACTCGTTCTTCCCTCCGCCGCCAGCCATCCGGGAATGACGGTGCGCGGCGTCGAGCAGATTCCGTGGCTGTACGACGCGATGTGCACCGTCATGGAGTGGTCGGGCCTTTCGCGCTGGCGCTCGTGGCTCGTCGAAGGGGCTCGGGGGCGCACGCTCGAGGTGGGCTGCGGCACCGGCAGGAACCTGCCGCGGTACGGTGCCGACGTGACGCTCATCGGCCTGGAGCCCGACGCCGATGCGCTCGAGACGGCGAAGGCCCGCGCGCCCCACCGGCCCCTGGTGCGCGCCTCGGCTGAAGCGCTCCCCTTCCGGGAAGGCGCGTTCGACACGGTGGTGTCGTCGCTCGTCTTCTGCTCGGTGCCGAGGCCCGAGGTGGGGCTCGCCGAGGTTCGCCGCGTGCTGAAGGACACGGGCCAGTTGCGCATGCTCGAGCACGTGCGTCACGACGCGGCCATGCTGGGGTGGCTGCAGGACACGATTCAGCCCGCGTGGACGGTGGTGGCCGGCGGGTGTCACCCCAATCGACGAACCGAGGCGACCGTCGAGGCGGCGGGCTTTCGCATTCTGGGCGAGGGGCGCCGCGGCGACGGCACCATGCGGCGGTTCGTCGCCGTGAAGTCGTCGTCAGAAGGCCACGCCGACGGCGCCACCAAAGCCGAAGCCGCGCGTGAAGGGTGACAGCGCGACGTATTCGAAGACGGCAGCGACGTTGAGGCTGAAGGTCGAGAGGAACCCCGCCTCACCCGTGAGATCCACCGAGCCGAGGTGGCCTCCGATGCGGGCGCGCACCACGCCCTCGAACCAGGCGTCTCCGGGAGCGAGCGGCGCGTCCTGCACGTCGAAGTTTCCCCCGAGCGCGGCGAGCTGCACGTAGAGCATGCGCCCGGGCCGCACGAGGCCGTCGTCGGTGAGCACCCCGACGCCGTGGCCCAGCTTGACGCCCGGGCCGACGACGAAGCGCTCACCGCACAGCCGAACGCCCATGCAGAGGGGGCCGTTGACGCGGCCGAGGCTGGCTTCGACGACGGGCATCACGAGCCAGCCCGAGGCCTGCTTGAGCTTGCGGTTGGGGCGCACGGGCACGCCGAGTGGAACGCCCGCGACGAGGTCGATGGCGAAGAAGGCGTTCTCGCGGCCGGTGATGAGCCCGCTGAGCTCGAAGAGGGCGAGCGGCCAGTGCGGCTCCGCTCGCAGGCGGGTCGACGTGAAGCTGGGTTGCCGCGTCGGCTTGATGAGCGGCGACGTCGGCGCCGGGAGCACGGGCTCGGGCGGCGGCACGGGGGCGCCGTCGTCGTCCTCGTCGGCCAGCGCGACGGAGGCCAGCAGCACGGTGAGCAACACGAAGCGCACGGCCGTCGAGGTAGCGACGCCGCCCGAGGTTGTCACGTCCCTCGCGAGGCTGGGCTGTCGCTTCAGAAGCCGACTCCAACGGCGGCGCCGAGCTGAAACCCGCGCGGCACGGGCGCGAAGACGATCAACTCGGCGAAGACGAACGCCTGCACCAGCACCACCGCCGCCCGGGGCGACCGGGTGAGCGGCCCGGCGGTGCTCGCCTCGACGCCCCCCTTCAGCCGGAACACGCCCTCGAACCAGCGAGCGCCTGCGACCAGCGGAGCCGGCGGCACCGAGACGTACCCCGCCTGTGCCGTCAGCCCGCCGAACCAGAAGCGACGAAGGCCCACCGAGCCGTCGTGCGCGGCGTAGCCGCTGGCATGCCCGACGCGGGCTGACGCCCCGAAGGCCCAGCGGTCTCCACAGAAGTCGGAGCCATCGCACAGCGGCCCCGAGATGCGGCCGCCCAGCACGTCGGCGCCCACCGTCGAGAGCCACCCTTCCACCTTCCGCTGCGCGCCGTCGACGACCTGCGGGCCGCTCAGCGGGAACACGGCGGCGAGCGAGACCTCGACGCCGGCGTAGAGGTTTCGCCAGCCCGACAGCAGGCCCACCGCCGACAGCGTCGCGCGCGCCCACCGCGGATCCTTCGCCGGGCCCCGCGACACCTCGGGCGCCGGCACCGGCGCGCTCTCGAGCGGCGCCACGGGCATCGGCGGCGGTGAGACGGGGGGCGGCGCCAGCGCTTCGGCCTGGCCTGCGTCGGGCCCCCCGAAGGCCGGCATGACGAACTCGGCCTCGGGCGTCTGGGCCAGCGCCGCCGACGCGCTCCACAGCCCGATGACGAGAACGCACCGCATGCCCTTCGAACCTTGCCGCGAAGGCGCGCGAGTAACCAGCCGTCATGGGCCGTCAACCCGCGCGAGCGGCGGCCTCGAGCGCCTTGACAGCCCTCGTTCCTGTCTCACGTTCCGTGCGTTCGACGGAGATGTCCTCCGTCGAGAAACACGAGAGGACGACGCCATGACGCTGACCCGAATCAACACCCGCATCCCCACCCTCTGGCGCGAGTTCGACGAGCTGTTCCGCGACTTCGCCCCGCTGACGACCAGCCCCCAGGCCGTGCGCGCGCTGGTGCCGGCGACCGACATCGCCGAGACCGAGAAGGCCATCGAGCTGAAGGTCGACCTGCCGGGCGTCGACCCCGAGGGCATCGACGTGAAGCTCGAGGGCAACCTCCTCACGCTCTCCGCGGAGCGCAAGCACGAGGCGAAGGAAGAGAAGAACGGCTGGGTTCGCCAGGAGCGCAGCTGGGGCCGGTTCTTCCGCTCCTTCACCCTGCCCGAGACGGTCGAGGGCACCACGCCCGAGGCCACCTACAAGCACGGCGTGCTGACGGTGACGCTCCCCAAGAAGGAAGTCGCCCAGCCGAAGAGCTTCAAGGTGAAGGTCGAGGCCTGACGACGAACCGCTGATGGGCCGGTGGCGCGCTGGTTCCCCGATGCTGGGGAGCCGGCGCGTCGTCGTTTCAGCGCTGCGACAGCGGGGTCCAGCCGGGGACCCAGTGCGCGCGGTCGAAGAGCTCCGTCGTGGGCACCCGCACCCGGCGTGCGCCGTCACAGCTCGCCGCCAGCTCGGCATGCCAGCCCGTCTCCAACCGTTGAACGCCGACGACGTGAAAATGTGTCCACCCCTCGCGGACGACCTGGCTGGTGAACTTCGAGCCCATCAACCTCGCGACCTTCGGTGGCGGCGCCATGCAACCTCTCGTAACCTCGGCGCTGCCGGGGTGACCGGCTGTTTCGGCCGGACGGAAGCCGACCTCCGTTTTTTTCGATTTGAGCAATGGAACGGAGTCATTAGTCAGAACGGACCAATGGTTTCCCGGTCTCCCTTGTGAACCCCATGACGCCCCCCGCGACGACAGAACGCCTGGCCCCGACCGCCGCCGCCGACGCCATCGTCTGGGGCCTCGAGCACGTGGCCAACGTGGTCAACCACGAGCTCGACCCGGCGCAGACCCGGGAAGAGGCCCGCGCCGCGCTCGGAGCGACCCACCACTTCGGGATCCCCGAGCTGCTCGAGTCGTTTCGAATCGCCAGCACGGCGATGCGAATGACCTGCACGCCGGTGGTGTTGTCGGCAGCCGAGATCTTCAGCCGCACCGTTCCGTTCCCGCTGCTGGCGGTGGTGAAGGGGGCGAATGGGCCCCACTGGCTCCTGCTCACCGAGCGCAACGCGCACCGCGTGCACCTGCAGACCGAGCCCGAGATCGCGAAGTGGCTGACGCAGAGCGACCTCGCGGCCGAGATGGGCGCCGACTCGGTGACGTGGCTCCACGTCGTGCCGGCGACGCCGATGGAGAGCCTCTCGTCGGCTTCGCACGCGGTGGAGGACGTCGTGGGCGGTGATGACGGTGACGATCGGTACCTGCGTCACCTGCGGCCGTGGGAGCGCGTCTCGGCGCTGCTCAAACTCGAGCGCGACGACGTGTGGGTGGTCGTCATCTACAGCGCGGCCGTCGGCCTGCTCTCGCTCGCCACGCCCGTGGCCGTGCAGTCGCTCGTGGGCACCGTGGCGTTCGGCACCCTGCTCCAGCCGATCGTCATCCTGGCCCTGCTCTTCCTGGTGGCCCTGGGCTTCCAGGGCGTGCTCAAAGCGCTGCAGACCCGCGTCATCGAGGCGCTGCAGGCCAGGCTCTTCGCCCGGGTCTCGCTCGACGTCGCCTACCGGCTGCCACGCGCGAAGAAGGACGACCACCACCCCGTCACGCCCGAGCTGGTGAACCGCTTCTTCGACGTGATGACGGTGCAGAAGGCCTTCGCCTCGGTGCTCACCGACGGCCTGTCGGCCTTCATGCAGATCACCATCGGCCTGCTGGTGCTGGCGTTCTACCACCCGTACCTGCTCGCTCTCGACATCATCATCATCATCGCCACCACCCTGCTGGTGCTGCTGCCAGTACGGCGCGGAGTGCGCACGGCGTTCGACGAGAGCCGCTACAAGTACGAGGTCGGAGCGTGGCTCGAGGAGCTGTCTCGCGCGCCCGCGGCCTTCCGTGGCAGTGGTGGCGCCGCGCTCGCCACGGCCCGGGCCGACGCGCTCACCCGCGAGTACCTGGCGGCCCGCAAGCGGCACTTCGCCGTCATCTACGGGCAGACGATCAGCGCGCTCACCGTGCAGGTGGTGGCGAGCGCCGTGCTGCTCGGCTTCGGCGGCTTCCTCGTGATCAACGAGTCGCTCACCCTCGGCCAGCTGATCGCCGCCGAGCTCATCGTCGCCGCCGTCACCAGCAGCATCACGAAGTTCGGGAAGATTCTCGAGTCGACGTACGACCTGGTGACGGGCCTCTCGAAGGTCGGCCACCTCATCGACATCGAGGTCGACACCACCGAGTCCGGCGAGACGTTGCCCGGCACGGGGCCTGTCGGCGCGAAGCTGAAGGACGTCGAGGCCGACGGGCACCACCTCTCGTTCGAGGTGAAGGCGGGCGCGCGCATGGCCATCGTGGGCGCGCAGGGCACCAGCCTGGGCGAGGTCCTCTCGGCGGTGAAGAAGGCGCACCACGGCACCTACGAGATCCACGGCGTCGACGTGCGGCGGGCGCAGGCCTGCGCGCTCCACGACGACGTCATGCTGGTGCGCGCCGACGACCTCTTCATGGGCTCGGTCTACGAGAACGTGTCGCTCACCCGCGTGGGCGTCACGCCGTCCGAGGTGCGCAGCGCCGTCGAGCGGGTGGGCCTCGACGACGACATTCGGGCCCTCGAGAAGGGCTACGACACCGAGCTGGGGCCGCTGGGCACGCCGCTGACGCCGTCGCAGGCCGTTCGCCTCGTGGTGGCGCGCGCGCTGGCGGCCTCGCCGCGGCTCATCATCGTCGACGACACGCTCGATTCCCTCGACCCCGTCTCGCGCTCGCGCACCGTGGCCGCGCTGACGAAGAAGGACGCCCCCTGGACGCTCATCGCGCTGGTGAGCGACCCCGGCTCGGCCCTTGCGCGCGCCTGCGGTGAGGTGCGCGACGTCTCTGCCCTGTCACACCCGCCGGCCGACCCGGCCGGAGAGGCGACCCACTGATGAGCGCGCCATCCGTCACGTCCACCCCGCTTCCCACCACAACCCCCGAGTCGCTGGCGGCCTCGGCGGCCATGGGCCTGGTGAAGACGCCGCGCGCCGTGAAGGTGCTCTCGCGCCTCACCGCGGCCCTCTTCGGCACGTTGCTGCTCGCGCTGGTCATCGTGCCCTGGCAGCAGTCGATCGCCGGCAAGGGCCGCGTGGTGGCCTTCGCGCCGATGGAGCGCCAGCAGGAGATCAACGCGCCCATCGAGGGCAACGTCACCGAGTGGTACGTGCAGGAAGGCACGGTGGTGAAGAAGGGCCAGCCGCTCTTCAAGATCACCGACAACGACCCGGCCATTCTCGACCGCTTGATGGACGAGCGGAACGCCGTCATCGCCCGGCGCGAGGCAGCGGCCGCGCGCGCCGCGTCGCTCTCGTCGCGGCAGAAGGCCCTCGAGTCGTCTCGCAGCGCCGCGGTGAAGGCCGCGATGAGCCGGGTCTCGATGTCGCAGCAGCGCACGCAGGCCGCCACCCGCGCCAAGGAAGCCGCCGAAGAGGCCGAGCGCATCGCGCGGCTGAACGTCGCCCGCCAGAAGGAACTCCAGAAGCAGGGCCTCGCGTCGGACCGTACCGTCGAGCTCGCCGAGTTCGAGGCCGTCCGCGCCGCCACCGAGGTGCAGCGGGCCTTCGCCAACCTGCAGGCCGCCATGGGCGAAGAGCTGGCGCTCGCGCAGGACCAGGAGCGCGTGATGAACGACGTCACCGCCAGCATCGACGACGCCCGCGCCAGCGAGGCCTCGGCCCGCGCCGAAGAGGCCAACGCCTCGGCCGAGCTCGCCCGCCTCGACGTGCGCCTCGCGCGCCAGTCCACGATGGACGTGAAGGCCGCCATCGACGGCACCGTGCTGCGGCTGCTCAAGGGCATGGGCAACGTCTTCGTGAAGTCCGGAGAGCCGCTCCTCGTCATGGTGCCCGACACCGAGGTGCGCGCCGTCGAGCTGTGGATCGACGGCAACGACATGCCCCTCATCTCGAAGAACCGTGACGTGCGGCTCCAGTTCGAAGGGTGGCCGGCGGTGCAGTTCACCGGATGGCCGTCGGTGGCCGTCGGCACCTTCGGTGGCAAGGTGGCGCTCATCGACGCGACCGACGACGGCACGGGCAAGTTCCGTCTGCTGATCACCCCCGACCCCTCCGATGGCAACGGTGATGGCCAGCCCGACGAGCCGTGGCCGACGGGGCTGTACCTGCGCCAGGGCGTGCGGGTGAACGGCTGGGTGATGCTCGATCAGGTGAAGCTCGGCTTCGAGCTGTGGCGCCGCTTCAACGCGTTCCCGCCCACCGTCACCCCGGGCGAGCCCCAGGGCGGCTCGAAGGGCAAGGGCAAGGACAAGGCGAAGGGATGATCGGCTGGGTCGTGGTGGTGGCGGTGTGGGGTGCGTCTCCCGGGGCCGATCGGCCGGTGGCCGAGCCCAGTCTGGTGCCCGTGCCCGGGGCAGGTCCGCTCCTGCACAAGGTGGCGCTCACGCCCGCGTCGGTGCTGATGCCATCGGCCGGCGGAGCGCTCGGCAACCTGGACGGCACGTTGAGCCTCACGCAGGTGTTGTCGTCGGCCGACCGGGCGTTTCCATCGGTGGCCGCGGCGATCGCCGACGTGGTGGCGGCCGACGCCGAGGCCATGTCGGCGAACGGCGGGTTCGACCCGGTGGCGAGGGGCCGCGCCTTCCTGACGCCTCCGGGGCTGGGTGCGTACCCGCAGTTCCGCTCCGACATCGTCGTCGACGTGCCGATTCCGGGAACGCCGGTGAACGCCTTCGCGGGCTATCGCTTCGGCGCGCCACTGGGCTCGGACAAGAACGGCAACCCCAACCAGATTCAGTCCTACTACCAGGAGCGCCTCACGTTCCTCGCCGGAGAGGTTCGTGCTGGCGTCAACGTGCCGGTGCTGCGCAACCTGTGGATCGATCGGCGCCGAGCGACCATTCAGCGCGCCGAGCTCGGTCAAGAGGCGGCACGGCAGGCCGAGGCGCTCCAGCGCATCGAGGTCGCCCGGCTCGCGGCCTTCCGCTACTGGGACTGGGTGGCGGCCGGCATGCGCCGCGAAGTCGCACGCGACCTGCTCCGCATCGCGCGAGACCGCGACCGTCAACTCTCGACCCGCGTACGGACGGGCGACGTGCCGCTCTTCGATCAGCAGGACAACCTGCGCGCCGTCGCGCAACGCGAGTCGCTGGTGGTGCAGACCCAGCGGCAGGTCGAGCAGACACGGTTCGAACTCTCGCTCTACTGGCGTGACGACGCGGGCCAACCCGTTCAAGCGCCCGACACCCTGATGCCCAGGGCGATTCCCGACCCGGACCCGACGTTCGGCGACGGAGCGATGGTCGACGAAGCGCTCTCGCGTCGGCCGGACCTGAAGCGCCTGCTGATCCAGCAGCAGCAGCAGCGCATCGAGATCTCCCTGCAGAAGAACCAACTGCTCCCGGCGATCGACCTCGGAGCCGTCTTCACGCAGGACTTCGGGAACGTTGGCACCGCGGACCCCAAGCTCGCCACGCCCGAGCTCGAGTTCGGCGCGGTGGTCGAGGTGCCCATTCTGTACCGGCTCGCCCGCGGCCGCATTCAGTTGGCCGAGGCCCAGCTCTCGCGCGTCGAGGCCCAGCTTCAGCTCATTCGCGACCGCGTCGGCGTCGACGTCACCGACGCCCTGTCGGCGCTCAAGGCGGCCCGTGAGCGCGTGCAGTTCACCCGCCAGGAGGTCGAGGTCGCCCAGAAGCTCGAGGCGGGTGAGCGGCAGAAGTTCGAGCTCGGTGACTCGAACCTGCTCTTCGTCAACATTCGCGAGACGCAGACGGCCGAGGCCCGGCTCCGCGAGATCGACGCCCTGACGGACTACCACCGCGCGGTCGCGTCGTTCCGCGCGGCGATGGCGCTCTGACGAGCGGCTTCAGCGAATCGGATCGCGACGATCTTCGCGGGTCTCGCGACGGTCTTCCCGCTGCTCACGGCGATCTTCCCGCTGCTCGACCTTCGTCCGGGCCAGGTCGGCCCTCGCGAGCTGCACCACCTCGGCGTAGAGCGCGCGCTTCTTCGACGTCGACGCCGGGTCGGCCAGGCCCGAGAGCGGGGCGAGCTGGCCCTTGATGACGAAGAGGCGGTTGCGGGCGGCGCGCTCCTTCGCGGCGTCGCCCTGGTCGTTCGCCACGTTCGCCTTGTCGCGGGCGAGATCGCGCGCGTCGTCGACCACCACGCCCGGGCGGCGGCCCAGCGCCACGTCTTGCACGAGCTCGCGCTTGTCGCTGCGCACCTCACGCTTGCCTTCGCGCACTTCCTGGTTCGCCTGCGCCACCTCGCGCTGCGCCTCGACGCCCTCGCGCGCGAGGTAGGCCTGGAACTGGCCGTCGATGGCGCCGATCGCCGCCGCGTCGTTACGCGCGATGGCCGCGTCGTACTGGGTCAACATCGCGTTGACGTCGCCGAGGTCCTTCGCGTCATCGGCCACCTGCCGCCGGTCTTGCCTCAAGTCCTGCCGGTTGTTCGCCTTCTCGACCCGGTTGCGCACCGGCTGGGCCACGGCCAGCGACGACACCACCAACGACACCCCGACGAGTACCCGCTTCATGTGTGCTTCCTCCTGACTGCGTTGAACCCCCGACTGCCCCGAAAGTTGCGCACGCCTGTCGAATCCATCACTTCGCCATGGCGGTGAGCCGGTCGAGCTCACCGTGGACCTCGAGCCCCGCGGTGCGGCCGACTTCTTCGAACAGGGTGCGCCCACCCACGTCGCTCAGCCGCACCTGCACCTCGGCGTCGAGCGACTCCTCGACGCGCTTGTGCATCTCGGTGCGCACGGGCGCGTGGAGCAGGCCGCCGCCACGGCGCTCCGACGAAACCTCGAGGCGCAGGCGCGCATCGGCGAACGTCATGTGCACGTGGGTGTCGTCGACCTGGAGCCGCTCGATGCGGGCGCCCGAGTACGTCGCGAAGCGGTGCAGCACGCCGCGCTGCCAGAAGCCGGCGATGAAGCCAGGGAAGCTGGTGCCCAGCCACGGAATGATGGCCGCGGAGGCGACGAGCGAGGTCTGCGGCGTCGTGAAGTGGTTCGTCTGCATCCACACGTAGCCGGCCGGGAACGCGCGGCCCCAGTCCTTCTCGAGGTAGCCCACGCCGCCGTCGAACGAAGCGCTGCGCCCTTCCACCTCGAGGGTTCCGGCGAGCGTGTGATGGAAGCTCACCACGCCGTGGTAGCACTCCATGAAGGGCACGTACGCGTACCAGCCCATGATGCCCGGAGACGTGAGGCTCACCGGCCAGGGGTTGAGCGACGAGAACGAGAGGCTGCCCTGGAGCGGGCCCTTCGGCAGGTCGAGCGTCACGCCGGTGCGCGAGAACCGGTTGGGGCCGACCCTGGCCTCGAACGTGTCGGCGCGCGCCTCGAAGTCGGTGAGGGGGTAGCGGTGGTACCGGGGATCACGGCCCAGCGCTGCGACTGGTCGGCCGAGACGAGCTTGACGTACCAGCCCTCGAAGAACCGTCGCGTCTTCCCGTGGCCGTGAAAGCCCTCGGGGTGGAGCAGCGAGGTGAAGAAGCCCATGGAGGGGCAAGAGCCTACTCCCGAAGCCGGGCGTCCTTCAGTCGAATGCCACCTCGCGGCCGTCTTCGACGACGCGGACGTGGTGGGCTTCTCCGGGCCAGGGCGGCTCCCAACGCGAGAGCATGCGTTCGATGACGGGCGCTGGAACGCGCGCGGGGCGGCTGCGGTTGCGGGCCCGCTGAAGGCGCCATGGCACTTCGATGGCGCGCACCGTCACGCTCGCGGCGCGCGCCGAGAGCCAGGCCACCAGCGCGCGCCGTTCCCGGCGACGAAGTGTGGTGGCACTCCAGGCAAAGGGCCGCCGCGCGTCGAGGAGCCGCGCCGCCTCGGCCAACGATCGATCCCACAGTGCGGTACTCCCCTCACCTGGCGACAGCCCCACCACGGAGCGAAGCGCGTCGAGGGACACCACGGGCAGCCCGGGCCGATGCGTCTCGAGCCAGTGGTCCTTGCCCACGCCGGGGAGCCCCGACAGCACCTCGACGTCGACGAGCCCGGGTGAACGTGCAGCCACCGAGGGCGCCGACTGCCACGCACCGGCGGCCTCGAGGCGCTCGCGCACGTCGCGCGCGATGGGCTCGACGGCGTCGAGCCAGGCACCAGCGACGAGCGGACACTCGAGCGGGCCGTCGACCGCGCCAGCCCAGCGCACGAGCTCGACCGCGCGCTCGCGATGGAGGAAGGGCACGTCGGCGCGCCACAAGGCCACCCGGAGCCCCGACACCAGGCCGGAGCGCCGTGACGGCGAGAGGTCGATGCCGGGCATCCGTCGGACGCGCTGGGCGACGTCGATGGCCCACGGGACGCTCGACGTCCGGCTCCAGTCGGGGAGGCGTGGCAGGACGAGCGGAACCATGTGCGACACCTCGATGGTGCCGAACGACGGCCCGCGGGCGGGCCCCTGACGCGCTACGGCGTCAGCAACGAGGGCAGCCTGGCGAGAACCTGGGCGAGCTCGTTGGAGTTCTCGGCGGCGAAGAACTGTCGCGAGCACACGCGGCTCGAGCCACAGGTGCCGCCAGCGCCACACTCGGCGTTGGTGCCGGCGGGACAACGCCGCGGCAACCCGCCAGCCGCGGCCATCGCGTTGAGGGTGTTGTTCGCCAGGGCGCTGCTGAAGTCGGTCCCCAGGCCGACGACGAGCGTCCGGATGCCGCGGCTGCGCAGCTCGCCGATGGTCTGCACCGTTCCCGTGTCATCGAGGTAGCCGGCTGCGCAGTACTGGCCGCGACAGTTGCTCGTCGTCGACGGGCTCGAGTTGAGCGTGCAGCGCTCCACCGGTGGGGCCGGGGTCGTCAGGCACGACGTCGGGTTCGATGAATTGCAGTTCGGCAGACCATCGGTGATGAGAACGATCACGTCGGGCCGGGTATCGGTGAGATCGAAGACGGCTGGCGCGTCGGCGACGAACCGCAGCGAGGCCGAGGTCGGCGTACCGCCCACGAGCGGCGCGGCGGCGCCCAGGGCCTGAATGCGTTGGTTGATCACGACCGCCGAGGCGTTGAGCGCGCTGGTGTCGGAGTCGAGGATGGTGCGCGCCGGAAAGGGAGTCTCGATGCTCCGCGTCGGGAGGCAGCCTGCGGGCGTGAACGACAGATCCTGCGCTGGAAAGAAGGCCAGCCCCAGCCGCAGGTTCGGGCTCCCCGAGAGGAAGGTGTTCATCGCGACCTTCAGCTCGTTCAACCGCGTGATGCACGAGGTGCCCATGCAGCCGGGAACGATGGGGTTGTTCATCGACCCGGACGAGTCGACCAGCAGCATCACCTCGGGCTTGAGCGACGATGCTCCACCAGCAGAACCGCCACCCGACGAGCCACCACCGACGCCCGAGCCACCACCGACACCCGAGCCACCGCCGACGCCCGAGCCACCGCCGACGCCCGAGCCACCACTTCCACCGGGCAATTGCTGACACGCCCCGGCGACGCACGACCCGAGGGCGCCGCACGAGGTGCAGACCTGTCCGCGCTGTCCACAGGCCGAGGCGCTGTCTCCAGCCAGGCACAGGCCACTCGCGTCACAACAGCCAAGGGCGCAGGTTTCGGCGTTGCACGGCGGGCGAACGGCACCGCAGGCAACCGCCAGAGCCGTCAGAACGAAGAACGAAAACGGACGCATGAGGTCCTTCTACTTCCACCGCCACACGCGGTCCTGCTCAACGGGTCGTCGACGAGGCAAGGCCGTTGGGCACGAAGGGGCGGCGAGCCCAGTGGACCGCCCCCAGCGCGAGCGCTTGCCGGAAACCCGCCCGCACGTACTTGCAGCGTGACTGGAAGGCGCCTCGGCGCTCGACGCGGAAGACCAGGCCCTCGACCTGCCCCGAGAGGTGCGTCTGCGCGCGCTCCTTCTCGAGTGACAGGCCCCGCCCTCGCACGGTCGCCTCGAAGTTCGCCTCGACGGCCGTCGTCACGAAGCGGCTCCGCGCCAACAACTTCGGCACCTCGGGCAGCGCCGCGGAGGGACCGCGAAAGAGCTCGGGCGGCTCGACGAGGCCGAGGCCCTCGAGCTGTCGCCGGCGCGCCGTGGTTCCAAGAAACCGACCTGCTTCGAGATCGAACAGATCGAAGACGAACAGCCAGGCCGGGAGCGCGCCATAGAAGACGGTGTGCCTGGCCTCGAGCCACTCGCCGTAGAGCACGAACCGGGTCCCGAGCCGCTCGAAGAGCGCCGCCCGATCGCGCGCGACCTGCTGCTTGAGGCGGTCGAACCACGGCTCGGAGCCAAGGAAGTGACCGCGCGAGAAGAGCCAGGGCCTCGCAGCGGCATCGAAGCGCAGCCCGACGTTCACCCCGTCGAGCTTCTCGGTGACGATCACCTCGTCGCCCACGAGCGCCTCGAGACGAACACGCGGCAGGTCGCCGTCGCCCGCCTGGAGCGTGGACCCCTCGAGGTGCGGCGTCCTGGGGAACTTGATGATCGTGACCGGCGGGTTCATGACGCTCCGCTGGACGAGCCCCGCGGGGGTGGCTGACGTGTCATGAAGCGCCGTCAGGCGTCGTCACGGCCGAGGCGTGGAGCCCTCCCATGGACCAGGACAACGACAGTCGCCCGTTCCCCGATGGGCCCTCGGTGTACCACCAGCTGCGGTGGGATCCGCGCTTCGACGCCGACGCCTGTGAGATCGTGCTCGTCGATCGGCCGAACGGCACGAAGGTGATCGCCTTTCGGGACTTCCTGCCCAACGGCCCGATTCCCTGGCACCGCATCGTCGGGTTCCGGTACCGCGGGGCGCCGCTGTGGGACCGCGCGCTGCGCCTCGATCGCCGCGCCGACGTGCTGGGCCACTCGGCCGCCCACCCGGCGTCGACGGTCGCACCGCAGCCGCTGCCTTCGCGCGCGCTCGAGCCTCGCGGCGCGGCGACGGGAGCCTTGTCGCCAGCGCCGACGGTGGCCACGTGGAACGTGCTGAGCAACCGGTTCGAGGGCGAGCTGCTCGACCATCCAACGCGTTGGCGGGCGCTCCTCGACACCGTCGCCGAGGCCGCGCCCGAGCTGATCGCCTTCACCGAGGCCACCGACGACTTCGTGGCCGTGCTCGAGGCGCACGGGCTCGCGGCCGGCAGAGCCCTCGTGCGCAGCCCACACGGCGACGTCGTGTTGCTCTGCGCCGCGACCCCGCTCGCGTGCGAGGCGCTCGAGTGTGCGCCCGGGCGAGAGGTCGTCGTCGCGCACTTCGACGGCTTGACGTTCGCGGGGCTGCACCTGCCGAGCGATCGCGAGCAGGACCGGCGCGCCGAGCGGGAGCGCGATCTGTCCCGGCTCTGCCACACGCTGCTCTCGTCGAACGCGCTGGTGCTCGCCGGAGACTTCAACGCCCAGCCCGACGAGCTGGCCCCCCTGCTCGGGCGGCTCCACGGCGTCGACGCGTGGCAGACCGTGAACCCTGCCTCGGCCGGCCTGACCTACGACGTCGAGCGAAACCCGCTGGCGGCGGCCCTCACCTCACGGGGCCGCTCGGGCCGCCTCGACCGCATCGTCTGCTTCGGGGAGCGGCTCCGCGCGAAGTCCGCCCGACTACTCGGTGACGACTCGGTTCATCGCTCCGATCACTTCGGGCTCTTCGTCCAGCTGGAGGACTCGACCGCGCCCCAGCTCAGCCATCGGACCGCCCTTGCGCTGCTCCCGCCCGAAGCGCACTGGGGCCCGATTCAGCGCCTGCGGCGGACGCACGATCGCCGCTTCGACCGCTGGCCTCCTCACGTGACGCTGCTCTTCGGGTTCGTCGAGCCGGACCTGCTCGAAGCGCAGGTAACCGAGCTGCAGGCGGCCCTGCGCGCGATCCCGAGCCGGATGCTCCGCTTCGACCAGGTCATCGTCTTCGAGCACGCGCAGTCGTTCACGGTGGCGCTCGGCCCGGACGAGCCCTCGCGGCGCTGGCTCGAGGCGCTCCAGGCGGCGCTGGTGGCCCGGTGGCCCGCGTGCACGGAGCAGAACCGCGGCGAGCACGGCGAGTTCGTTCCGCACCTGACGCTTGGCGCCGTGGGCCGTGACGATCCGACGGCGCTCGAGCTGCTCCGGCGCGAGGCGAGGCGGCTCACCCTCGAGTGGGAGCCGACGGACGTGGCGCTGCTCGAGCGCCCCGACGACACCTTCTTCGTGCGGGCGCGCGTCGCCTTCCGCGATGGCCTGGTGCGGCGACCAGCTGCGGGCGCGGCGCCGATGGATGCGCTCGAGCAGCGGGTCCGGGCCGCCATCACCAGCGCCGCGTCGACGGCGGGCATCGAGGTGTCGGTCCGCGCCTTCGGCTCTCGGGCCTGGGCGCCGTCCCAGCCGGGGACGGATCTCGATCTCCTCGTCGTCTGCGAGACCAGCCCCGGCGCCTTCCTCGATCTCGTCGCCACGGAGCTCGACGGCACACGGGTCGGCCGGCACCTCGTGCGGGGCGCCGGCTTCGACGTCGTCGCCATCGATCGCCATGACGAGGACGACGAGGCCCGCCGGTTCGCCCTCGGCGCTGACGACGCGAAGGTGCTCCGCGCGACCCTGGCGCAGCACGGGCGAACTGCCGCGTTCGACGCCGTCTTCGCAGGAGTGCGTCGGTGGGCTCGTCGTCGAGGGCTCGAAGGGAACGCCTTCGGCTACTTCGGCGGGCTGGGGTGGGCCGTGCTGGTGGCCTCACCGCTCCTCCACGATGCCGGGCTGTGCGCGCTCGACGGCGACGAGGCGCTGGCGGCGTGGCGGACCTGGGCGCGACGCCTCGACGGGACGAGCGCCGTTCGCCTCGGAGGCGTGACGCGGGAGGGCCAGGGGTTCACCATCATGACGCCCGCGCACCCCGAGCGCCCCATCACGCGCGCGCTCATCCCCTCGACCGAGCGGGTGCTGCTCGACGAGCTTCGGGCCCAGCGCGACGACGACGTCATCGAGGTGGCAGCGTGGCTGCGGGTGAGCGGGCCCACCCATCACCTCGGCGCCTGGCAGCAGCGAGCGCTCGGCTTGTACTCGGGCCTCGAGCGCGAGTTCGGCCCGGTGCTGCGCCCCTTCGGGCTGCTCGACGCAACCGGTCCGCGCTTCGTCAGCCGCCTCGGCCTCAGGGCCCCGATCGCCTCGCAGGTGCAGCCCGCGTTGACCGAGCGGCTGCAGCGGGCAGGCCTCGTCGGCGTCACGGTGACGGTCGAGGGTTGAGACTCACGGCGAGCACTGCTGCACGCAGGCGTTGTCGACGCAGCGCAGACGCCCACTCGCTCCATTCG
>JALOQF010000173.1 GCA_025459425.1 Myxococcaceae bacterium | reverse complement strand
CGACCTGCTGGCGTACCAGGGCGCCGTGGCGCTCGGGTCTCCGATGCGGGGCTACGCGCTGGTGCGCGGCGCCGACGGAGGCTCGCCCACCGTCATTCGCACCACCGACTACGTCGCGCCCGATGGAGGCCGGTGATGAAGCGCGCGTGGCTCGTGGTGGGCGTGGTGGCGGTGTCGGCGTGCCGGCCGAACCCGGGCGTGCCGGACTACTCGGGCTTCCGACAGTTCGCGGGTGATGGCGGCGCGTCGGAGTCGAGGCCGGGGCCGTTCCCCTACGTGATGGGCGCGCGGCGGCTGGCGTTCGGCGTGTTCTACGAGGGCGGCGCGTCGGACCGGCTGCCCATCGACAACTACTTCATCTTCAGCAACAGCTACGCGACCGAGCCGTCGGACGACCGCGTCGAGGGGCTGGTGTCGGACGAGCTCGACTTCAACGGCACGGGCTTCTGGGGTGGCGGGTTGTTCTGGGAAAGGCCCACGTCGCTCGCCGGGTGGTCGACGCTGCACGTGAGCCTGCGCTCGTCGGACCCAGGCCTCGCGACGATTGCCGTGCGGGTGCTGTACTTCAACGCGTCGAACGCCGAGGTGACGGTGCAGGTGAAGGCGAACGACTACGGCTGGGTGAACGATGGGAAGTGGCACAGCCTGTCGATTCCGCTGACGGACTTCCGTGGAGCCGACCTCACGCGCCTGCGCTCGCCGTTCACCATCGGCAACGACGTGAGCGGCGGCACGGCGCGGCTGGGCGAGTCGTTGCTCGTCGATGACGTGTACGTCGACTGACGGAGAACGGCCCGTGGGGAGGCTCGCGCCAGGAGTGACGGTCACAGCCTCGGCGAAGGCCGAAGGCTGCAGGTGCCCGCGCTGCAGAAGGCCTCGGTCGGGGCCCCGCACGCCAGGGGACACGCGGTGAAGTCTGGCAGACACGCTCCACGCACGGCGCTGTAGTCCGCGTTGTAGCGACCCACCTCCGTGAGGTTGATGGCCGAGTTGACGCCCGTGCAATGCACCTGCCGAGCTGGAGTGAACTCGGCTGGCGCTCCGCACCGCCCGCAGAGATTGCCAACGATGACCGCCACACAGTCGCTATCGACGCTGCACGTCCGTGCGTAGTCCGATGGCTCGAGGGTGGTTCGACAGGCGGACAGCAGAAGAATGAGAGGAATGAGCAAGCGCATGGCCGGCGAGCATTTCAAGTCACACGCCAACCGCGCTCGGCGAAGTTCCCACGGGTTGGCCTGTGTTCTGGCTCAGAAAGCTGAGGGCGCAGCTCGGGCCGTCGCTGCCGGGGAGCAGGTCAGCTGTGCTTCCAGAGACTGCCGACGGGCTCTCCGAGCAGCGCGCCTTCAGGCGAAATCACCGCAGCCGTGTGATGGCTGTACGTGCCGTCAGGCATGCCGTCGGGCCGCCTGGAGACGGGCCCTTCGAGGAGCACGGCATAGCCGTAGTCCTCATGAACGTTGCCCACACGAACCACGGTGGCCGTCTTCGCCAGCTCAGCGGCGGAGCCTCCGTACGTGTCGGCCGCGGCCTTGATCAGCTCGTCGACCGTCGCCTTCACCGCGGGGTCGGCCTTCTTCCAGTCCTTGAGCACCTTGCTCGAAAGGCCGCCCAGGTTCAGGGTCTTGAATCGGTCAGAGGCGTCGAAGTCTCGTTTCTCACTCGGCTGGTGGTGCAATGCCGTGGCCTGGCTGCGCCCAACGGTGGGGAAGTTCTGAATGAAGTGCGCGCGCTCCTTCTCGCTGAAGGTCTTCTCGAAGTCGGCGCGTGAGCCCAGGCCCTTCGTGGCCTCCTGGATGACGGCGTCGGGCGCCGAGGTGAAGTTGGCCAACTCGAGCAAGAGGGTCCGTTCACCAACGTTCACGACCCCGGCCGCTTCAATCTGTTTGCCGGGCGTCACCATGTCGACGAAGCCCCCGAGGAGCCCCTTCAGGCCACCCGCGTTGAAGGCTTCAGTGAAACGGTCGGCGCGCAGCGAGTCCTTGACGTCGGCCACCACGCTCGCGCCGTCGAGGTGCATCAAGCCATCTGGGGCGTTGTGCCTCACCGCCGACGGCGTCGCCTGCCTCTTCCCTTCGGACCACCGCACGTCATCAGCGACTTGAGGGAAGGCAACCCCGCCCGTAACGCTTCGAATCTTCATGGTTCGTCTCCTCGTCGATGGGTTCGCTCCCTTGACTCACGGCGCGCCGAGAGTCGCACGGCGACCAAACGTCCTTTTCTCGGAATTCGAGAATCGCCTGCGACGACGCGGTTCGTGAGCCCGCTCAACTCGAGGCGAGGGGCGGTCCAGCCGAAGACTCAGCAGCCGTCACGTGGCACGCGGCGACATGATCAGCCCCCCGCGGCGTGAGCTTCGGCTGCTCCACCTTGCAGACGGCCACCGCCGACGGACACCGCGGGTGAAACCGGCAGCCTGGCGGCGGCTTGAACAGACTCGGCGGGCTGCCCTCGAGCGCCTTCGCGATGCGCCGCGGCCCGTCGAGGCGCGGGAACGACTGCAGCAGGTGCTGCGCGTACGGGTGACCGAGGCCTGAGTGCGTCGTGCTCCCTTCGCGGAACGCGCCCACTGGCCCCGACTCGACGATGCGCCCCGCGTACATCACGCTGATGCGGTCGCAGCGCTCGAGCATGAGCGGCAGGTCGTGCGACACCAGCAGCACCGAGAAGCCCATGTCCTTCCGCAGGCGGTCGAGCTCGTCGAGAATCTCGGCCTGCACCACCACGTCGAGCGCCGTCGTCGGCTCGTCCATCAACAGCACCTGCGGCCCCAGCGCGAGCGCCATGGCGATGACGACGCGCTGCCGCATGCCGCCAGAGAGCTCGTGCGGGTACGCCGTCAGCACCCGCCGCGGCAGTGACACCCGGTCGACGAGCTTCTTCGCCCGGTCGTCGAGTCCATCGCGCACGCCGTGGGCCCGCATCGCGTCGCAGAGTTGCTCCTCGATGCGCAGCACCGGGTTCAGCGCGTCGATGGCGCCCTGGAACACCATCGCCATGCGCACCCAGCGAACGGCGTCGAGCTCGGCCGGGCTCATCGCCATCAGGTCCTTGCCCTCGAGCTCGACCGAGCCGCCCGTCACGATGGCCGGTGGGCCGAGCACCCGCAACAGCGCGCGCGCGAACGTCGACTTGCCGCAGCCCGACTCTCCGACGAGGCCGTGCACTTCGCCCCGCCGCAGCTCGAGCGAGACGTCGTCCACCACGTGCACGAGGCCCTGCGCCGACACGTAGTCGACCGAGAGGTGCTTCACCGCCAGCACCGGCGCCGTCATCGCCGCACCACCGGCGTCACCATGGTGGCCGGCACGCCCACCCGCTTCAGGTGCGCGCGCCACGAACGCTCGACCCGCAGCGCCGGGTTCGTGCCCTCGTCCACCGAGGTGTTGAGGAGCGACAGCGCGAAGCCCACCAGCGCGATGCACGTGCCCGTCGGCACGAACGTCCACCAGGCGCCCGTCAGCAGCGCCTGGTCGTTGCTCGCCCAGTACAGGTTCGAGCCCCACGTCACCGCCCCGACGTCGCCGAGCCCCAGGAACTCGAGGCCCACCTGCGCGCCGATGGCGAACGTCGTCGCCCCCACCAGCTGCGTGAGGAGGATCGGCCCCATGTTCGGCAGCATCTCGACGAAGATGATGCGCCAGTTGGGCTCTCCGCTGACGCGCGCGGCCTGCACGAAGTCACGCTCGCGCAACGACAACGTCTGCACCTTCAGCACCCGCGCGTTCCACGCCCAGCCGGTGCCGATGAGCACGAGCGCCACCGTGAAGGGCCCCGGCGGCAGGTACGCCGCGATGACGATGGCGAGCGGCAGCGACGGCACCACCAGCAACACGTTGACGGCCAAAGACAGCGCATCGTCGACCCACCCGCCGAAGAAGCCCGCCGTCACGCCGACGGCCGCGCCGATCAGCACCACCGCCACGCCCACGAGCAGCCCGTTGAAGAGCGACGCGCGCGTGCCCACGATGGTCTGCGCCAGCACGTCCTGGCCCTGGCCCGTCGTACCGAAGGGATGCGCCCACGACGGCTCGAGGTACGGAATCGCCACGTACGCGCCCGCGTCTTCGATGAAGAGCGGGCCGACGAGGCCCACCACGGTGAAGAACCCGAGCACGCCGAGCCCCAGCTGCGCGCGCCGGTTGGTGCGAAGGAGCTCGACCACCGAGAAGCCACCGCTGCCCGCGCGTGACGTCGCCGCTCCCATGTCAGGCCTCCCGGCCCCGCGTGCGCGGGTCGATGAGCGTCGTCACCACGTCGACGAGCGCGTTCGCCGTCAGCACGGCGAGGGTGATCATGATGAACAGCCCCTGCATCACCGGAAAGTCCTGCGCGCGCACCGCCTGCACCATGAGGAAGCCCAGGCCCGGGTACGAGAAGACGACCTCGGTGAGGAGCGACCCGCCGAGCACGTAGCCCAGCGACATGCCGAGGCTGGTGACGTTGGGGAGCAGCGCGTTGCGGGCGGCGTACGTCCACGCGAGGCGCAACGTCGACAGCCCCTTCGCGCGGCCGAGCGCGAGGTACTCGGTGCCCAGCACGGCCACCATCGCGCTGCGCATGCCCATCATCCACCCGCCGAGCGTGGCGACGACGACGGTGAAGACCGGCAGCGCCGCGTGGCGCGCGACGTCGGCGATGAAGGCGAACGTCCACTCCGGGCTCGCGCCGTCCGAGTACGCGTGGCGCAGCGGCACCCAGCGCCACTCGAACCCGAAGAGGAACAAGAGGCCCATCGCGAGCCAGAAGTAGGGGAACGCGCCGATGAACGCGAGCGACGGCGGCAGCACCGAGTCGATGACGCCGCCGCGCTTCCAGCCGGCCAGGACGCCGAGCGTGGTGCCCAGGGCGAAGCCGACGACGAGCGCGACGCCCGCGACCAGCACCGTCCACCCGAGCCCGGTGAGCACCACGTCGGTGACGCGCGCCGGGTACTGGCTGATGGAGATGCCGAAGTCTCCGTGCGCGAGGTCCATGAGGTATTGGGCGTACTGCTGGAGCAACGGCCCGTCGGAGATGCCGATGGCGCGCCGCAACGCCTCGAGCGCCTCGGGAGACAGCCGCCCCTGAAAGCGCGCGAACAACGCCCCGGCCGCGTCGCCGGGCATGAGGCGGGGGAGGAAGAAGTTCAACGTGACGGCGAAGAAGGCCGCCACGCCGTAGAAGCCGAAGCGGCGCAGGAGGAACTTCATGGAGCCTCCGCGCGCGTCTTCACCGCCGTCAGCACCAGTAGCGCGTCGGGCATCTTGTTCGGAGACAACGCGGCCCACGGGTTCTTCGCGTCGGGAAAGCCCTCGAAGCGGCGCGTGTTGAACTCGCCCCACGACGGGTTGGGGAAGAGTGGAATCGCCGGGGCCTCGTCGACGAAGACGTGTTGCAGCGCGGCCTCGAGCTCCTTCTCGCGCGCGGCGTCGGTCGTGCGCTCGAGCTCGGCGAAGAGCGGCGCGGCGGCCTCACTGCCGTACCGGTGCCAGTTGCCCGGCGCCGGCGAGCCCAGGGGCTGCACCGTCTGCGGGCTCATCAGCCAGCGGTAGAACTCGTACGGCGCGACGCCCTCGATGGACCAGCCCACGGCGAGGTCGAACTCTCCACGCTGGAGCCGCTGGAACCAGGTGCCCTCGTCGAACAGCCGCACCGGCGCGTCGACGCCCAGCTTCTTGAAGCCGCGCGAGATGACCTGCGCCGCGCGCACCCAGTCGGACCAGCCGTTGACGACGGCGATGGGGGCCGACAACGGTCTTCCATCGGGCAACACGCGCTGGCCTTTCTCGTTGCGCGTGAGGCCCGCCTCGTCGAGGAGCCGCGCGGCCTCCACCGCGTCGAAGCGCATCCACGCCGCGCCCTTCGTGACGGCCGCCTGGTCTCTCCACGCGTCGTACGCCGCCGAGAGCGCCGTGCCATCCGAGGCGGTCGTGTAGCGGGACATCGCGACGTCGACGATGAGCGAGCGGTCGATGGCGAGGCTCAACGCCTTGCGCACCTTCACGTCACCAAACGGCGCGCGCGTGGTGTTCGCGTAGAGGAAGACGGTGCTGCCCAGCGCGGGGAACCAGTAGTGGTGGTGCGTCGGGTCCTTGCGCACGAAGACGCGCTCGACGGCGGGCACGTAGTTCGCGGCCCAGTCGAGCTCTCCGTCGACGAGCGCGAGGTTGGCCTGGTCGTTTCCCGGAAACGCAGGCAGGCGAATCGCCTCGATGGCCGGCTTGCCCGGCTGCCAGTAGCGCGGGTTCTTCCCCAGCTCGTACACCTGGTTCTGGAAGAGCCGCACCTCGGTGAAGGGCCCCGTCGCGATGGGCGTGGGGTTGGTGAAGGCCACCGGGTCTTCGACGCTCGACCACGCGTGCTTCGGCACGATGGGCTGGTGCGCAATCCACGCGAGCGCGGGCACGTACGGCCGCTTGAAGCGAAAGCGCACCTCGCCCGAGTCGTCGCGCTGCACCGTCTCGAGGAAGCTCCACACCGACTTCTGGTCGAGCGCGGGGAAGCGGCGGAGCAGCTCGAAGGTGAAGACGACGTCGTCGGCCGAGAAGGGCGCTCCGTCGGACCAGGTGACGCCCGCGCGCGGCGTGAACGTGAGCGTCAGGCCCTCGTCGCGCCACGCCCACGCCGTGGCCAGCCACGGCACCCACGCGCCGGCGACGGAGTTGTAGACGGCGAGCGGCTCGTAGATGCCCGCGGCCGAAGGCCAGCGCGAGCCCGGCATGAGCGGGTTGAAGTTGCGAATCCACGTGGCCTGCGACTGCGACGCGGTGAGGGTGAGGACGCCACGCGGCGGCTCGGCCCGCGGCGGCTGACACGCGAGCGTCCCCACCGCGGCGGCGAGGAGCAGCCGCCTCATCGCGACGGCACCCGGGTGTACGCGCGCACGAAGTCGATGGTGAGGGCCTGCGGGAAGACGGTGTTCGCGTCGGGCTGCCCCGTCGGCGTGAGGAACGTGCCGCCCACGGCGAGGTTCAAGATGATGAAGAACGGGTCGTCGAACACCCACGTGCGCCCGCCGCTGACGACGGAGCGCGCCGTCACCGTCTGGAACACCTCGCCGTCGACGGAGAACGCGATGCGCGAGGGGTCCCACTCGGCGGCGAAGACGTGGAAGTCGTCGGCGAAGGTGCCGCCCTCGAGGGTGAACCGTTTGCTGATGGCGCCACCGCCGAAGTACTCGGGCCCGTGCAGCGAGGCGATGACGCTCGACGGCTGGTGCCCGCGCACCTCGAGCACGTCGATTTCGCCGCAGCGCGGCCAGCCCACCTCGGTGATGTCGGCGCCCAGCGCCCAGAAGGCCGGCCACAGGCCCTTCGCCGCCGGCACCTTGATGCGCGCCTCGAGGCGGCCGTACGTCTGGGTGAAGAGGCCCTGCGTGTTGATGCGCGCCGAGGTGTACTCCCGGTTGCCGAAGCGCTCGCGGCGCGCGGTGATGACGAGGTGGCCCTCGCCGTCGTGCGCCACGTTCTCCGGCCGCGCGGTGTACGTCTGCAGCTCGTTGTTGCCCCAGCCGTCGCCGTTGGGCCCGGTGCCCGTCTGCAGCACCCAGCGCGCGGCGTCGGGGAGCGTGCCAGCGGCGCCGTCGAACTCGTCGGCCCACGACAACTGCCACTCGGTGGGCGGTGACACCGTGGGCCCGCTGGGGCCGCACGCCGACAGGCCAACGAGGACGGCGAGGCGGGCGAAGGTCGGCATCACGAGACTCCGGGAGGGCCAGCGGGGTTCAGACAGCCAGACGAAGCGAGCGCGCGGCGCCCTCGAAGAACGAGGCCGGTGACTCGATGGCCTCGTCGAAGAGCAGCGTGGCCGCACCGCGCGCGGTGGCTGATTCGCCGACGCGGCTCGCCACCAGGTGTACGTGCGAGAAGTTCTCCGAGAAGCAGTTCTTCGACACCGTCTCGCGCAGCGGAGCGAAGAGCAGGTCGCCGGTGCGCACGATGTCGCCGCCCACCACCACCAGCGCCGGGTTGAAGAGGTTGAGCAGCATCGCCACGCCCAGCCCCAGCTGCCGGCCGGCGTACTCGATGGTGCCCGTCGCCACGGCGTCTCCGGCGAGGGCGGCGTCGAGCAGGTCGTCGAGCACCTCGAAGCGGCGCTTGCCCTTGCCCTTGCCCTTCGCGCGCTCGAGGAGGTTGTGGGTGCCGATGAGGGTGTTGAGGCAGCCGCGCAGGCCACAGACGCACAGCGGCCCCGACGAGTCGATGGGCAGGTGCCCGAGCTCGCCCGCCACGCCCCGCGCACCCCGGTAGATGCGGCCGTCGATGACGAGGCCCGAGCCGATGCCCGTCGCCACCTTGATGTACGCGAGCGTGCCGACGTTGGCGCCGTGGCCCCAGCGGGCCTCCCACAGCGCGCCGAGGTTGGCGTCGTTCTCGACCCGCACCGGCACGCCGAAGCGCCCCTGGAGCCGCCCCGCGATGTCGACGCCCGCCCAGCTCGGCATGACGACGGGCGAGACGAAGCCCGGGGTGCGCAGGTCGACGGGGCTCGGCACGCCCACGCCGATGCCCACCACCTGCCGTCGCCCGGCGCGCGACTCGGACAGCACCCGCCCGATGAGCTCCTCGACGAGGGCGAGCGTGCCCTTGGGGTCTTCCCTCGTCCCGAACGCCCGGTGCTGCCGGGCCAGCACCTCGGCCTTCAGGTTCATCACCACCACCGTGACGTGGGTGGCGCCGATGTCGACGCCGACGAGGTGGTACGCGACGTCGTCGAGGGTGAGCATCATCGGCCGCCGCCCGCCGCCCGAGACGCCGTGGCCCTGCTCCTTCAGGAGCCCGAGCTCGAGCAGGTCGTCGACGATGGCCAGCACCGTCGACCGCGCGAGCCCCAGCCGGCGCGCCAGGTCGGCCTGG
The DNA here is from genome assembly GCA_025459425.1 of Myxococcaceae bacterium. Lineage (GTDB taxonomy): Bacteria > Myxococcota > Myxococcia > Myxococcales > Myxococcaceae > Xiheimicrobium. The sequence continues at coordinate 5,789 of JALOQF010000173.1, read as the reverse complement.
GAAATCTGCACCTCGGCCTGCACCGTGCGGAGCACCAGGGTGATGTTGTGGAGGCGAACGGCGCTGGCGTCGGACTTCTGGTGCGCTCTCACGGGGGTCCTCTGGTTCTTCGTTCGATTATCGAACAAAGCGCGGGCCCCCTGGAGCGTCAAGCCGTCGCGCAAGGGCCATGACGGGGCGCGGCGTGGTGTCGTTGACTCTGTTCGGGTGACGAACAAAGCTCGCGCGAACCGTCGCTGGCTGCCGAGCACATCGTGACCCAACCGCCCCCGCCCCCACCACCGGAAACGACGCCCGAGTTCCTCGAGGTCGACGGCGAGTCGTTCGCCGTCATCCGCGACGTCGACCGGCTGCCGCCCTTCCTCATGAGCGTGGTGAGCGCGACCGACCACTGGCTCTTCGTCTCGAGCCGCGGCGGGCTGACGGCCGGGCGTCGCTCGGTGGCCGGCGCGCTCTTTCCCTACGTCACCGACGACAAGCTGCACGTCGCGCACGCGCACACCGGGCCGCACACCACCCTGCGGGTGACGACGCCCGGAGGCCCCGTGGTGTGGGAGCCGTTTCGCCACGAGAACGACGACCCGCTCGTTCGTCGTCTGCTCGCGAAGAGCACCGCCGGCACGCAGGTGGCGTTCGAAGAGGCGCACCAGGGGCTGGGGCTCACCTTCCGTGCGCGCTGGTCGACGAGCGAGGTGTTCGGGTTCGTGCGCACCGTGCAGCTCGAGAACACCTCGGCGCGCCCCATCACCCTCGACGTGGTGGACGGGCTGGTCGACCTCATGCCGGCGGGCGTCGACCCGGCGCTGCAGCAGTCGGCGAGCTGTCTCGTCAACGCCTACACCCGGGCCGACGTCGACGCCGCCACGGGCCTGGGCGTCATCGCGCTGCAGGCCGCGATTCTCGACCAGCCCATCGCCGCCGAGTCGTTGCGGGCGACGACGGTGTTCTGCACCGGGCTCACCCACTTCCAGGTGCTGCTGTCGACCGACCAGCTGCGCGCGGTGCGGCGCGGTGAGCCGGTGACGCCCGAGCACCGCCTCACGGGACGCCGCGCGGCGTGGCTGGTGAAGACGTCTCTGACGCTGGCGCCGGGCGAGAAGAAGGTGTGGCGCGTGGTGGCCGACGTCGAGCGCGACCACGCGCAGGTCGAGACGCTGCGCGGGCAGCTCTCGCACCCCCGGGGGCTCGAGGCCGAGCTGGCGGCAGACATCACGCGCGGCTCCACCGCCGTGCGGCGCCTGGTGGGCAGCGCCGACGGGCTCCAGTGCACCGCCGACGCGCGGGTGGTGGCCCACCATCAGGCCAACGTGTTGTTCAACATCATGCGCGGCGGCGTCTTCGTCGCGGGCCACCAGGTCGACTGGCGCGACTTCGCGGCCTTCGTCGCCGAGCGCAATCGGGCCGTCGCGGCGCGAGCGGGCGTGGCGAACCGGACCGGGCACGTCTCGGTCGATGGGCTGCTCGCGTGGGCGCGCGAGACGAACGACCTCGACCTCGTGCGCCTGGCCTCGGAGTACCTGCCGCTCACCTTCAGCCGCCGCCACGGCGACCCGAGCCGGCCATGGAACCAGTTCACCATTCGCGTGAAGAACGCCGATGGCAGCGCCGCGGTGGACTACCAGGGCAACTGGCGCGACATCTTCCAGAACTGGGAAGCGCTGTGCACCAGCCACCCGGCGTTCCTCGAGAGCGTCGTCACCGCGTTCCTCAACGCGTCGACCGCTGACGGCTTCAACCCCTACCGGCTCAGCCGCGCCGGCATCGACTGGGAAGAGCCCGAAGAGGACAACCCGTGGGCCACCATCGGGTACTGGGGCGACCACCAGGTCGTCTACCTGGGGCGGCTCCTCGAGCAGCTCGAGCGCGTCAGGCCCGGTCGCCTCGCCGCGTTGCTGGGCGAGCGGCACTTCGTCTTCGCCGACGTGCCCTACCGCCTCGCCTCGGCCGCGGACATCGCGCGGGCGCCGCGCTCCACCATCCGCTTCGACCACGAGGCCGACCGCCGCGCGAAGGCGAGGGTGTCGGCGGTGGGCGGCGACGGCCGGTTGCTCCACGGCGCCGACGGAGCGCTCGTGCGCGCCTCGGGCTTCGAGAAGCTGCTGGTGCCGGTGCTGTCGAAGCTCAACAACCTGGTGCTCGACGGCGGCATCTGGATGAACACCCAGCGGCCCGAGTGGAACGACGCGAACAACGCGCTCGTCGGCAACGGCCTGTCGATGGTGACGATGGCGCAGCTGTACCGGCACCTCGCCTTCCTCGCGCGTTGCTTCGACGGCGCCGCCGAGGCCGAGGTGTCGCAGGCGGTGCGCGCGTGGTTCAGCGCGACGCGGCGGGTCTTCGAGCAGCACGAGGGGCTCCTCGCGCGGCCGCAGGTGAGTGACCGCGAGCGGCGGCAGCTCCTCGGCGCGCTGCAGAGCGTCTTCGAGGCCTACCGCAACGAGCTGGTCGAGCACGGGCCGGGGCCCACGGTGCGCGTGGCAGTCAGCGAGGCGGCGAGCCTGTGTCGCCTGTCCCAGCGCTATGTCGAGCACTCGCTGCGGGCGAACCGGCGCGACGACGGGCTGTACCACTCGTACAACCTGCTCGAGCTGACGCCCACCGAGGCGAAGGTCGACCCGCTCTACGAGATGCTCGAGGGGCAGGTGGCGGTGTTGAGCGCCGGGCTCCTCTCGCCGGACGAGGCGCTCTCGGTCATCGACGCGCTCTTCCAGAGCCGGCTGTTCCGCGAAGACCAGCAGAGCTTCCTGCTGTACCCGCAGCGCGCGCTGCCGTCGTTCGTCGAGAAGAACCGGGTTCCCGCGGCCGACGTGGCGAAGAGCGCGCTGCTCCAGGCGTTGCTCCAGCGCGGCGACCGGCGGCTGGTGACGAAGGACCGGCACGGCGACGTCCGCTTCGCGGGGCACCTGCGCACCGTCGACGACGTGCGGGCCACGCTGCGCACGCTCTCGCATGACGAGCCGCTGACCGCGCTGGTCGAGGCGGGTGGCGACGAGGTGACGTCCTGCTTCGAGCGCGTCTTCGGCTTCAAGGGCTTCACCGGCCGCTCGGGCACCATGTACGGCTACGAGGGGCTCGGCTGCATCTACTGGCACATGGTGTCGAAGCTGCTCCTCGCGGTGCAAGAGGTGGGGCTCGACGCCCGGCGGAGCGGGGCGCCCTGGGCCACCGTGGAGCGGCTCGAGGCGGCGTACCAGCGGGTGCGCGCGGGCCTCGGCTTCAACAAGGCTCCCGAGGTGTTCGGTGCGTTCCCGAGCGACCCATACTCGCACACGCCGCGGCACGCGGGCGCCCAGCAGCCGGGCATGACGGGCTCGGTGAAGGAAGAAATCATCACGCGGCTGGGCGAGCTCGGCGTCGAGGTGCGCGGCGGCGTGGTGCACTTCCAGCCGGGGCCGCTGCTCGAGCGAGAGCTCCTGCGCGCGCGCGGCGAGCTCGCCTGGTTCGACCTCTCGGGCGCCGAGCAGCGCCTGGCCCTCGAGCCGGGGCAGCTCGCCTTCACGCTCTGCCAGGTCCCCGTCACCTACGTGCGCAGCGACCGGCCGGCCGTCGAGGTGCACTGGCGCGATGGGCGCGTCGAGCGCGCCGAGGGCAGCGCGTTGAGTCCCCAGGCCAGCCGTGACGTGCTCGGGCGGCTGGGGGCCGTTCGCTCGGTGGTGGTCTCGATGTCCACCACGGAGCGGCGCTGACATGTCGACGCCCCGCAAGAACCGGGTGATGGACGCGCCGCTCCCGCCCGAGGAGCGATTGCGCTTCACCGAGTTGGACACGCCGGCCCTCGTCGCGCGCCTGAGCGGCGTGCTGAACGCGCGCGTTCATGGCCTCTCGTTCAGCGCGTACCGCGACGGCCAGGGGCCGGACCTGAAGACGCAGCTGGCTTCCGCGCAGATTCGGGAGCGCCTCGCCATCGTCGCCCCCTACACCCGGTGGGTTCGTACCTTCTCGTGCACCGACGGCAACGAGCACACGCCGGCGCTGGCGAAGGCGATGGGGCTCCAGACGGTGGTGGGCGCGTGGCTGGGAGAAGACGCCGAGACGAACGCGCGAGAGGTCGACGCGCTCATCTCGCTCTGCCGGGCGGGCCACGTCGACCTCGCGGCCGTGGGCAACGAGGTGCTCCTTCGCCAGGACCTCTCCGAGGCCGTCCTGGTCGAGGCCATGGCGAAGGTGCGCGAGGCGGTGCCCGGCATTCCCGTCGGCACCGTCGACGCGTACTACCTGTTCTGTGAACACCCGAAGCTCGTCGAGGCGAGCGACGTGCTGTTCATCAACTGCTACCCCTTCTGGGAAGAGTGCAGCCTCGAGCACTCGCTCGCGTACATGAAGGAGATGGTGGCGCGCGTGCGCAAGGTTGCGGGCGGCAAGCGCATCGTCATCAGCGAGACGGGCTGGCCGAGCGACGGCACCAACGTGGGCGCGGCCATTCCCTCGGAGCGCAACGCGCTGCTCTACGCGCTGAACACCTTCGAGTGGACCGCCAGCGAGGGCCTCGACCTCTTCTATTTCTCCGCGATGGACGAGGCGTGGAAGGCAGGGCCCGAGGGCGGCTGCGGGCCGCACTGGGGTTTCTGGGACACGGAAGGGCGACCGAAATATGGCTGGCGCTGAGGCGAAGAGACGCCGCGGCCTCGAGCGGGTCGAGGCCATCTGCTACTCGGGCTACCGCGAAGGGCAGAGCCCGGCGACGCGCACGTACCCGACCGAGGCGCAGGTGCTCGAGGACCTGAAGCTGCTCGCCCGGCGGTTTCGCCACCTGCGCATGTACGACGTCAGCCCGCATGCGCAGACGACGCTCGCGCTCATCAAGAAGCACAAGCTGCCCTTCAAGGTGATGATTGGCGCGTACCTGGCGGCCGAGTCGAGCAACCCGAAGTGCCCGTGGGGCGGCGTGTACCCCGACGAGGTGCTCGAGCAGAACCGGCGCGAGAACCAGGCGCAGCTCGAGGGCGCGATTCGCCTCGCCAACCAGTTCCCCGACGTCGTGTCGTCGGTGTCGGCGGGCAACGAGGCCACCGTCGAGTGGACCGACCACCTCGTGCCCACCGAGCACGTCATTCAATACGTGCGCACGCTGAAGGCCGGCGTGAAGCAGCCGGTGACGTTCTGCGAGAACTACGTGCCGTGGCGCACGCACCTCGGGCCGCTCGCCGCCGAGGTCGACTTCATCTCGCTGCACACGTACCCGCAGTGGGAGCAGAAGGGCCTCGACGCCGCGCTCGCCTATACCGAAGAGAACTACGACAGCGTGGCGTCGAAGTACCCCGGCAAGCAGGTCGTCATCACCGAGGCCGGCTGGGCGACGCGCTCGAACGGCCGCGGCATTCCGCCGCCGAACGCGAACGAGGCGTTGCAGAAGCAGTACCTCGAGCAGCTCACCGCCTGGAGCGTGAAGCGCGGCGTCCTCACCTTCGTGTTCGAGGCGTTCGACGAGCCGTGGAAGGGGTCGGACCACCCCGACGAGCCCGAGAAGCACTGGGGCCTGTACCGCGTCGACCGCACGCCGAAGCCGGTGCTCGCGCCGACGCCTTAGGGCCTTCGAGGAACTCGGTGGCGTGCCTGAAGTGGTCGTCCCCGACAACCAGAAATCCGCGGTCGTGCGTGCGGCCTTCGGTGGGGGCGCGACGGCGCTGAACCGGAGCTACCACGAGCTCACGCGCCACCAGAGCACACATCGTCGGTCTCGCGTGACGCCAGTGAGCGTCCGCCCGACCGCGCCTTGTTCGCGCGCGCGTAGGCCCGGCGGCCGTGGCACGTCGACGAGATGTTCAAGAGAGACGATGCGGGCGTAGGCA